>NZ_SAXY01000036.1 GCF_008016535.1 Brachyspira pilosicoli
TTTAAATTCTGTGCTATAATCTTTTTTCATAGTAGTATCCTTTATTTATTTTCTATATCAAAATATTATAACAAGGATACTGCTTTTTTTATACTAAAAAATGTCCAATATCTCACACTCCTAAACAAGATTTAATAATCCAAAAGTTGACAAACAGTTGGAAATTATATATAATATAGCAAAAAAGGAGCTTTTTTAGTTATCTAGGACAGCCCCTTAAATTAATAGCTTTTTGATTATTAAAGATATTTGGAGAAGTTTTCGGTCTAGTGCTAAAATTAGTGACAGTTCCAGTGTCTTTATATTTCTTAAGCCAAGTATAAAAAGTGGATTTATTTATTCTTTCAATCTTTAAAAATCTTTTAATATTTTTAGTTTTTAATGCTTCATCCACTATAAATAATTTAAATTCTGTGCTATAATCTTTTTTCATAGTAGTATCCTTTATTTATTTTCTATATCAAAATATTATAACAAGGATACTGCTTTTTTTATACTAAAAAATGTCCAATATCTCATACTCCTTAACACAAAAAAAATGTTCATTATCTTGTTTATTAATAAAATTATTATATAATAATATGGGAGTAAATTATGAATAGAGATGAAGTTATTATATGCAAAAATGAAAGCGATATAGTTGATGCTATTATGAGAGATGAAGATGTTATATATATAGAATCTTCTTTGGGCAAAAAAGTATCTAATATCAAAAACACAGGTAAAATAGCTTGGGGATTACTTATTGGAGGAGTTGTTGTTGCCGTAACTGCGATTATATCTTCCAAAACTTTGAGTAAAGGAAAAAGTGTATTAGTTTCATCATTAGCTACAATTCCTTCTTTGGGTGTAGCGATAGCATATATTGGTTTTCCTTCAACAATGTCTCTTTTGCAGATTATGGTAGATTCTTATAAAAAAAATGACGGCATAAGCGGTGCTAAGGATATAGTTTTAGCTTTAAGAAACAACTATTATATTGCTGAGTTTGATAGAGAAAAAATGACATTAAAAAAAGTTTCTAATACTGAAGAAGTAAAAGAAGTGAAAATATCAGAAATAAAAAGTTAATTGTTTATAGGTAATTTATCTATAGTTTCTATTTTCCATTTAGAAGATTCATATACTAATGTTATATAATAATAAGTAGGGCTTAATTTTGTGTTTCTTATAATATAGCTTCCTCTGTCATTTTGATTAGCTTCGGCTGTTATGTAATTTATTGTGGCAGAATATTCTCCGTCTTTTGATGATAGCATATTTTTAATAGAATCATTATTTTTTAGAATTATATTTTCCATTTCATTTATATTTTCTATATTAGAATTTTTTTCTATCCAGTTTATGTTTTCATTTATTATTTCATTTTTCATTTCTATATAAAAAGAAAACAAACTCTCTTTTTTAATAGTATTTATATCATCAAGACAAGATATACTAAATAAACTTATTATTATTAAAATGATTTTTTTCATTTGCTATCCTTAAATATTTATTTTTTAATTAAAAAAGTTTATAGTTAAAATATTCCATTTATCATTTAAATATATTCCAACAATTTCAATAGAGTTTTTAGAAATTTTATTGAATGAAGGATATTCTATCTGTACTATTTTTATGTCTTTATATTCTCTATATGTTATAGCCACATCATAATATCCGCCGTCTTTAGGCAAATAATTACAAAGAGCCTCCTCCTCGTCCGAAAATATCCTCTGATATATAGAAGCTCTATTTTTTATAGAGTCTATAATATCTGCAGTTGTAAGCTCATATAATACATACATCTCATTTATTTTTTCTACAGTATTTTCATCAATATTAGTAACAATATTTGATGTAAACTCCAAAGTATCTTTTGCAGATATTAATGTTGATATATACTTTTCAAACATATAAGCCCCATATTCTGAATCTGCCTTATATTCTTTTTTGCAAGATGCAAGTATAAAAATAGTCATTATAATCAACAAAAATTTTTTATTCATTTTAATATTTTCCTTTTAATTTTATTGTTGTATATTGCACTAAAAAATCTGCTATATCATAAAGCGATACTATAAAATGAACAGCATTGTTTTCTATAGCACTTTTTGGCATACCAAATATAGTACTTGTAGTTTTATTTTGTGCAATGGTAAGATTTTTATTATTGTATAAATTAATCATTCCTTCAGTGCCATCATTACCCATACCTGTCATTATTACTGCTATTGCTTGGTCTTTTAGGTTATCGTTAATTGTATTAAATAAATGATTAACTGACGGCATATAGGGTAAATCGGTTTTCAAATCTTCCCTTAATTTTATTTTGATATTGTTATTATCTAAATGTATACCCATATTATTTTCTCCGGGGCAAATATACGCAAAGCCGGATTTTATTTCTTCATTATCCTCTGCTTCTTTTACTGTAATTTGCGATACATCATTTAACCCCTTTGCTAAAGAATATGAAAAATCTTTTGGTATATGCTGTGCTATTAATATTGGAATAGGAAAGTTTTTTGGTATAGATGGAATTAAACTTCTTAATGCTTTAGGGCCTCCTGTTGATATTCCTATTGCTATGAGTTTTGGATTTTTAAAATCAGAATAGTTTATTTTTTTTATTACATCACTTACTCTATTTATATTATATGGAAAAGTATTTATTGTGTTTTTAGGTATAACAGCATTTCTAAATAAATTATTTTTTATATTTTCATTTATTTTTATTTCTTCTTTTTTTATGAATTCTTCTTTTTTAATATTTTTATTTACTATAATATTTGATATTTCATTTTCTATATATTCTTTTTTAGCACTCTTATTTATAATTTTAAATGCACCTAAATTTGTTAATCTGCTATTAAAATCATCATTTTTATCTGTAGTTGATAATATTATTATTTTAGTATTTATATTATCTTTTTTTAATTGCCTAAGAATCTCAGATGCAGTCATAAGCGGCAAATTAAATTCAATGAATGCAAAATCTGTTTTTTTATTTATTATAGTTTTGTATGCATCTATGCCATTATTTACAATGTTTACTATCTTTACAGCAGGATTTTTTAAGAGTATTTTTTTTATATTGTCAGAAATTTCTTTGGAATCTTCTGCTATTAATACATTGATAAATAATCCCATAATACACCAAAATTATTTATTATTATTATTTTTTTCATCTTCCTCTATAATTTCATTTAAAGTATTATATATTTCTGAAGTATTTTGATCGAATATACTTTGAGTGTTTTTTTCTTTTTTATTTATATCGTAAATATGTTTTTCATTGTCTGTATATTTAAAATCTTTATTATTATTATTATTTTTTACTTTAGTTTTTTTAATTTTTGTATATATTTTATCTTTTATTTTTTTGTAAATATTTTTGATAACATTACTTAATTTCATGATGAATAAAACAACTATTCCAATAAAACATAGCACAACAAACCATTCGCCAAATCTGGTATATATTGTAATATTATCATTCAAAGCCACATTAGCAATCATATAATCAGGTTTCCAAAAAGGAAGTGTTGATATTACTTTACCGCTGCTTGATATGTGTCCTGTTACTCCAGAGTTTCCATTATGTACTATATCTCTTCTGTTTTCTACTGCTCTAAATACAGACATATAAAAGTGTTGAAGTAAAGAGTTATCGCTATAAGACCAAGCATCTTCTGTAATAACTGCTATAGTTTCTGCACCATAATATGCAAACTGTCTTACAAAATCACCAAAAGCACTTTCATAACATATTATGCCAGAGAATCTATAACCATTTGGATGTTCAAATACAGATATTTTATCACCTATCTCCCATCTGCTTGCCCCTGCTTTATCAAATTGTTCATATATGAGAGCTATTATATTTTTAAATGGGAAGATATTTAAAAGAAACTTATTATTTTGAAAAGGATAAGCTTCTCCTCCCGGAACGAGTTTTATTTTTCTGTAATCGTCAACAATATTTCCTTGTTCATTTATAAATGCTATTCCATTATAGTATTTATAAGGGTTATATGCATTTTCATTTGTATTTTCTTCTATAATTGTTGTACCAAGCAAATGATGAGTCTGAGTATTTCTTATAGTATTATACAAAATGTAAGTATTAAAAATTGCAGGATATGTAGAATTTGAAACCATACCATATTGAAACATCTCTTCATAACGTGATAAATAATAGTTATATGAATCCATTGTTACAGATTCTGGGTATACTATTAAAGAAGGTTTTGACAATGCGGCATCGGTCGCTAATTTGCATATTCTCTTCACAGATACGGTGCTGTTTTGGGTATATCCGTCTGTTTTCTCTTCGCTTTGAAATTTTTCTGATTTTAATAAAAACCTCTCTGCAAGTCCTTGTATGCCAGGAGAGTTTCTTTTATAAGGCTCTCCTGTGTATATACTATTCCAAGGAATATTAGGGTCAAAAGATTTTTGTATGAGAGCCATTTTTGTTTTAGGCATAGAAACTCTTTTTGCTTCTACATAATTTACTTTTATTAAACCGTATATTAAAATAATAAAAAATACTGCTGCAGTTGCTATAGCTGGTATAAAAATCTTTTTGTCTGATATTTTTTTATTATTTTTTACACTCTCAGATTTTTCTACGTATAATATTAAATAATGAGTAATAACAGCATTAGATAAATAAATTAAAAAACTTATGCCAAGCACACCTATAGTATCAGCTATTTGTATGAATGGAATGAAGTTCCACTGAGAATATCCTATAATACCCCAAGGAAAACCTAAATATCCAACATTTCTTATATATTCCATAACAGTAAACACTGCAGGTACTATTAAAAATCTTATATTAGGAAAAGTCTTTGAAAGATAACCGCTTACTATCATAGCAGGGAAATAAAAGAGCAGAGTAAGCAAAAATAATATTGTAAATAAAGCTAAAAAAGAAACAGCAGCCTCTGTTTCTTTAAGCATAAAAGCTGCCACCCATACGAGCAAATATCCAAAAAACACTATCACAAATAAAAAAGAAGAGAGTACATAATATCTAATTTTATCAGCTTTGTATATAATAATATTTAGAGGAAATAGAGCTATAAATGCCACAGGGAAGAAATTAAGCGGAGGAAAAGCTAAAGTTAAAAGCATAGCAGCAGAAATGCTTAATATAATTATTCCATAAGTATACGAATTACTTTTACTAGTCACTTTTATAATTTCCTAATTTTTTGTATATATTATATTGTATAATGTAAAAAATATCAAAGTATTTATTAGATTTAATATTTACCATTTCAAAACAAATTCAGTATAAAGCTCTCCATCTTTAATAGATTTAGTAATCTCTAAAGAAGATTTAACGTGCGTAATAGAACCTAGTAGTAGAGAAGACCAAGCCATTAAAGATAATTCTAATATTTCAGGATTACCTGTGAAGTTTTTCATATGAGCTACTAATAGTCTTTTTCTGCTTTTAATAACTTCAATTCTAACAGGGTCATGTATCTCTTTAAATACCACCTCAGCTACATAACGTAAAATGTAATATCTAGGTACAAATAATAATATTATATTAAAGTATTTCGGTATAAGTCTATGATAATGGTATTCAGCAATATCTCTTATGCCTGCATTATCACCGTTATAAAACAAATCACATACAAGTTTATGAGGATTGTGAAAACCAGCCATAAAAGGATACCATTCTTTTGCTGATATATCATTTTTAAATATTAATGAAGAAGCAGGTTCCATAGCAGTAAGCCATTTCTGATAACCATCTTCTCCAAATTTCTCTTTTACAAAATCTTTTAATATAATTAAAGATATTCCTCTTACTCTTTGTGTTGTTGCTGCTGAAGAGGTTTTTGTATTTATATTATATTTTGATATTTCATTATCTAAATCTGTTAATATTTTATTATTATCATTTGCAAATTTATTCATTGTATTTGCATAATTAAAAAGCTCATTAGAGTTAGAATATATTTTATCAATATTTTCGTATATAGCATTTGATGTAGTTCTAAGTTTAGACATAGATTTAGAAGCACTAACAGATAAAGTATTTAAAGTATTAATATTATTTTTCATATCTCCTAATTTACTTGCCACATTAATATATTGCTTTTTAATATTTTCACTTGAACTAGATATAGTAGTAATTGAATTAACTATTTCATTAATAGCCTTTAATTGTTCAACAGAAGAGTTATGCACACTTCCCATTATTTCTGTAACTTCCTGTACATCTCTAGCCAACATATCAAATTGAGTAGTAGATTCTGTTAAATCATTACTTGTTATTATAATTTTTTCTTCTATTGTCTGTAATACTTTATTTGCATTATCAGCCTGTTCATTTGAAACTTCTGATAATTTTCTTATCTCTTCAGCAACTACAGCAAAACCAGAACTATATTTACCAGCATGTGCAGCTTCTATAGCGGCATTCATAGCAAGTAAATTTGTTTGATGGGCTATGTTTCTTATGGAGCTTACGAAATTGGATATAAAACCTAATGCATTTCTTAAATCGATTGTAGCTGTTGATGTAGCTTGCATTTTTTCTTTACTTTTCATGGAAGCTATATGCAAGTCTTTTGTTTTATTAGAAGCATTAAATATAATATTATCTATTCCTTCTATTGTTTTAGACATTTGTTCTACAGATACTGATATTTGTTCTATACTATCGCCTTCTTTTATTATTTTTTCTTGAAGGTCTTTTGTATCTATATCTATTTCATCTATGTTGTTAGAGTTAATATCTATATATTCTAAAATATTTTTATTACTGTTTTCTACTATCTCTAAATTGTTTAATTCTTCGTTAATATTAGTTTTTATGTTTTCTATAGAATCATTTATATTATCTATTATAACTGAGTTTGATGATATTTGATTAGTAAATCTATCACTTTGTTTTCTAGATATAGATATAATTTTCTTTATGCTTGCTATAGTAGATTGGAAATTACCGCTTAATATACCCATCCATCTTGCAATTTCAGATACTTCATCGCCTCCAGAAAGCTCTGGTATTTCAACAGACAAATCTTTGTTATTAATAGAGTCCTCTAATATATCAGATATTCTAGTTAATGAAGAGAATATTAGTTTTATGAAAAATCCTATTATGATGGAAGATATAACAAACACCATAATAATAGTATAAACTATAGACCTATTCATATAACTTATCTGTGAATCATAATAAGAATTAGGTATAATCATAACAACATTTAAAATATCAGATATACTTTTTATATAGACTCTATAATCTCTTCCATAAAGGTTAATATTTTCTGTTACTATTTCATCTTTAGCTAGGTTTGAATTGAATAATTGATAATAAACAGGATAAATTATATCTAGCTTACTTTTATTTAATCTATTATCTTTAGAATTAATAATAGTTAAATCATTTTTATCAATGATTAATAATTCAGATGAATCTATACCAAATATGTTTTTTATTTCGCTACTATTAGTATAATCAAAAAATAAAGCTACGTTAGCAACACCAATAGTAGTATTATTTTCAACAATAGTTTTAGATATATTAAATAATGTTCTATTAAACATAGAAGATAAAAAAGTTTTATAATGCATATCTGTAGGATAGAAAGTATTTAGATTACTCCATATTCCATTTATATCATTGGTTATAATTGTAAAATTAGTTGTTTTTGTATCAATATTATATGATTTTGGTAGCTCATTAAATGCTAAAGTATAATTTGGTATAAATAAAATACTTAATACTCTATTAATATATGGATTTGATTCATTAATATTTTCCATTAAGAAATTAGAGATATTATCGTTTAGATATGTATCAGTTCTTTTATCTGCTGTATTAAATGTTAGGGCTGATTTGTAGGATAATTTATTGACTTCTTCTTGTGATGCGTAGAATTTATTTTCAAAGTTATTAGCTATGATTTTGAAATTATTATTCATATTATCATCTATTACTTTGTAAAAAGTTTCTATATTAAGGTTGCTGCTTAAGAAATTAGAACTAATAGCAACAAAAGCCATTACAGCAAATATCATTAAAGTGATACGAAGTCTTATACTCATTTTTTAAAATGCTCCTACTATATTACTATTAATGTCGGAATAACTAAATGTATTTTTTAGCATTATACAATATTTAATTATACAATACTTAAATTAAAAAAGCGATATCCATAAATATGAATACCGCTTTATTTATTGTATTTTTAAAAAATGTTTTATACACCCATTCTATTTATTACCACATCTAGAAGCTGATCCATAACGCTTACAACCCTTGCAGAAGCATTATATCCATGCTGATACATTGCCATTTGTGCTACTTCTTCATCTAAGTTAACTCCAGAAACAGATTGTCTTAATTTTTCAAGATATTCCATAACAATAGTTTGTTTTTCGCTTTCAGAGTTTGCTGTTTCTGTTCTTGAAGCTATTTGAGAAATACTTCCTGTGTAGAAATCATTAAATGTAGATTTGCTCTCTACCATTATTTCTTTATTTTTCAAATTAGCTATAGCTAAAGCATTAGAACCATCACCAATACCGTTCCATTTATCATTAAAACCATTACCATTAGTGTCTATACCTTTTGAAGCTGCTATGTAATTAATATCATTTCTTATTATATCGTTTACACTAATTGCAGCTGCAGGGTGTTTTTCTGGTGTTACAGTAAAGTTTCTAAAATCTCCAGCTAATTGATTAACCTGATTTGTTGCCTGCCAATTATAAGCACCATTAGCTCCAGATTGATTTAATAAACCAGATATGCCAACCAAAAAATCTCCAGAATCTTCTATATGTTTAATAAAGTATGAAGGCTTAATATAATCATCAAAACCCTTAGCTTTTAATACAAGCCTATTATTATCATCTAAATAAGCTGATACATTAGCATCGCTTGAGTTTATTTTATCTATTAATTCTCCAACTTTCATCTGTGCAGTATAATCTATAGCAACATCAGCACCCTCTCTTGTTTTGCTTCCAAACACTAATGTTCCAGAGCTTCCTATACTATCATTAGGATTAACACTATTTACACCGCTTACCTTAAACATTATAGTAGAATCTTCAGTGCCGTCATTGTTTAAATCATAGTTTCCTATTACAGAAGGAGTTTGTTTATTCATAGTAAAGAAATCAATTCCAGTTTCTTGATTTAAACCAAAACCGCTTCTATGTATTTCGTTTACACTGTCAGCTAAATTCATAGCTAATGTGTCTAAATCATTTATAGCATCAACGGTATCTACATCTCTAAGTTCTAATAAAGCCTTTAATTCTCCACCCTCTAAATTAAGCTGTACATGGTCATTTTCCCAATAAACATCAAACATACCTTCATTAACAGCACTCCTCTCTAAAGTTAATTTGTTTACAACATTTCCCTGTACTAATGAACGGCTTCCTATATAAATCATTGTCTCATCAGGGTCAATAGATTTTATATCAACATTAGCTAAAGATGATAACTCATCTAATAATAAATCTCTTTTGTCTAATAAATCATTAGGGCTTTGTCCTAATGCCTCTTGTTTTACTATAGCAGTATTTAAACTTCTAATAGAGTTAGCTATATCATTAATTCTATTAACTTTGCTTTCTACAAGAGAGTTTAAATTATTTCTCATAGAATCCATTTGATTATACATCTGATTAAATGAGTTATTTATTCTATCAGCTCTCTCTACTAAAGTCATTCTTGTTCCTCTTTCGGTAGGGTTAATACTCATCTCCTGCCAAGCATCCCAGAATGCATCCAAATCATTTCTCAAATTATATTCACCGGGCTCATTGTATATAGCCTCTAATTGCTGTAAATAATTATTTTTTGTCTTCCAATATCCATCGCTTCCTAATTCTACCATTATTTTGGAATCTATAAACTGATCTCTTAATCTTTCTATTGTAGCTATTTCAGCACCTTGTCCCATTTGTCCTGCACGTTCTGCTCTGTTTAAACTAGGCTCTTCTAAAGGTTTATCAAATGTACGCATTACTACTCTTTGTCTGCTGTATCCTTTAGTGGCTACGTTATTTATGTTATGTCCTGTTACTTCTAAAGCTGTTTTGAAGTTTTGAAGGGATCTTTTACCTAATTCTATGCCAAAAAATGAGCTTGTTGACATTATTATGCTCCTTAATAAATAGTTTACTGCTAATACTTTACTTATCGTAAGTTTTTAATTTTTAATTAGTTTTTTTTATCATTATTGTAACGCAAGGTAACATAATATAGTAAATAATAATATTCCTATTTGAGATAAAATTGACTAATACTTTTAAATTTTTAAAAATTAATATATATTAGCTAAATATATTTATTGAATAAACTATGAGTAAAACTATATCTTTAATTTTTATTTTAATATATAATCTCATTTTTGATTATTTTAATTTATTAATAACGAGAGGGTTAAATTATTAATGAAAGCTTATATAAAAAATTTATCTTCATATTTGCCAGAAAATATATTAACGAATTATGATTTAGAAAAGAAATTAGACACAAATAATGATTGGATAGTAACTAGAACAGGAATAGAAGAGAGGAGAATAGCAGATAAAAATGAAAGCTCTGCAAATATGGCTATAAAAGCTGTAAAAAAATTGATAGAAAAAAAAGAAAAAATAGATGATGCTGATGCTGTAATAGTAGCTACTTCAACAAAATCATATACATTTCCTTCTACAGCTGGGCTCATACAAAAAGAATTCAGTATAAAAAACTCATGCCTTGCTTTTGATATATCAGCTGCCTGCTCTGGATATATATATGCCCTTAATACTGCAACTTCACTTGTAGAGAGCGGAGAATGTAAAAAGGTTTTAATTGTGGCAGCAGAGAAATGCAGCGATATAATAAATTGGGAAGACAGGTCTACTGCAATACTTTTTGGTGATGGAGTTAGTGCTGCATTGATTGAGGCTAGAGAAGAAGATGAGAGCGGAGTAATAATAGCTACAGATATAGGAAGCGAGCCTAATGATGAGATATTAATTGTTAAAGGCGGCGGAAGTGCTGAGCCTATCACAGAAAAAAATGTGGAAGATAAACTTAACAGCATAACTATGGAAGGAACAGAGGTTTTTAAAAAGGCTGTTACTACATTTGATGAAACTATAAGAAAAACTGTAAAAAGTGCCAATTTAGAATTAACTGATTTAAATTTAATAATTACACATCAGGCCAATACTAGAATAATGAATGCTGTTGCTAAAAAGTTGGGCTTTGATGATAGTAAGTTTTATGTGAATATACAAAAATACGGCAATACATCTGCTGCTAGTGTTGGAATAGCATTTACAGAGGCTTTTGAAAAGAATGCTATTAAAAAGGGCGATTATGTTTTACTTACTGCTTTTGGTGCTGGGCTTACTTGGGGCTCTACTTTAATAAAATTTTAAAAAGTGAATTGTTATTATGACTTTATACGAATATTTATATAATGGATTTGGGAAGGAAGAAGATTTAAATTGTGCAGAAAAGATGCTTTATGGGGCTAACACAGTTTATAATTTGGGAATAGATAAAAGTGATTTAAAACTTGCTGCTGGTTTTGGAGGCGGTATGGGCTTAGGACTTACTTGCGGAATATTAACAGGAGCAATTATGGCTTTTTCTAAAGCTTTTATTATAGAGAGAGGTCATGAAAGCACTTTTTTAAAAGAGTTAGAATTTGAGTTTGTTACTAGGTTTAAAGAATTAACCTCGCATACAGATTGTACTCCTTTGAAAGAAGAGTATAGAGACCCTATAGACGGCTGCGATTATATTATATTTGAAGCGGCAAAAATATTTGACGATATAATGCAGAGATATTACAAAAAAGATTAGAGCTTTTATTATATAGCTAAACGGATATATTTTATAAGTTTGTTTTATTCAACTTTTTCCGTCTTACACGGTGTGGACTTCGTCAAAGTTTTCGCCCTTCGGGTACGCTTCGCGAAAGTGCAAGTGTTTTAGTTTTATGGCTTTGGAATATATAAATTAAAAATAATATATATGTTTTCGTCTATGCATAAAAAGCTAGACTTCATTAAATGCAGTTCTTTTGCTTCTTTTATACCAATAAAAGAAGTAGGGGTATGGGGGCAAAGCCACCACAAATAAAAATTTATTATATTAAAAAAATTAGAGTTTTATATTTATGGATAATAATAAACAAAATGAGTTACTTAATGGTTTAAACGAAAATCAAAGAGAAGGGGTGCTTCATATAGACAGCCCTCTTCTCCTCTTGGCTGGTGCTGGAAGCGGTAAAACTTTAGTTATCACAAAAAAGATAACATACCTTATAACAGAAAAACACGTAAAGCCAGAAAATATAATGGCTGTAACTTTTACAAATAAAGCAGCTAATGAAATGAAAGCAAGAGTATGCTCTATGCTTCCAGAAATAAAACCATTTAGGCTATTTATAAGAACATTTCACTCTGCATGTTTGAGAATATTAAAAGATAATGCTCAATGTTTAAATTATAGAGAAGACTTTCTTATTTTAGACGAGGGGGATAGATTAAGTGTTATAAAAAAAATAATGAAAGAAGAAAACACTACAAAATCTATAAAGCCGAAAGATGTTTCAAGATATATATCTGCTATAAAAAATGAAATGAGATATGATATTGGTTTTGAAGAGGAGTATTATAGAAAAGTATATGATAAATACACAGAGTATGAAGTTAAAGAAAATGTGATGGACTTTGACGATTTAATACTCAACACCATAAAAGTATTTGAAAAAGAAAAAAACATACTTGAGTTTTATCAAAAGAGATTTAAATATATTTTAGTTGATGAGTTTCAAGATACAAACTTACAGCAATACAAATTAATAAAAATGCTTACCCAAAAAAATAAAAGCCAAAAACTAGATAATCAATTAACCGTTGTAGGAGATGATGATCAGAGTATATATGCCTTTAGGGGGGCAAATGTATCTAATATATTAAACTTTGAAAATGATTTTGAAGGCACTAAAATAATTCGCCTTGAAGAAAATTATAGATGCCCTAAAAATGTAGTTGAAGTGGCTTTGAATGTAATAAAAAATAATAGCCATAGACACACAAAAAATGTTTTTTCAAATAAAAAAAGCGATTATAAAATAGAAAATTGGATATGCTATACAGATTATGAAGAGGCAAAATCGGTTGCTAATGAAATTGAGTTATTGTTTGATGAAGGTTTTGAAGCAAAAGATATAGTTATTTTGTTTAGAACCAATAGCCAATCAAGAGCATACGAAAAAGAACTTATGGCTCATTCTATTAATTATAAAATAGTAGGAGGAGTTGGGTTTTATGAAAGAGCAGAGATTAAAGACAGCATTTCTTTTTTAAGACTTCTTACTGGTTTTAATGATAACTTCAGCATTAGAAGAACTATAAACACTCCAACAAGAGGAATAGGAGAAAAAACTTTTGCTCAGTTTGAAGCATTCGCAGATAAAAAAAATCTAACACTCTATGATGCAATAGATATTATAGGAGAATCTAATATTTCAAAAAAAGCTCTTAACAATATTAAAGAGTATAAAAATATATTAGAGAAATATTCAAAAAAAATAGAAGAAGACTCTAAACATATAGAGAGAGTATTTTTTGAGTTTCTAAAAGAAATAGATTATTTTTCAATTTTTAAAAGCGACGTCAATATAAGAATAGCAGCGGCAGAAGACAATATAAAAGAGCTTTTTAATGCATACTACAGCTATTTAAATTATAATTATGAAAACCCAGAAAGCAGTTTAAATATAAGAGGATTTTTAGAAGAAACAACACTATATAAAGACAATAGCAACGAAGATAAAGAAGATGCAATCACTCTTATGACAGTACACAATGCCAAAGGATTAGAGTTTGAAGTGGTGTTTATTACGGGGCTTGAACATGGAGTATTTCCTCATTATTTTTCACTTGAAGAAGAAAACGGCATAGAAGAAGAAAGAAGACTTTTTTATGTGGCAATTACAAGAGCAAAACAAAAACTTTATCTCACATACGCTAAAAGAAGAAGAATAAGCTCAGGCACTATGGAACAAGCTCCTTCATCATTTTTAATGGAGATACCAAAATCTTTATTATATATAAAAGAAAAAGCTAATAGCTATTATATAGAAATAGATGAGGATGCATTCGATTATTAATGATGATGATTTTCCTCATCATGGTGATGACATTTTTCGTCATAGCAACAGTTTTCATCATTATGATAACAATCTTCACTATGATTATGCTCTTCATGATGATGATTATAGTCCTCTTTTCTTTTTATGTTATCTCTATAAATAGGCTGAAATATTTCTCTAAGAAAAACTATATTTAAATCTTTTCCTATAAGTACTATTTCAGATTTATTAATTAGCTTGAGAAGTTATAGTATCAACATCTGTTTTTGACCATATACTATTTAACTTATCTTGTATTATAGCAGCAGAAACTATGCCTAAACCTAAAAATGAAAGTATAAGAAGTAAAACTGAAGTATCTTCTGTATTATCCATACTTACCTTTGAAGTCATATCTTTATATATTATTTTAGAATATCTATAAAACCAATATAATTGATAGAATGGTATGAACAAACATAATATTAATTCTAATGTTGGATTTATTTCTGAATTATCCATAAAATTTTTGGGGCTGTCCTATATAACTGAAATTTGTTAAAATTTAAGTATGAAACGCAGTAAATTAAGTCAAGAAAAACAATTAAAATTAATAGAACATTTTGCAGCAGGAACTACAGCAAGGACTGCCTCTGCTCTTATTGGAATTAATCGTAAAACAGCAATATTATATTATCATCATTTACGAGAATTAATATTTGAATATGAGAAAGAAAAAGAAGAAGAAGTTTTTAATGTAGAAATAGAAGCAGATGAGAGTTATTTTGGCGGCAAAAGAAAAGGAAAAAGAGGGAGAGGAGCTTGCATATAAAATACCAGTGTTTGGTTTATTAAAAAGAGGCGGAAAAGTATATGTAAAAATGATAAATAATACTAAAATAAGCACTTTAATGCCTATTATTAGGCAAAAAGTACAGCCAGATAGTATAGTTTATTCAGATTATTATCATAGTTATGATGTATTAGATGTATCAGAATTTAAGCACTTTAGAATTAATCATAGTGAAAAGTTTGCTGAAGAAAAGAACCATATTAATGGTATAGAGAATTTTTGGAATCAAGCAAAAAGACATCTTCGTAAATTTAATGGAATACCAAAAGCACATTTTCACTTATTTATTAAAGAATGTCAATTTAGATTTAATAATCCAAAAGTTGACAAACAGTTGGAAATTATATATAATTTAGCAAAAAAGGAGCTTTTTTAGTTATCTAGGACAGCCCCAAATTTTTTATTAATTCTGTTGTTTTGTATAACCAATATAAATAATATATTCCGCATGTTACAAAGCTTAATATCACTAACATTGGCACTGATTTAATATTTTCATTTTTCATAAAACTACTCCTAATAAATTAATTTTAGACCATCATAATAAATTTTTGAAAAAAGTCAATTATGATACTATGATTACATAAAATATGCTTTACATTATAAAATATATTTTTACTGTTTAGGAGTGTGAGATATTGGACATTTTTTAGTATAAAAAAAGCAGTATCCTTGTTATAATATTTTGAACATAAAACAAATAAAAAGGATGCTACTATGAAAAAAGATTATAGCACAGAATTTAAATTATTTATAGTGGATGAAGCATTAGAAACTAAAAATATTAAAAGATTTTTAAAGATAGAAAAAATACCCAAATCTACTTTTTATGCTTGGCTTAAAAAATATAAAGAAACTGGAACTGTCGCCAATTTTAGCACTAGACCAAAAACTTCCCCAAATATCTTTAATAACCAAAAAGCTATTAATTTAATTATTAAACTCTATACTAAAGAATATCGAGGTAAGCATTATATTAAAGCATATTTAAATCGTGAAGGCATTAAGATAGGGGTTACAGCTATAGAGAATGTACTAAAAAGAAATAATCTTTGGAGATATAAAACAAAAAAGAAAAAGAAGCGATATGATAAGCGTAAATTTGTCTCTAAAATACAAAAAGAAGGCAAAATAGTTCAAATAGACACTAAATATATCAAATTAGGCAGAAAAACAGTCTATCAGTTCACTGCTGTCGATTTAGCTACTCGCTATAGTTGGAGGCAAATCTATGAGGATAAAACACCTTATAGTGCTTTATCTTTCTTAAAATATGTCTTAAAAACTTCACCTTTTAAGATACAGGCTATACAAACGGACAATGGTATGGAATATACTTATCGCTGTATTAATACTTCTAAAATAAATATTTTTGATGAATACTGCTTAAAAAATAAATTAGAGAGAAGATATATTCCTATAGCAACACCGAGATACAATGGCGTAGTAGAAAGAGTACACGGCATAGACGAAAAAGAATTCTATTCACGATTAAATAAAAATATCACAGTAGAATTATTGAGAGAAAAATTAAAAGAATATACACATTTTTATAACAATCAAAGATTGATTTCTTCGTTAGGGTATATTACAATCAAAGAAAGAATCAAAAATATTATAGCAAGTAAAAGTACAATATCTATGGCTCCATGACATAAAATATATTTTTACATTGTTGAATAATAAGCGATTTTATTATATAATAATTGATTATAATTGTAATATTTTAGGATTTGAAATATTATAAAAATTAAATAACTATTTGCACTTTTTGGTACTTTTTGCGGCGGGAAAAAGTACAAAAGAAATTCATTGCCGCATATAATCCAAAATAAAATATATCTGAAACTATTTAAAATTATATAAGAGGAAATAATTCAATGGCTAAACTTTCGCATCTTGAAAAAGAGTATATTAAAGCTAATTACAAAAATAAAAGCATTGATGAGCTTACAAAAAAATTAGAAAAAGACAGAGAGTTAATAGAAGAATATATTAATAATCTGCAAAACAACAAAAAAAATAATACTAACAAAAAAGAAAAAGCTAATAAAGAAAAAGGCGAAAACATACTTTCTAAATTATTCTCAAAGTCTTCTGACAGCGAACCAATATTTAAAAAGTATAAAATAAAACCATATCACCTTTCAAAGATAGATATAATATTTTCTAGTGCAGCATTTTTGTTTACATTTTTACTTTATTTGTTTACATTAACTCCTTCACTTTCGGCAGGTGATAATGGAGAGCTTACAACAGCAGCATACTTCTTGGGAGTAGGGCATGCTCCGGGCTATCCTTTTTATACTTTAATGTCTAAGCTATTTACTTACATTCCATTTGGAAACATTGCTTGGAGAACAAATCTATTTTCTGGAACATGCGGTGCTATTGCTATGATTTTCTTCTATCTCATTATGGTTAAAGTATTAGGACAAAACAGAATTGAGAGAGGTTTTTCTCCTGTAGTGCATATACCTGCACTTTTGGCAAGTGTTGCTTTTGCTATATCTGATAATATGTGGGCACAGGCTACTATGGCAGAAGTTTACAGCTTAAACATTCTTCAAATAGCTTCTATGCTTTTAATACTTATTTATTGGTTTGAGGCAGTGTGGCAGCATGCTGATGATGATGTGCCTTACTATGGAAATAAATATTTAATGGCTTTTGGTTTTCTTTATGGGGTGGCACTTGCTAATCACCATGTTACTTTGCCTTTTGCTTTTGCCCCTCTTTTGTTTATAGCTATTGTATTATTCTTGGTTCATAAAGATAGATACATAGAAAACATTGAAACTCCTTTTATATCTATATTTGTATTTTTAATATTACTTTTTATAGGAGGTTTTGGATACTATAGATTTATTATTAATTATGAGGCTTATTTATATTTCCCTCCGGGTGTAGCTTCTGATGATTCTATATTTTCTATATTGTTTAAACCTTTCACAGATATGAACATTTTAAGCGATATATTTACAGCACTTGCTAATGGTTCTTATTTAAGACCTGATATGATACAAAACTTAAAAGCTCCTTTCTATCCAACTCTTTATAAAGGAATGTTCTTAGTATTTTGGCCTTTATTTTTAGTTGTTGTTTGGGTGTTGGTTTATAGATATTTCTTGTGTAAGATAGATAAGTTTAATAATGATAATGATTTTATCACAGGTATATCATTTTCTTATTATAAAATGCTTTTAATGCTTGCTTTAGGCGTTATGATATATGCATATATGCCTATAAGAGCAAGGGCTTTGCCTCCTCTAAACTGGGGACAGTTGAATGAGCCATCTGGCTGGGAGAATTTAAGCTATTTATTTAGTATGATACACAGAAAACAGTACGGTGCTTCTGGTAACGATATTGCAGCAGCATTCATTCTTCACCCAGAGCAAGTATCTGCTTTAATTAATATATTTAAAACTCAATTAACTGTTTTAGGATTATTATTCTTAATACCTGGATTATTTCAAATATTTAAGAAAAATAAGTTTATAGGAATATTTTCAGTATTTGGACTATTAAGTTTTGGTGTATCTTTAATGGCATATACTAATCCGCCTCCGAGTGTAAGAACTTTATCATTTGTAGAGGTATTTTTCTTGCCTGCTACTTTATATATGATTGTAATAGTTGGCTTTGGTATACAGTGGTATATGGAATATTTTAATACTAATATAAAAAATGTATTAAAGAAACCTTCTGAAGAGATTACAGATACAAAATTAAAGCCATATCATGCAATATCACTTGTGGCAATATTTGCAATAATGATACCTATATTTGTAATGAATTTAAGCCGCAACAATAACTCAAAAGATTTTAGTAACCATGACTATTCATACAATATGATGAACTCTCTTCCAGACAATGCTATATTTGCAACAGAGGGCGGAGATAACCAAGTATTCGGACTTGTTTACTACACTATGGTTGAAAGAAGAAGACCAGATTTAAAAATATATGACCAGAAGGGTAATGTATTTGAAAGAATATACGGTAACCTTATGAAAACAGACGGCAGATGGCTTGGAAGCATAAGCGATGCTGTAGACAAGGATTTTATAGATAGCGGCAGACCTTATTATATGGCTTGGAGAAGAGATGGTCTTGAAAGGCTTGGAGATTATTACTTTAAGGCTTATGGACTTGTATTTAAAGTTCAGCCTATAAAATATGCTTTGGTTGATGAATTAGAGTTTTTCAAGGTGCTTACTGTTAATGATTATAAAGCAATAGCAAAAGAGCATTTAAAAAGAAATTATGAGAATGAAAAAGTTGCTTCAGATTTGAATGCTTTGCTTGATGAGGGTTTAATATCAGTAGAGAGAAAAAATAACTATAATGGCAATGAAGAGATAACTTTTGTAAAAATGTATGAGCTTCCTTTCCCAGAGTTAAAAACAGAAGAAGATTATTGGAATAGCTACACTATGAAAGGAACTGCTGAAGAGATTTCTCATTATGACTTTTTAACTAGAGAAATTTTTGTAAGTTCTTATTCGCTTGCCAAAATAGACATGTATAACAGAAAAATAAAAACATATCAAAAATTGCTTGGCTTTATGGGTAATGGGGACATTGCTAAAAATGGTATTACAAGAGAAGAGGCTAATGCAAAAATAGAAGAGTATAAAAATCTTAAAAGGCAAGAAGAAGATAGAATGCTTACTATAGGTTTTGATATGTCTAATGTTTACTTTGCTATAGGCAATCAAGCTATATTAGATGAGGATTATGAGAGAGCTGCTGTGATGTATGAAGAGCTTATAAAGCTTGAAAAACTTATTTATCCTGCTTATTTCAATTTGGCTGCTTCTTATGAATATTTAGCTCGCTCTAAAGATACTCCTTATGAGAAAGAGGCTGAATATTTAAATAAAGCTAAAGATGTAATGGCAAGAGCAGAGAAAACTTTCCATAGAGGTAAAGATATGGGAGATGCTGTAAGAAATCAAAACACTACTTATCAGCAGATAATGCAGTTTAATAATAGGTTAGACTTACAGATTAGAACTACAAGACAGCAGGCAGATGCTCTAAAACAGCAAGCTATAGCAGAAAACACTTTTGATAGTTATAGTGCTTATGCTAATTATATTTATCAAAACAGACAAGATTTAGATGAAACTATTTGGGCTAAAAATGAAGCTAAAAAAAGAGCAGTTAATAATACTCAATTAGTAAATGTTAATAAAGAGCTTGCTATACTTTATGCTAATATTGGTGATGTTAATACTGGTATCAATATATTAAATGATACTTTAAATCTTCCTAATATCACAGTAGATGATAGAAGGGGTGTAGATTTTGATTTAGCTAGCATTTATCTTAATCAAAATAGATATAATGAAGCTGTAAATATATATTCAAAATATACTAATGATTTAACGCAAGACGGTGCTTTTGCTTTGTATGCTATAGGGCATATATATATAGAGCAGAATATGATTGTTGAGGCACTTAATATTTATAATGATTTTAAGCTAAGAATGTCTCCTCTTGCTAAGGATAATCAGGTTATAGCTAATTTGGATAAAGATGTTGAAAGCAGAAGGGTACAGATAATGCAGTATTTAGGTACTGTTGGGGCTCCTAATCAATAATAAAAAAGTATAATTAAAAAACAAGAACATACCGAAATAATATAAGAGATATGTGCAAATGGGAAAAATAATATGAAAAAAAGCATTTTAATTATATGCTTATTATTTATGATAAGCTGTAATAATCAAAGTAAAACAGGAATAACTGTTAATGATAATAAAGAAAATATAATTAAAAATAAAGGTATATGGGGTAGTAACATTGGGGGAATGAAAAAAATAAGCGGCAATAAAGAAATGCCTGAAGATATAACATACTATGCAGAAATAGATGAATACGGAAATATAACTGATATGCTTACAGGAAAGACTATAAATAATATATACAGCTACGAAGAAAATGATTTTGAATTTGCTTCCAAAAAACAGTTAGAATATGATATTGTTATGTCTGTAAAAACAAAAGCAGTCTTTGATAATAGAAATTCAGCATCAGCTTCTTTTGAATGGTGCTTCAAAAATAAAAAAAATAATTCAGTAATTATGCAGGCTGTATATGAAGGAGTTATTACAAAATTGAAATAGCTTAATATAAAAAATCATTCTGAATTATTATGCTTATAATCAAATTAATAATAAATATTTTAATGGTGCAGATATACAGTTTAAAAACTAGTATAGCAGAGTTTTATTAGTTTTTTCCTGCTCATCTTTGATAAAATCTTATAATAATATCATTATATGTTAATTTTGATATGCCTTATTTACAAATAAAAGACGGCTTACAAGGCTTAGGTGCCGGCTATAAATATTCTGGTAAATTAGGTGCTGCGGGCTCCTCAATAAAAAAGCATGATAAAATTATTAAGGCTTGCTATTATTATAATAGTTATAATAGTGAGCCTTGATTATTATAATTTTCTAAAGTGTTTTTTATTATGTTTTTAGGCGAAGAAAATAACCCTAAAAAACCGCCTTTCAAATTAATATTTACTGCAATATTTTGTTTCATTTTTTACTCCTTAAATAAAATAATAAAAAAGTTATAAATAGTTTTCTCATAATCATTTTTTTAATTCTTTATATTTGTTTATAACAACTTGTAAAGCCTGTAATTCAAATTCGCCTATATCTCTGTCTGCATAATACTTGTCGCCATAAAATCTTAATTTGGAATTTGTAGACAAGCTATAGTCTTCTAAATATTCTAATAAGTCAGCATCTACTTGTATGTCTATAGCCTCATATATTCCGCCGCTAACAACTTTACTTGTTTTTTGTGAATAATTAAATTTAATTACTTTTCTTATACCATTATGTAATAAAATTAATTGTTCAAAAAATATCCAATCGCTGCTTTTATATTGAGCTACAAGTCTCAGCCAATATTCTTCATTTTGATGCCCAATATAAGCATAAATAATAGGGTATCCTTCATAGTTATCAAAATTAGGTTCTATCCAAGTAACATCTTGAAATTCATCGTATGTTGTAGTTAATTCAATTTTAGTTTCATTAGCTATCAATGTATTAACAAATAACAAAATTAAAATAAATAGTTTTTTCATAGATAACTCCTAATAATATATTTAATAATAAACATAATGTTTTATTTTAAACAAAAAGATATTGAATAAGTATTGATAAAATATAGATATTTAGTTGTGTTGTGTTGTGTTGTGTTGTGTTGTGTTGTGTTGTGTTGTGTTGTCATAACTTCTAACTAATTATTTTTATTATAGGTGATAGTATAATATATTTATATTAATTTTTCAACTCATTATTATAAAAAACTCGAAGTAAAAAAAGCATCCCCCTATAAAAAGAGGATGCCGTCTATCTTATTCTAATATTTTATTTTTTATTTAATTTAATTGTATATACGTCAACGTTTACTGTTACAGTATTGCCGTCTGAAGAGAATTTTAATTTAATTTTCTGTTCAGGAGAGGCAGGATCTTTTAAAGTATAATCTGTGCCTGTGCCTTCTACTTCAAGATATGCCTCATCAGGCACATTAGGAGTATCTTGAGTGCTATTTTCGTATGATGCTACTTTACTATTTTTTATTAACACAAAATAATAGATATTAATTCCGCTTCCATTATCAATCGCATCGCTTATATAAGTATTGCCGTTAAACTGTTCTATACCTTTGGAACTGTCTACTGAACCTGTTTTATCAGCATTCTGACAGCTTACAGCAAAAGCAAAAAATAAAATAAATAAAATAGATAATAGTTTTTTGTTCATATTAGAACTCCTTAAAACGATTTTTTATAATAAACAAGATTGTTTATATGCTTTGAAATATAAAATAAAGATTATTAGAATTGTATGTATGTATGTATGTATGTATGTATGTATGTATGTATGTATGTATGTATCATTTTTAAGCTCGGCACTTATTATTGATGTCTGTATTATAGCAGATTTATTTTATTTGTCAATATACGCAACTATACGCAAATATACTGTTTAGGAGTATGAGATATTGGACATTTTTTAGTATAAAAAAAGCAGTATCCTTGTTATAATATTTTGAACATAAAACAAATAAAAAGGATGCTACTATGAAAAAAGATTATAGCACAGAATTTAAATTATTTATAGTGCAGGAAGCATTAAAAACTAAAAATATTAAAAGATTTTTAAAGAGACAAGAAATATCTAAATCCACTTTTGAGCCGCTATATTTAGATGATGAAGTTCCTTTTAATAATAATGTTATTATTTTTTGAAGTACTTCTTCTTTATCAAAATTTGCTGCATTAGTTTGTTTATTATTATCTATTATTTCTCTTTTTGCTTGTATATTTTTATCGGCATTAGCAAAAATTGTTATTGCAGTAGGAGGTATAGTACAAGATAAGAAGAGATATAGTAGAAGAACTAATACATCTTTTTTGCTGTCATCTTTTTTCTTTTTCATTTAAGCAATCTTTATTAATATTGTTTTGTTATTATAATTTATCAATTTCAATATATAGGCACTTTTTGTCAATCTAAATATATGTTTATAGAATTCTTAATGCACGGGTAAAATATTTATAAACTTAAATAAATTTAGGGTGGGTGCTAAAATAACAGTATTAAATTAATAAAAAAAATAATATAAAAATAACTGATAAATATAAAAAGCCTAAAGGGTGGGCATATGTAATTTAAGTTTTAAAACTTTATTTACATACCCCGCCCTCTATTTTTATAGCCTATTTTGTAATTAAAATTTTATTTTCTATTTCATTTAATTAGAATTTTTAGCACCGCCCAAGCTTTAATTAAATTAAAAATTATTATTATTAGTTTTATCATAAATAATATTGAGTTTAGACTGCAATGTAACAATAGAATATATATATCCAAAAGGAACTAAAAAAAATAATGACAAAACAAAAGCATTCTCTCCATAACTATCAATATCAGCTTTTTTATACATATCATTAAAAACAATATTGCCATATTTATAAAACCAATATATGTCAAATAATCCGCAAGTTATTATTGATAATATGCAAGCTAATGTTGGAGAGATATATTCATTTTCCATATAGCTATTAATATCTTTTGTTGTAACGGTAATCCAATAAATCACATAAACCCTGCAAGTAATTAATGATAATAAAGCAATATTTAATAATGGTTTCTTTTCTATTTTCATAAATAAAGATTTTTTTATTTTAAGTTTAAATAAAAAATCATATAAGTCAATAATTAATTTTATATTTAAAAAGTTATATTTTGTCAAAAATAATGACTATGATTTGGCACTAATATTTGCACTTTTTGGTTATTTGACGAAATCCGCAGAGCGTAAGTTACGGGAAGAAAGAACAATATTATTTTAGTTTTACATATTCCATATATACAAAGCTAAAACACTTGCACTTTCGCGAAGCGTACCCGTAGGGTAAAAACTTTTTGCTGCGGGAAAAAGTTGAATAAAAAAACTTATTATATATTTGAAAACTTTAAGTTTATCAATTTTTGTTTTTATATTTTGGGGACTAGTCCCCAAACCCCTACTTCTTTTGCCGCCGCAAAGAAGCAAAAAGGCTGCATTTTTATTATAAATTTTATAATTTATTAATTGTACATTAAAATGCATTCCCCCGCACGACTAAGAAGTTATAATTAAAGCATAGCATTACCGTGCGGCAAGGTGGTACAGCTCGTACGCGGGAAAAAGTTGATAGAAAATAACTAACTTAAGAACTATAGACTTGTTTCAAAAGTACTTGACAAATCAATTTATAGTTTCAAAGAAGTAAGAATTATGTTAATATATTCGTAAAAAAGGATTTTATAAAAATGATTGATTGTCAAAGTGTGATTGGCTTAAAAAAACATATTTATTTCTTTTAGAAGAATTAAGAAAAGTATATAAAGGTTTTAATAATGGCAGACCAAGAAAACTTTCTTTGGAAACTATGCTTTTTATCACTTTTATATATTTTAAACAATA
>NZ_SAXY01000037.1 GCF_008016535.1 Brachyspira pilosicoli
CCATAGATATTGTACTTTTACTTGCTATAATATTTTTG
Organism: Brachyspira pilosicoli; assembly: GCF_008016535.1. Taxonomy (GTDB): domain Bacteria; phylum Spirochaetota; class Brachyspiria; order Brachyspirales; family Brachyspiraceae; genus Brachyspira; species Brachyspira pilosicoli_A. The sequence continues at coordinate 39 of NZ_SAXY01000037.1, forward strand.
ATTCTTTCTTTGATTGTAATATACAATAACGAAGAAATCAATCTTTGATTGTTATAAAAATGTGTATATTCTTTTAATTTTTCTCTCAATAATTCTACTGTGATATTTTTATTTAATCGTGAATAAAATTCTCTTTCGTCTATGCCATGTACTCTTTCTACTACACCGTTATATCTTGGTGTTGCTACAGGAATATATCTCCTCTCTAATTTATTTTTCAAGCAGTATTCATCAAAAATATTTATTTTAGGAGTATTAATACAGCGATAAGTATATTCTATACCATTGTTGCCACAGGCACTTCCTTCGGTCGCAGTTTGTATAGCTTGTATCCTAAAAGGTGAAGTTTTCAATACATATTTTAAGAAAGATAAAGCACTAGAAGGTGTTTTATCTTCATAGATCTGCCTCCAACTATAACGTGTAGCTAAATCTACAGCTGTGAATTGATAAACTGTTTTTCTGCCTAATTTGATATATTTTACCGAAGGTACGCAAGGCGGTGTCTATTTGAACTATTTTGCCTTCTTTTTGTATTTTAGAGACAAATTTTCGTTTATCATATCGCTTCTTTTTCTTTTTTATTTTGTATCTCCAAAGATTATTTCTTTTTAGTACATTCTCTATAGCTGTAACACCTATCTTAATGCCTTCACGATTTAAATATGCTTTAATATAATGCTTACCTCGATATTCTTTAGTATAGAGTTTAATAATTAAATTAATAGCTTCTTGATTATTAAAGATATTTGGGGAAGTTTTTGGCTTAGTACTAAAATTAGCAACTGTTCCAGTGTCTTTATATTTCTTAAGCCAAGCATAAAAAGTAGATTTGGGTATTTCTTCTATCTTTAAAAATCTTTTAATATTTTTAGTTTTTAATGCTTCATCCACTATAAATAATTTAAATTCTGTGCTATAATCTTTTTTCGTAGTAGTATCCTTTTATTTATTTTCTATATCAAAATATTATAACAAGGATACTGCTTTTTTTATACTAAAAATGTCCAATATCTCATACTCCTAAACACTTTAATCAAATATATAAACTTGACATTTTAGTTTTATACTTATAAAATCAAAATGAAGTATAAATTTGGAGTGTGATTATTATGTCAAAAAGAGAGATGATTAATAGTATAATAGGTGAAGGTTCATATTTCAAAGGAACTTATATAGTAAAAGGCTCGTTTCAAATAGACGGTAAATTTGAAGGGGATTTAAAAATAGACGGGCATTTAATAATAGGCACTAATGGCAAGGTAAAGACAAGCACTATCATTACAGACAGCATAACAATAGCAGGTACTTTAATAGGCAATATATCAGCTTCAAATGAAGTAGTATTAATAGAAACAGGAAGAGTTTTAGGAAATATAGAAGCTCCTAAGATAGATGTTGGAGAGGGTGCTGTTATACAGGGTGAGATGACTATTACAGGCGGACAGAAAAAGAATATTACAAAAGTAGTAGAGGAATCTTTTGGAGATAAGGTTGAGGCAGAAACTATTTTTGAAAATACAAATAATACAGAGAATCAATCAAATTGATAAATAAAGGAAAACAATGAAAAATGGCTATAAAAATAAAAACACAATCTGAAATAAATTTGATGCGAGAAAGCGGACATATATTAGCAAATGTATTTAAAGAAGTTTCTAAACTCGTTGAGCCAGGCATATCTACAAAAGAGCTTGATAAGTTTGTTTATGATTATATAAGAAAGCAAAATGCTAAGCCTTCTTTTAAGGGCTACGGCAACCCGCCATTTCCTGCTTCAATATGTGCCTCTATAAATGATGAAATAATACATGGCATACCCAGCAAAAAAAGAGTATTAAAAGACGGCGATATAATAGGGCTTGATATAGGTGTTTATTATAAGGGGTATCATTCAGACAGAGCATTTACTTTTAAGGTTGGCAATGTATCTGCTGAGGCTTCAAGGCTTGTAGACACAACAATGGAATCTTTTTTTAATGGTATAAAACAAATAAGAGACGGTGTTCATTTGGGAGATGTTTCTTATGCCATACAGAAAACTGCAGAAGATGCGGGATATTCTTTAGTAAGAGAGTTTAACGGTCATGGAGTTGGAGCTAATTTGCACGAAGAACCTGCTGTTCCTAATAGAGGTAAGAAAGGTTTTGGTCCTGTACTCAAAACTAATATGGTAATAGCAATAGAGCCTATGGTTAATATGGGACATCATGCTATATATATTGAAGATGATGATTGGACTGTTGTTACAAGAGATGGTTCATTATCTGCCCACTATGAACATACTGTTGCTGTTAAAGGAGACGGCGTGGAAATACTTACTGCTTTGGAAGATGATGAAATAGTAAAAAAATATTTTTCTTAAATTTATAAATAAAATTATTAAAAAATTATATTTACATCGCATAAGCTATATTTTTTATGTGATGTAAATATACATTTTTAAAAAAATAATAAAATATCCCAAAAAACAGCTTATATCACATAAATAATGTTTATTATAAAAACATAAATGAATATTTTTTTATAGAGTTCATTTTTATAATACTTTTATATTATATAAAAATATATAAATATTCATTATGATATTAATAATTTTATTTTAATCTTGTTTTAATTTAATTTTTTATAACATTTTTTATAGATGTCATGGAGCCATAGATATTGTACTTTTACTTGCTATAATATTTTTGATTCTTTCTTTGATTGTAATATACAATAACGAAGAAATCAATCTTTTAATTTTTCTCTCAATAATTCTACAGTTATATTTTTATTTAATCGTGAATAAAATTCTCTCTCGTCTATGCCGTGTACTCTTTCTACTACGCCGTTATATCTTGGTGTTGCTACAGGAATATATCTTCTCTCTAATTTATTTTTTAAGCAGTATT
>NZ_SAXY01000038.1 GCF_008016535.1 Brachyspira pilosicoli
AATTAAAAGAATATACACATTTTTATAACAATCAAAGATTGATTTCTTCGTTATTGTATATTACAATCAAAGAAAGAATCAAAAATATTATAGCAAGTAAAAGTACAATATCTATGGCTCCATGACATTTAAAAGTTATTTTTGCAAACTAAACAACATATAATTAAAAAATATATAGTAAAATAATAAAAAAAGGTATATAATAAAAATAATCGTTTTTAATAAAACAGGGAGTACAAATATGTCTAAAGAAAAAAAAGAAATGATTTATGAAGGTAAAGCAAAAAAGGTTTATTCCACTGATAATGCTGATGAGATAATAGTTTATTATAAAGATGATGCTACAGCTTTTAATGGCGAGAAAAAAGGCTCTATAAAAGATAAAGGTGTTATGAATAATGAAATAACTACTTTGCTTTTTAAAATGTTAGAGAAAAATGGTGTTAAGACACATTTTATAGAAAAGTTATCTGACAGAGAGCAGCTTTGTCAGAAGGTAAAAATATTTCCATTAGAAGTGATAGTAAGAAATTTAATAGCAGGTTCTATGGCTAAAAGACTTGGCATAGAAGAAGGTACAGTTCCTCCTAACACTATTTTTGAGATATGTTATAAAAATGATGAATACGGCGACCCGCTTATTAATGACCATCATGCAGTTGCTCTAAAACTTGCTACTTATGATGAATTAAAACATATATATGAAATAACTTCTAAAGTAAACAATTTATTAAAAGAGGCTTTAGATAAAATAGGAATTACTTTGGTAGATTTTAAAGTGGAATTTGGTAAGAACTCAAAAGGCGAAATACTTTTAGCAGATGAAATTACACCTGATACTTGCCGCTTCTGGGATAAGGCTACTGGAAAAAAATTGGATAAAGATAGATTTAGAAGAGATTTAGGTTCTATAGAAGAGGCTTATATAGAAGTATTGAACAGACTTAATAATATGTAAATAAAATTATATTGTTATTTTTTAAAGGGCTTAACTGTTAGTTTAGCCCTTTCATTTTTGTATGTATTTATTATATTTACTTTGACAAATAATATATAATTTTGTATAATGTCTTATAAAGTTTAAGGAGTTTGTTATGTATTTAGTAAACCTAATGGAACAAAAAGTTTCTAAGTTAGCAGATGCATATTTACAGAAAAAAAATATTCCAGTTAATAGCAATATGCGTATGGATATTATTGCATATACATTAAATAGAGTAAAACCAGAATATGTTACAAGTGCTAGGGGGGTATTATACAGCTATAAAGACCCTATAGAAAGCAATAAAGAAGTTTTAGATATCATATCTCAGGCTTGTGAAGTTATTACCAAAAGAAGAAAAAGCAATGCTACTTCAGATACTATACCTGTTATAGAAGAGAGCGGTTATTATATAACCTATCCTAGTATAATGGGTAATTTATTTGCTTCTAATAATACAGACAGAATAGAAAGTGCTAAGGTTTATATGTTTAGCAATAACGCTTTATTAAAGGGATATGGAGTTAATTTCCCTAATCCTGCTATAGTTGCTAAAAATGTGGCTGGTAAATATATGTTTTGTTTTATGCCGCAAAAAACAGATTCTAATAAAAAGATAGATATTAATTTAGATATAGTAGTTGAAGCTGAGAATTATCAAAAATTTAGAAGTTCTTTAACTTTTACTTTGCAGCCTGAATATTATAATGCAGGGGATATGCCGTTATTTTCGGTTGAAGAAGTTAATGATATATCACTTATAGAAAATAAATAAATTAATTAATAAAATATTTGTAAATTAGTATTGTTGTAGATTAATGAGATTCGTAAAGTTTGTAGTATTAGTATGTTTTATAATATTTGGTATAATTGTATTAAATATCATACATAAAAATAAAACTGTGTATGATAAAAAAAACATGGTTAGTCCTTTTTCTTATAATGATATAGTTTATTGTGTAAATGGTGATGTAAAATCTTTGGCTTCTCTTTCTTTTACAACATCATTCGATGATTTATCTAATTTATTTAATATAGATAGAAATATGATTTATAATAATATTTTAAAGAAAGATGTAAATATATATGAGCATAATGCAGAAATTAATGTTTTTATTTCAGATAAAAAAATAGAGCAGATTACACTCAACATTACTAATAATATTGATATGTCTTTAAGCAGTATATTTAAAAATTTAGACAACTGCAACATAGCGTTAGAAACAGAAAGAATAGAGGATTCTAATGGCGAGAGTTTAGCTGAAATTTATACTCATAATGGAGATAGGTATAAATTGGTGATAACTAAAACAGAAAATGATTTATCTGTAGATTATGTGAATTTGAAAATTAATGTCATGGAGCCATAGATATTGTACTTTTACTTGCTATAATATTTTTGATTCTTTCTTTGATTGTAATATACAATAACGAAGAAATCAATCTTTGATTGTTATAAAAATGTGTATATTCTTTTAATTTTTCTCTTAATAATTCTACAGTTATATTTTTATTTAATCGTGAATAAAATTCTCTTTCGTCTATGCCGTGTACTCTTTCTACTACGCCGTTATATCTTGGTGTTGCTACAGGAATATATCTTCTCTCTAATTTATTTTTTAAGCAGTATTCATCAAAAATATTTATTTTAGGAGTATTAATACAGCGATAAGTATATTCCATACCATTATCTGTTTGTATAGCCTGTATCTTAAAAGGTGAAGTTTTTAAGACATATTTTAAGAAAGATAAAGCAATAGAAGGTGTTTTATCTTCATAGATTTCTCTCCAACTATAACGAGCAGCTAAATCTACAGCAGTGAATTGATAAACTGTTTTTCTGCCTAATTTGATATATTTAGTGTCTATTTGAACTATTTTGCCTTTTTTTTGTATTTTAGAGACAAATTTTCGTTTATCATATCGCTTCTTTTTCTTTTTTATTTTGTATCTCCAAAGATTATTTCTTTTTAGTACATTCTCTATAGCTGTAACCCCTATCTTAATGCCTTTACGATTTAGATATGCTTTAATATAATGCTTACCTCGATATTCTTTAGTATAGAGTTTAATAATTAAATTAATAGCTTTTTGATTATTAAAGATATTTGGAGAAGTTTTTGGCTTAGTGCTAAAATTAGCAACTGTTCCAGTGTCTTTATATTTTTTAAGCCAAGCATAAAAAGTAGATTTGGGTATTTCTTCTATCTTTAAAAATCTTTTAATATTTTTAGTTTCTAATGCTTCATCCACTATAAATAATTTAAATTCTGTGCTATAATCTTTTTTCATAGTAGCATCCTTTTTATTTGTTTTATGTTCAAAATATTATAACAAGGATACTGCTTTTTTTATACTAAAAAATGTCCAATATCTCATACTCCTAAACATTTAAGATTTTATTTTTTATTGATAAAATACATTATAAGATATATAATAATATGAAAAATGAATTATTTTAAGGAGATTTTTATAATGAAATTTTTTATAGATACAGCAAATGTCGATGAAATTAGAAAAGCTAATGATATGGGAGTTATATGCGGAGTTACTACAAACCCATCATTAATAGCAAAAGAGGGAAGAGATTTTAAAAAAACAATAGAAGAAATCACTACAATAGTTGATGGTCCTATTTCAGGAGAGGTAAAAGCCACTACTGTAAAGGCAGAAGATATGATAGCTGAGGCAAGAGAGATTGCTAAAATACATAAAAATATGGTAGTAAAAATCCCTATGACTGTAGAAGGATTAAAAGCTGTAAAAGTATTATCTAAAGAAGGAATAAAAACTAATGTTACTTTGATATTCTCTGCTAATCAGGCACTTTTAGCTGCAAGAGCAGGTGCAACTTATGTTTCTCCTTTTATAGGAAGACTTGATGATATATCTTCTGATGGTCTTGAACTTATTAGAACAATATCTGATATTTTTGCTACTCATGGAATAGAATCAGAAATAATATCTGCAAGTGTACGCCACCCTATACATGTTACAGAATGTGCTTTGGCTGGTGCTGATATTGCTACTGTACCTTATAGTGTAATTGAGCAAATGACTAAACACCCTCTCACTGACCAAGGTATAGAAAAATTCAAAAAAGATTATGAAGCTGTTTTTGGTAAATAATTTATAAATATTATATTAGCTTTGCATTAATAATATATATGCAAAGCTAATTTTTTATTCTAATTTATGAAAGAAAATATAAAAAAACTTATAAGCCTAATCCCACTATTTATTATTATCATTCTATTTTTATGGTATAAAACCCCAATCAACGGTATAAATTGCTACCCTCAAAGCGTAAAAAAAATTACTGTAGAATATCAAAATAAATTATTAAACATCACAAACACAAATGATATAGAGTTTATTATAAAAAGTTTAAACAGCATATCTCTAAATAAAATAATACCAATAATGAAAAAAAACATAAACGGATATAAAATAAATATGGTAAGCACAAATAAAAAGATACCAAATGATATTATAATATATTCAAAAGACACCGCTTCAATTGGACATTTCTATTATACAGATAAAAACACAATACTTCCATATGATTATATAAAGAATATATTTTCTAATAAATAAAATGTATATTTATTAAAATAATTATATTTTATAATATAAGTTTTTTCTTCAACTTTTTCCCGTACCTCGCGGTGCGGACTTCGTCAAAGTTGCAAAAAGTACAAATTATTTAAGTCATTTAGGTACGCTTAATGAAAGTGCAAGTATTATAGCTAATATCTTAAGAATATAAGATAAGATAAGATAATACCAATATTTCAAGCTAAAAAATGCAGTCTTTTTGGTTCTTTGTGTCAACAAAAGAACTGGGGGCGTGGGGGCAAAGCCACCACAAATAAAAAACTCTAAAAATATACTTATTTAGATATAATCCTATTTGTCTTTTATTATCACTAAATGTCTTTCTTTTTCCTTCGAAGCTAACTTCACTATATTAACATCATATTTATGTATATCGTTAATCTCTTTAAGCTCTTCTTCTATTGTTTGAAGTTTTCCCTTATATGCTATTAACGAGGCATTTTTAGTTTTTATCTTTTTAAATATTCTAATAAGAGTTTTTATATCAGAAAAAGCCCTTGATGTAATAGTGTCATATTTATCTTTTAATTCATATACATTTTTTGATACAACATTTATATTAGTAAGATGCAATTTTTCTTTCGCTATAATCAGAAAATCAGACTTTTTATTTTTAGACTCGCATAATGTAAACTTTTTATCATTATACATTATAGCAAGCGGAATAGAAGGAAGTCCTGCCCCGCTTCCAACATCTATAATATTATCATAATCTCTAAATACATCTAAAGCTAAAAGTGAATCAAGAATATGCTCATCTAAAAATGTTTGAATATCTTTAGCCCCTGTTATATTTATATTTTTATTATAATCCATAGCTAAAGATGCATAATCTATTATCTTTCTTTTTTTTACATCATCATTATCATCTTTAAATAAAGATAATTTATCTAATTCAATACATAAATCATCATAAATCATATTACCAGCCTAATTTTTTAGCTGCATTTTTAGCATTATTACCAGCAGAAACATTTGTGATGTTGTAGCGAATCTCTCTCTTATCTGTTTTACTCTTCATAATAAACTCTTTTGGGTATGGTATATTATTAACTGTAGTGTAAGAACCTAACTCAACATTAACAACATTATCCATAAATGAAGTAGAAAAACTCCTTACACGGAAAGTAGAAGCAGAAAAAACTATAGTATCAACTCTGTCATTATAACCAATTTTTAAAGTATGCCAATTTTTGCCTAATGTGATATTGCTGCTTATTATTTTTTTATTTAAATCTATAAATTTATAGTCCAATATATCTGCATAAAGCTTTGGAAAACGCATAATAGGAGCTTCTAATGCAAATGTATTAAAGTTTCTTTTAATGGTTTCCTGAGAATCTTGAGTATATAATGTAAGCTCATTGTTAATAACTTTAGCGTCCATTATAACACCACCCAAAAGCCCATCTAATGCTGTCATATATTTATTATTATTATCATTCTTATAATAATTAACTATCATAGGCATTTGGTCTAAATCATCTCCGCTGTAAAAAGCTCCTCCTGATGAATAAAGCGAAGTAAATGGAGATTTAGAAAACTTATCAAAAGCCTCCTTCATCACTTCCTGTTCATTTTGAGCAAATAGTGCCTCTACAAAAAATATAAATAAAAATATATAAACTATACTTTTTTTTATCATTATTTCTAACCTCTCTTATTTTGTATTATTTTCTATTGATGATATTCTCTCTTCTATTCTCTTAGAATCAAAACTATTATCCTTATAAATAGAAGAAATTGATTTTCTATAATATTTTAATGCATTGTTAAAATCTTTTTTAGCATAATAAACATCTGCCAAATGTGAATAGATTTCCGCCTTAGATGTTTCATCTGCATAAAATGCTGCTTTTAATAACAATTTTAAAGACTCATCATAATTGCCTTTTAAATAATATCCAAAACCTAAAGTATCTATATAATGAGGAGATTTAGGCTCTATTTTTACAGCATCTTTAGCAAGCGATATTCCTCTGTCTACATCAATATTTAAATATATCAAAGCCCAAGCTAAACTATTTAAGGCCTCAGCAGAATCTTTATTAATAGAATATTTAAAATTAGCATATTCCATAATAGAGTTAGTATTAGAAACAGAAATAGCTGTAACATAAGGTATATTTAATCTATAATCATTTGTGTTAAGATTTTTATTTCTCTTGAAAAACTCTAAATCTTTGTTTAAAAAATTATTAGCATTATCAAAATCTTTATTTAGATAATATACATAAGACTTCAAATAACTATAATAATCTTTTTGTCTTTCAAACTTTTCAATATTTTTTATAGCAAAATCATATTCTCCTATATCTGTAGAAGTCATAACCAAAGATACCAATTCATTTTCTGCTATATCACCTTTCTTTAATGAAGCATATTTATAAAGCATTTCTTTTGCAGCTTCTTTATTATTTTGCTCTTCAAACTTCAAAGCAGCTTGTAAATATAATGTATAGAGTTTTTCATTTTTACTGTCATAATTAATAATGTTTTCTATATGTTTAGGCAAAGCATCTATATTGCCAAGCATTAAATAAAAACTAATAATATCCAATTCTGCTTTTATTTTTTCGTCCTTGTTTTCTACTTCATTTACAAGTTTATAGTATGTTTGAATTATATCTAAATCTATTTTCGCCCTGTCTATATCTGTTTCTATAATATTTAAAGCATTGCTGCAGCCATTATTTTTAGCCTCTATAATAACAGACAACACTTGAGGTATATTATTATTGTTGATTTGAGAAAATAATTCTTCATTATATTTATCTGCCATAAAACTTAAATAAGCACTTAAAACAGAAGCATTAGGGTTTTCTAAACTTTTATTATATGCCTCATCATAGTTTTCTAAGGCCTGATAACTTTTTATTACAGCAAATTCAGCCTCTTGTCTATCTCTATCTGATAAAGAATTATAATTAAGTTTATTTAGTCTGTCTATTGCATTTTGAAATCTGCTTAAATAAAAATTGCACATTCCATAATAAAAATTATAATACTGCAAATAATTTTTACTCGCTGGCTTATTTGTATTTACTTTATCAAAATAATAAATAGCATTTTGAAACTCTCTCTCATTAAAATTAATAAACCCTAATAATATTAAAGTGTCATTGTAATTTTGGTCTATTTCATATGCATTTTCAAGATAATACTTTGCCTTTTTTAAATTCCCTACAAAAAATATGTTTCTCTCAGCAGCTTTAATTAATATATCTATATTTTGAGAATCGTTTAATACAAGAGAATCATATATCTTTATGCTCTCTCCTATTTCTCCTAAAGCCTCATGAGTTTCAGCAAGAGAAATATATATATCATCATCTTGTATATATTTTAAAACCTCTTTTAATATCACTTTTGCATTTTCTAAATTATTAATACTCTCTCTGTTAAGCACACCGCTTGCTAATGCTTTTTCTTTATAGTATAAAGCAAAACTATATGCCGCCCTTGCCTCTTCTTCATTTCTAATATATCCGTTTTCACTATAGCTATTTGCAGAAGAATAATCATTGCTTAAAGAAGTTTGTGCATTAAGCAGATTCAGCCCAATTATAAGTATCAGCAATATATATTTATACATATTTACTCCGCGTAGGTTTATTATTTTTTTATTAATTAATACATATTCGTCAATTATATAAAAAAGCATAAGATAACTATTTTTGTAAAATTATATTTTTTAATTTTTATTAATTATAACAATAAAATAAATAAAAGTAAAACAATAAAAAAACGGCCCCAACTAATATGAAGCCGTTTTTTGAAATGTGCTTTATTTAAGAGAAAAATTATTTTTTGAAAGTCATCTCTCCGCCATTATCTATTTGGTGTCCAGCAGATTTATCTTTAATAGTTGTAGTTTGTGCTCCTCCTGATGTTGAGTAATCAGTATGTTTATATTTATTGTTTATATTTTTTACATTTTCAGGTATGCTAATAGTAAGTTTACAAGTATATGTTTCTTTGTCTTTAGTAAACTCAGCTTTATAAGTAACATCTTCATAAGCATTTGCAGTTGAATTATATGGATTAGCAGAATCAAAATTAATACCACTTGCTTTTTTTACTTTTACTTCAAAAGTTTGAGCTGCTTTTTCTTCTGTTAAATCCCAAGGCTCTAAAGTAAAACTATTACCGCCTGATGAGTAACCATTTAAACTATCTGAATAATCATAATTATGAGTAGTTAAAGATTTAATAAAAGCTCTTTGAGTAGCTGTTAATTTTGTTACATCTTCACTACTATTTGCTAATTCTATAGAAGCGTTTCCGTCTTGACTAACTGTCATTATAAATTTGCCGTCATCACTTTTATAAGTACCTACCAAGCCGTAAGTTTTTATTTTTGAACAAGATATAGTTAATACAGCAAAAATACTTAATACTAAAGTTAATTTTAATATTTTTTTCATTTCTATTTTCTCCTTTGTTTATGATTATTTAGATATAGGTTTTGTTAATTCTATTTTTATATCATTACCTACTTCAGCTTTTTTAAGAGCTTTTAATTGTGTATTTACATATGTTTTTACTCCTTCAGGCAATGAAGTGCTTACTACACATTTATAATTTTCTTTCTCTTTAGTAAAATCAAATTTAAATTCAGCATCAACATATTTTGGTTCTGTAGGTGTTGCTGAACTTGAACCTTGATTAACATTTATTTGTTGTTTTACAGTATAGCTTAAAGTAGTTTTTTCAGCAGTTAAATCCCAAGGCATTAAATTATACTGTCTAGAATAAGACATTGCATATTCTTCAGAAGTAAGATTTTCTTGAGTAATAATAGGATCTTTAAACTCAAAAGAAGCAGTTCCTGCTGATGAAACTGTCATTTTTAAGCTGCCGCCATAGTAAGTACCTACTATACCCATTGTTTTTGCTTTTGTACAAGCAACTGACATTAAAGCTAAAGCCATTAAAACTAAAGCTGCTTTTAAAAGTTTTTTCATTTTTTTCTCCTTGTTTTAAAAATAAAATTTATAAAATAAAAAGCTAATATGATAGCTTAATATTTCAAAGAAATTTATTACTGCAATGCCCAAAGATAAGGCATTAGAATATATAACTGTTTTTAGAGATATATAATTTTTATAATGATTATTTTTTATTATGCAATAGTTATGCGATGCGATGCGATGCGATGCGATGCGATGCGATGCGATGCGATGCGATGCGATGCGATGCGATGCGATGCGATGCGATGCGATTTATATTTTCTAAACTAAACATAATATTCATAATGTTTCAAGTCTAACATATTTTTATGTTTTGTCAAGCATTTTTTTATATTAATTTTAGAAAATACTAAAATATTTCTATTTCTATTGCATACTCATCGCTGTTATTTAGTGCATAATTTTTTGATACTCTATTAATTCCATAAGGCTCTAAATATATTGCTGCTATTTCATTTTCTGATTCTATTATAGGAATTAAATCTCTCTCTTTAAAAGGAATTTTTAAATCTATTAAAATCTTTCTCAAATATTTTTTATCCCCATTCGGATAGCTATACAAAAAATCCCCTTCCTTTCTTTTTCGTATAACAATAGGGAAAGTTTTTTTTATGTATATATTCTTTTTATAATCAATATCTTTGTTTAAAACAGTTTTTATATTTATGGTTTTACCCGCAAAATTGTAAACTCCGTCATTATAAACTGTGATTGAATCTGTATTTATATTGTTAGTTTTTACAATTTCTAACATGTCATAACTTTTTACAAAATTATAATCATCAAGCCTTAATGCTATATTGGGTTTTTTTGAATAAATTATTTTTAATATCTCTAATAATCTTTTTTCTGTTATCTCAATATTATTTTTAAAAAGAAACTTTATAATTATTTTTTTTAATACAAGTTTGTTTTTTATATTTTTTATATTTATTTTATTTCTGCTGATTTCTATTTTTTTATATGTTTTATTAACTTTTTTTCTTAATATATTTGACTCTTCATAAACTCTATAAGCAAACTTTATTATATTATTTTTTGCTTGTAAGTTTATCTCTTCAAGCATTGGTATAATAACATTTCTTAATTTGTTTCTTGAATATTTATTTGTTTTGTTTGATGAATCTTCTCTGTGAGAGAGATTATTTTCTTTGGCGTAATTTTCAATATCTTTTCTGTAGAAGTTTAATATTGGTCTTAATACATATTTTCTTTTTTTGCTTAGGGCTTTATAAATGTTTGTGCCGCTTCCCTTAATCATTCTATAAATTATAGTTTCTGTTAAATCATCTTTATTGTGTGCTATAAGCAAATAGTCATATATTTTTTTATTATAAAGCTCTTTGAAAAATAAATATCTGTCTTTTCTTGCCTCTAATTGAGTGTTTTTATTATTGTAGCTTCCTTTCTCTATTTGTTTCACATAAATATCTATATTATAATTTTTGGCAGTATCCCTTGCAAACATTTCATCGCCAATGGACTCTTCGCCCCTTAAATTATAATTAACATGAATTGCTATGAGATTATAATTTAGTTTATCTTTAAGTTTGTATGCTATATTTAAAAGAACATTAGAATCAATACCGCCGGAATATGCTACAGCAAAAGTTAATTTTTTTTCTTCTTTATTATAAGAAATATTTTTTTTATTATTTTCTTCATTTTCTTTTATAGTTTCTAATAAAAATTGCTCTACTTCTTTTAACATATTTTTATACTGCTTTTAATTGTTGTCATACATTCTTTCTATTTTTGTGATGCCTATAATATCAAAACATATGCCAAGAATCTTTTTAACAGCTCTTATTAAAGTAAGTCTTTCCTGTCTTATATCATCATTTTCTTCTAATACAATATTGTCATAATAGAATTTGTGTAAAGCAGAAGCAACATCATAAGTATAATTTAATAAAGTATAAACCTCTAAAGACTTAGCAGACTCATAAATCTCATCAGGGAATCTTAATATCATCTTAGCAAGTTTTAAAGTGCTTTCATTAGATATTTTATTAATATCAAATTTTTTATTATAATCATACTTCATATTTTTCTCTTCTAGTTTGAAGAAAATATTGCAAACTCTCGCATAAGCATATTGAACATAATAAACAGGGTTATCATTATCTTTCTTTTTTGCAAGCTCCAAATCAAAATCTAATGAACTAGAATATGAACGCATAAGAAGAAAATATCTTGTAGGGTCAACACCAATCTCATCAATAACCTCTTCAAGACTAATCATGTCCCCAGTTCTCTTGCTCATTCTCACAAGCTCATTTCCTCTGTATAAGCGAACCAACTGTCCAAGTATCACTTTTAAATCAGCAGTATCATCGCTCACAGCCCTCACAGCAGCAGTAATTCTAGGAACATAACCATGATGGTCGGCACCCAATATATCTATTAAATATTTATATCCTCTGTCTATTTTGTTTTTGTGATATGTAATGTCTGGTGCAAAATAAGTATATGAACCATTACTTTTTTTAACTACTCTGTCTTTATCATCTCCATATTTAGTGCTTCTAAACCAAACAGCATTATCCTCTTCAAATAAAAGCCCCTTTTCATTTAAATAATCCATAGTCTTTTCTAATTCGCCGCCTTCTCTTATCTTGAGTTCAGAAGCATAATTGTCCATATATGTACGAAATCTCTCTAATAACTTTCTCTGCTGTTCTAATATTATATCCTTTGGCACTCCGTCCATTTTGGCAATATCTTTAATATAAGCTCCATGATACCCATCTTCAGGAATCTCTCTTCCTTCTTTTACAGCATTCACACTCTCATTAAGTTTTGTTATCTGCTCTCCCGCATCATTAACATAAAACTCCTGATACACATCATGACCAACATATTTAAGTATATTAGATAAAGCACTTCCAATAGCAGCCCATCTTCCATGACCAATATGAAGCGGGCCTGTAGGATTAGCACTTACGTATTCAATTAATATTTTTTTCTTATCTTCTGCAGAGTTCTTGCCATAATCATCATCTTCTAATAATTTGTTTACACATTCATTTATATAATCTTTTGATAATGTTAAATTTATAAATCCAGGTCTTGCAACTTCAACATTGTCAAAATATTTTTTATCTATTAGTTTTACAATATCATTAGCTATATCGAAAGGATTTTTCTTAAGAAGTTTTGCAAGCCTCATAGCTACAGGCGAAGCATAATCTCCAAATTTCTCATCTACAGTATATCCTATATCTATATAAGAATCTTTATTTTCTATGTCTGTGTCTTTTAAATAATTATCTAAAGCTTCTTTTATTATATCTGATACTATTTTTTTAAGCATATCTTCTCCACAAAAATATTTACAAAATGAAGTTTATAGTATATCAAAGTTTATAACTTCTGCAAGCAAAAATAATTTTTATTTTGCATAGAAATTAAATATATTGATTTTTAATATAAATATATTAAACTATCTAAAAAATTAATATAAATTATTTACTAAATTATGATAGAAATAAAAGAAGAGTTATTAAAAAATAAAACATTTATAGATTTATTTGCTGGATTGGGTGGATTTAGAATAGCATTAGAATCACTTGGTGCTAAATGTGTATATTCAAATGAATGGGATAAATTTGCAAAAGAAGTATATTATAATAATTTTGGCGATATTCCAGATGATGATATAACAAAGGTTGATGAGCGATTGATACCAGATCATGATATATTATGTGCTGGTTTCCCTTGTCAATCATTTTCAATAAGCGGTAAACAAAAGGGGTTTGATGATGATAGGGGAAATCTATTTTTTGATATAATAAGAATAATAAAATATAAAAAATCAAAAATTATATTTATGGAAAATGTCAAAAATTTAGTTAGTCATAATAATGGAAAAACATTACTAACTATTAGAAATGAAATACAAAAATTAGGATATAATTTTTATTATAAAGTTTTAAATGCAACTGATTATGGTATACCGCAAAAAAGAGAAAGAATTTATATAGTTTGTTTCAGAAAAGATTTAAATATAAAAAATTTTAAATTTCCAGAACCTATAAAATTGATAAAGCATTTAGAAGATCTATTATTGGATGATAATCAAATACCTAATAATTTTTATGTTAATAGAGATGATATTATAATAAAAAATATTGAAGATAATCAATATAGTAACAAATCTATAAAATTGGGTATAGTAAACAAGGGTGGTCAAGGTGAAAGAATATATAGTACAAAAGGAGTTGCTATAACATTATCTGCTTATGGAGGAGGAGTATTTTCTAAAACAGGCGGATATTTAATAGATGGTAAATGTAGAAAACTTGTGCCAAGAGAATGTGCAAGAATTATGGGATATCCGGATAATTTTAAAATAATAAATAATAAAAATCAAGCGTATAAGCAATTTGGAAATGTTTAGGAGCCATACATATTGCACGTTTTTTAGTTTAAAAAAAGCAGGTATTCCTTATAATTTAATTAACTAAAATAAAACAAAAGGAATACCTATGAAAGAATATACTTCAAATCAAAGAAAAAAGATAGTTCTAAAAATCAATAAAGTTAAGAATAAAGAAGTATTAGCTTTAAAATATAAGATTAGTATTAGAACATATTATTATTGGAAAAGCCAATTAGAAACTTATTCTATTATAAAACCTAAATCTACTACACCTAAAACTAATAAAAATAAATTGAAAAATAAAAAGATTATTAAAAGAATAATTGAGATAAGAAAATTATACGGTTATGGTAAATTAAAAATAAAAAAACAATTAGAGTTAGAAGACATTAAAGTAGGAACAACAGCTATAGAAACTGTTCTAAAAGAAAATAATTTGTATAGGAGCAAAAAGAAAAAAATTAAGAGAAAGCATAAAGGAAAACATGCGATTTATATCAAGGAGGCAGGAGAAAAGGTACAAATAGACGTCAAATATGCTTTTTTTGGTGAAATACGTTATTATCAATTCACTGCTGTAGATTTAGCTACTCGTTATAGTTGGAGAGAAATCTATGAAGATAAAACACCTTATAGTGCTTTATCTTTCTTAAAATATGTCTTAAAAACTTCACCTTTTAAGATACAGGCTATACAAACGGACAATGGTAGAGAATATACTTATCGCTGTATTAATACTCCTAAAATAAATATTTTTGATGAATACTGCTTGAAAAATAAATTAGAGAGGAGATATATTCCTATAGCAACACCAAGATACAATGGTGTAGTAGAAAGAGTACACGGCATAGACTAAAGAGAATTTTATTCACGATTAAATAAAAATATAACTGTAGAATTATTAAGAGAAAAATTAAAAGAATATACACATTTTTATAACAATCAAAGATTGATTTCTTCGTTATTGTATATTACAATCAAAGAAAGAATCAAAAATATTATAGCAAGTAAAAGTACAATATCTATGGCTCCATG
>NZ_SAXY01000039.1 GCF_008016535.1 Brachyspira pilosicoli
TCAAGCGAAAAGACATCTTCGTAAATTTAATGGAATACCAAAAGCACATTTTCACTTATTTATTAAAGAATGTCAATTTAGATTTAATAATCCAAAAGTTGACAAACAATTGGAAATTATATATAATTTAGCAAAAAAGGAGCTTTTTTAGTTATCTGGGCCAGCCCCAATTATTTAAATATTAGCCTTTTAAATTGTTTTCATAGTTATTATTGACAGAAATATATATAATTATATAATGTACAGAATAAATTTTTAATTGGAATAATTAATGATAGTAATAGAAAATGTAAGCAAAGTATTTACAACAGCAAACAATAAACAGCTTAATGCTGTAAATAATGTATCTATAAAAATAGATGACGGCGAGATATATGGAATAATAGGTTTTTCTGGTGCTGGAAAATCTACTCTTGTAAGATGTATCAATTTACTTGAAAGACCTACTTCTGGAAAGGTTTATATAGATAATATAGATATGATGTCTTTATCTCAAAAAGAGCTTAGAGAGCGAAGAAAAAAGATAGGAATGATATTTCAGCAATTTAATTTATTTGGCTCTAGAAATGTATTTAAAAATGTTGCTTATCCTTTAAGATATAGAGGGCTTTCAAAAAAAGAAGTAGAAGATAAGGTTATGTCTTTACTTGAACTCGTAGATATAAAAGAAAAGGCTTATGCTTATCCATCACAATTAAGCGGCGGTCAAAAACAGAGAGTAGCTATTGCTAGAGCTTTGGCCAATGAACCTAATATACTTCTTTGCGATGAGGCTACTAGTGCATTAGACCCTCAAACTACTGGTTCTATACTTAAATTATTAAAAAAATTAAATGAGAAATTAAAAATTACTATAGTTGTAATAACTCACGAGATGAATGTTGTTAAAGAATTATGTCATAGAGTTGCTGTTATGAATGCTGGTAATTTAATAGAAGAAGGTAATATCTTTGATGTATTTTCTGCTCCAAAAAATAAAATAACTCAAGATTTTATAGACACAACTTCAAATCTTTCTAAAATATATGATTTGGTAGAAGAGAAAAATGATATTACAGTATTAAAAGAAAATGAATGTATATTAAGACTTAGATATAAAAAGGGAGGAGTAATAGAACCTTTTATTTCTCATATATCTAGGGCTTTCAATGTTGATGCTAATATTATTTTTGGAAATGTTGAGTTTATTGATAATAGCTTGCTTGGGGGGCTTGTTATTATTATGCATGAAAGAGAAGCTGGAGGAATCAATAAAGCCATAGAGTTTCTTAAAGAAAAAAATGTTGATATGGAGGTTATAGCTGATGCTAGAGTTTCTAAATAAATTGATACCAAATGTAATGAATGATTTACCAAGGCTTTATGATAGTATTATACAAACATTTATAATGCTTTTATATTCTGGTATTATATCATTTTTTGTTGGCGGATTTTTGGGTATACTTTTAATTGTTACTAAAAGATATGGCATTATGCAAAACATCATAATATATGAAGTACTTAGTAAAGTTATTAACTTTTTTAGGGCTATACCTTTTATAATACTTCTTGCTATGCTTGTACCTTTGACAAGATTTATAATGGGTACAGCTATCGGAGTAAAGGGTGCTATATTGCCATTAATTTTTGGTACTGTACCTTTTTTTGCTAGACAGATGGAAAGTGCTTTATCTGAAGTTAATCCGGGGTTAGTTGAGGCTGCTCAGTCAATGGGCTCTTCTCCTATAGCTATAATATTTAGAGTTTATTTAAAAGAGAGTATTGCTCCTATAGCAAGAGGAACTACAATCACTGCTATTAGTTTAATAGGACTTACCGCTATGGCTGGTGCTGTTGGTGCTGGCGGGCTTGGTACTTATGCTATACAGTCTGGATACTATAGAAATAAATTAGATATTATATATGTTTCTGTAATACTTCTTGTAATACTTGTTGGTTTAATACAGGCACTTGGTAATTTTATAGTAAAAAAAGCTACACATTAAAAAGTTATATTTTTTATAAAGGATTTATTATGATTAAAAATAGAAAAGTAGTTATTATAGGAGCTGGGCATGTAGGCTCTCATGTAGGATATGCTTTAGCAGCTCAGGGGTTGGTTGAAGATATTGTTTATATTGATATAGACAAGAAAAAAGCTTTTGCTCAGGCTCTTGATATATTTGATGCTACTGTTTATCTTCCTCATAGAGTTGAAGTTAAAGCTGGAGATTATAGCGATATTGATGATGCTGATTTAATGGTTGTATGTGCCGGACCTTTGCCTAAAGAAAATCAAACTAGAATGGATACTTTGGGTGATACTGTAGAAGTTATGAAAGATATAGTGTCTAATATTAAAAAGACTAAATTTAATGGAATTATAATTAATATTTCTAATCCTGCTGATGTTATTACTCATTATTTACAAAACAAGTTAAATTATGACACTAAAAGAATAATATCTACAAGCACAACATTGGACTCTGCAAGATTAAGACGTGCTATATCTGAGGCTATTAATGTTGATCAAAAATCTGTATATGCTTATGCATTAGGCGAGCATGGGGAGAGTCAAATGGTTGCTTGGTCTTGTGTAACTATAGCAGGAAAGCCTTTATTTGAGCTTATGAAAGAAGGTAAAGATAAATATGCTAAATTAGATTTAAAAGAATTAGCTGATAAAGGAAGAAGAGGCGGATGGGACATTTTACTAGGTAAAGGTTCTACCGAGTTTGGAATAGGCACTTCGCTTGCAGAGGTTGCTAGGACTATACTTTGTGATGAGCATAGAGTTTTACCTGTTTCAGTTTATCTAGATGGAGAGTATGGTCAAAAAGAGGTTTATGCTTCTGTGCCTGCAGTTTTGGGAGCTAATGGAGTTGAGGAGATAATTGAACTTAAAATGAATGAAGAAGAGAAAAAACTTTTTGATGCTTCTTGCGATACTATGACTAAAAATTATAAATTATCACTTACCATGTGATAAAAAATATTTATTTTATTGTCTAAAATATTTAAATTGTTTAAAAAAAATTAAATTATTTATAAAGGGGAATGACATATAATGAAAAAGTTATTATTATTGTTTTTTGCATTATCATTGTTCTTAGCTTCTTGCGGCGGAAGTAATGATAATAAAAAAGATTTAATTACTGTAAAAATTGGGCATGTTGGTGAATCTGATAGAACTATATGGAAGCCTGTACAAGAGAAATTATTAAAAGAAGGCATTAAAGTAGAATTAGTTTCTTTTGCCGATTACACTATACCAAATCAGGCATTAAATGACGGTGATATAGATTTAGATGCTTTTCAGCACCATGCATACTACAGCAATGAAGTTAATACTAAAGGTTATGATTTAGCTATATTGGGTGTTACTTATATATCTGCTATGAATATTTATTCTCATAATATTACAAATGTTAATGAGGTTAAAAATGGAGATAAGGTTGCTATACCTAATGACCCTGCTAATGGCGGAAGGGCTTTAAAAGTTTTGGAGGCTGCTGGTTTAATAAAAATAAAAGATAATGCTCCAGACAATCCTACAGTTAATGATATAGAAAATCCTTTAAATTTAGAGATTATAGAGGTTGATGCGGGCAGTTTATATAGTTTGCTTCCTGATGTTGCTTGTGCGGTTATTAATTGTAATTATGCTTTAGATTTTGGTCTTAATCCGGGTGCTGATTATATATTTAGAGATGACCCTAAAAATTATGACAATAATATGTATATAAACTTAATAGCTTCAAGGGCTGAAGACAAAGATAATGAGATTTATAAAAGGGTAGTAGAGGCCTATCAATCTGCTGAAGTAGAAAAAGTTTATGCTGAAGATTTTAAGGGTGCTTATATACCTGCTTGGAAATAAAAATAATTATTTAATAATTTTTAAAAATTTTAATAAGGAGTTAATATATTATGAAGAAAATTTTATTAGTTGCAGCTTTTGCAGCATTAATTTTCACTTTTAGTGCATGCGGCGGCGGAAAATCTAGTGCAAATAACAATATAGTAAAAGTTGGATTTGCAGGAGAATCTGATTATCAAATTTGGAATCCTATAGTAGAAAAGTTAGCAGAAGAGGGGATTAAAGTAGAATTAGTTTCTTTTGCTGATTACACTATTCCAAATCAGGCTTTAAATGATGGTGAAATTGATTTAAACGCTTTTCAGCATTATGCTTATTTTAATGATGAGGTATCTAATAAAGGTTATGATTTAACTGCTATTGCTGACACTTATATATCTGCTATGAATATTTATTCTACAAATATTACAGATGTAAAAGAAGTTAAAAAAGGTGATAAGGTTGCTATACCTAATGACCCATCAAATGGCGGAAGAGCTTTAAAGGTTTTAGAGGCTGCTGGTTTAATTAAAGTAAGAGAAGAGGCAGGAGATTCTCCTAGTGTTGCTGATATAGTAGAAAATCCTTTAAATTTAGAGATTGTAGAAGTTGATGCGGGAGGTATTTACAGTTTGCTTCCTGATGTTGCTTGTGCTGTTATTAACGGAAACTATGCTATAGATTTTGGTCTTAACCCTGGTTCTGATTATATTTTCAAAGATGACCCTGCAATATACAGCACTAAATCTTTTGTTAATTTAATTGCGGCAAGAACTGCTGATAAAGATAATGAATTATATAAAAAAGTTGTTGATACTTATCAGTCTGAAATAGTAGAGAAAGTTTATAATGAGAATTTTAAAGGTTCTTATTTGCCTACTTGGAAATAAAAATAATTTTATATAAAAATAAAAACCTCTAGTAATTAATTTTATAATTGATTTTACTAGAGGTTTTTTATTATATTTTATTATTATAAAAACTTTTATTTTCTTAATTTTCTTCCCTGTTTATCTGTAAAAATATCTAACAATATTAAAACTATATCAACTATATACCATATTCCTAAACCGCCGGCTGTAAGCCAATATAATATTCCAGTACCTACTTTTCCAACATAAAATCTATGTACTGGTAAAAATATTGCCAAAAGCAAAGTTACAACCCAACTTCTATCAGATACTTCATTACTCATAATAAATCTCCTAATGATAAATTATTATTTTAAAGTTATAATATATATTAAAAAAAAATCAAAGAAATTAGAGAATATATTTTATTGAAATTAGATTATATTTATTTTTATATGTTTTTAAAAAATCATTTGGAAATAGTTTTTAAATAATCTGCTGCTTCTTTTTGTTCTTTACGAATAGCAAACTCTAATGCTCTCTCTCCGTCTTTATTTTTATGTTCTATATCTGCTCCATTTTCTATTAAAAGTTTCATTGTTTCTATATCGTTTATACCAGCAGCAAACATTAAAGGTGTTACTAATTTAAAATTTTTAGCATTTACATCGGCACCCGCTTCAACTAATGCCTTTATAATATCATGCTCTTTTGTAAGTGAAGCATAAAGTAAGGCAGAAAATAATGGCTTATCCCTTAAATTAACATCAGCACCAGAATCTATTAAATATTTGGCAACCTCTGTTTGTTTCTCAGCACATGCAAACATTAAAGCTGTTATACCTGTTTTGCTTCTAGCATTTAAATTAGCTCCCTCTTCTACTAAAAGCTTTGCTATCTCAATATAACCTTTTTTAGCACAAAGCATTAAAAGCGTAAATCTTGTCTCTTCATCTCTCGCATCAACTAATGAATTATCCGTTTCTATTAATTTTTTTACATTATCAAAATCATTATTTTTTACATATTTAACTATTTGAGACATATATTAAGCCTTTATTTACTGCCACTTATATGATTCTACAAGCATAGTAGATATTGATATACAAGCAATAGCCCAAATAAGAAAAAATATTACATTTTGTATATCTATTAAACCCTTAGTAAAATCAGAAAAATATGTAGTTATAGAAATAGCATTTAATAATTTACTAGCACCAGTAAACATCTCACTAAGCCAATTTATAATGTAAGCGAACACCCCCATAGATACACCTAAAATAGCTGCTACTAATTGACTTTTTGATATACTTGTAGCTATTAAACCAAGTCCAAGTATAGCAGTACCAAGTAAAAATAATCCTAAATATCCGCTAAATATTACTCCCATATCTGGCTTTCCAAATACCATTAAAAGTATAGGATAAACAAAAGTCATAATTAAAAGTGAAGCATAAACAACTAATACAGATAAATATTTACCAATAACATATTGAAGTGAAGTAATAGGAGATGTCATAATAAGTTCAAATGTACCAGATGCCCTCTCTTCAGCTATTAGTTTCATACATAGAATTGACAAAAATAGTATTGTAAAAAAACCAATGTTATACATAGTGTTTTCCATTACTGCCAATCTGCTATAATAAACTTCTATAGTGAAAAAATAACCCGTTAAAGCTAAATAAATAAATCCTAATATATAATATAAAGGAGATACATAAAAAGATTGAATCTCCCTTGCAAATACAACATATATGTTTCTCATTTTTACCCCTTTATCTATTTTATCTATTTTTTTATATTATTCTTCTTCTGAAGTATCAGTTTTTATACTGTCATCTTTTATATATTTACTCTTATCAAAATCCTGATTTTTCTTTTTATCTGTAAAGTAAATAAATACCTCTTCCAAACTTCTCTCTTTAGATTTTATTTCTAATACATCAAAATTATTATTAACCAAATGTTTTACTATTTCAGCACGTGAATCATTTCCTCTTTCACATTCTATAATAATAGTGCCAAAATTATCTGTTTCAGCCTGTACAACGCCATTAACCTCTCTCACACATAAAAGAGCATCATTTTGTTTGTCAGCCACTTTAAGTTCAATATTTCCTCCAAGTATCTCTCTGTCCATAGCCATTTTTAAGCCTTCTATTGTATCTTCAGCAATAAGCTCTCCGCTGTCTATAATTAAAGCCCTCTCGCAAGTATCTTCAACTTCGCTTAATATATGTGTAGAAAGTATAACAGTTCTTGTTCCACCTAAACTTTTTATTAATGACCTTACTTCTATTAATTGATTAGGGTCAAGTCCGCTTGTAGGTTCATCTAATATCAAAACTTCTGGGTCATGTATTATTGCCTGTGCTATACCTGTTCTTTGTCTGTATCCTTTAGATAAATGTCCTATTATTCTATCTTTATATTTTGTTAAGCCTGTAATTTCTATTGTGTTTTCTACCGCAGATTTTACTTTCTTTCTTGCAACTCCTTTTAGTTTAGCACAAAATTTAAGATAATCAGTTACAGTCATTTCTGTATATAATGAAACATTTTCAGGCATATATCCTATTCTTTTTTTTAATTCTATAGGATTATCATAAACCTCATAATCATCTAAATAAACATATCCGCTTGTAGCAGGAAGATATCCTGTAATAATACGCATCATAGTAGATTTTCCAGCACCATTAGGTCCTAAAAATCCAACTATTTCTCCTTTATTTATAGTATATGAAAAACCCTTTAAGGCTAAATGTTCTCCATAGTACTTTACTACATTATCAACTTTTATCATTAATAATCCTTAATTAAAAAATATTAAATTACTTTTTAGAAGTTATTATATTATAATATCGTATTTGATAAAAAAATATTTATAAAATTTCGTAATTTATACTATTAGTAATTATCTCTAATTTTTAATAAATCTAATTCATAAAGAAAAGGTATATCTTTTTTTACTTTTACAATATAAAGAAAAGAAGAAATAAATATTCCTAGTAAAGCTATTATTAAACCAGTGTTTCCTAGATTAAATACTGTTTTATATAATATTAATATTGAAGAAGGTATATATATTCCTCCAGACAATGCTGTTAATATAAGAAATACAAAAAATACTAAAAATGGGTTTGTCATTAATGATGATTGAATTATAGATTCCATTGTAAAATAATTTAAAAATACTTTAAGATATAAATCTATCATAGATATAGAAGCTAATATAAAAAAACCTATAGAATATAATTTTTTGTTTTTTACAATAAATCCTGCTATAAAAAATGATAAAAAAGTTATAGGAAGAACATAGCTACTGATAATAAGAGAAGCACCTATTAAAATTAATTCCACTAAAACAACTATAATTAAATATAAAAATTTCTTTTGAACTGTGCTAAATCCAAAAAAAGAATACATTATTATTTTTGATTTTGAGGTTCTATATTCATGATATATATGTCTAAAATAGCTAATGAATATTAATGCTATTGATATTAAAAAAAGTGCTGGATATAATGTTAATTCTAAAAATACTGAAGTTTTTACATTTAAATTATCATCTTGATTATTAAAAATGATTGAAGGTATAGAGGGCGTATTTTTTATATTGATATTAGCATACTCTTCGTATGATATATTTGTATTTCCAGTAGAGCCAACATATAGAATATGCATAATAGCAACAGCTTTACCAGCTTTATTTAAATTAATATTTGCACTAGCTATTCCATTTTCATCTGTAGGCACTACAAAAATATTTGTGTATATTTTTTCTATTTCTTCAAAACCGCTATTTGTATTTATTATTTCAGCTTCAAAATTAAATATTTCAGGGTCTGTAGAGATAAATCTAACAAGTCTATTAACTAATGGAAGCCCCCTTCTCTCTATCATAATTGATATTTCATTTATATTATTAGTTTCTCCTAAATTAAAAGAAATTTCTTTTTCATATATAAAATTATATTCTGGGACTTTATTGGTTGTTTCTTCTGCAAATATTGAAATTTGAAATATAATTAAAACTAAACACAAATATTTAAACATACTGCTAATTTACCTAAATAATTAATCAAAAAAGAACACTAAGTTTTTATAAACTAAGTGTTCTTAATAATTTGTTTTAGCCATTAATTTATTATTATTTTATAATAGCAACAATTTCTTCATTTTTTACTATTAAATATTCTTTATTATCTTCTTTTATTTGTATACCAGAATATTTATCGTATATAACTATATCACCTTTTTTTACCTGTATATCTTTACTAGAGCCTATTTCAACTACTTTTGCTTTTTGAGTTTTTTCTTTAGCTGTATCTGGAAGAAGTATTCCGCTTGAAGTTTTTTCTTCTTGTTCTAAAACTTGTAAAAGAACTCTATCTGCTAATGGTTTAATAGATGACATATATATTCTCCTTTTTTAATATTGTTTTATAATAAATTGTTTTTTGTTATTAAAAATTTTTACTAATTTTATAATAGAAATATTAAAAAGTCAATATAAAAAAGCTCTTTATTTTGTTTAGGAGTATGAGATATTGGACATTTTTTAGTATAAAAAAAGCAGTATCCTTGTTATAATATTTTGATATAGAAAATAAATAAAGGATACTACTATGAAAAAAGATTATAGCACAGAATTTA
>NZ_SAXY01000004.1 GCF_008016535.1 Brachyspira pilosicoli
ATTTGGGTATTTCTTCTATCTTTAAAAATCTTTTAATATTTTTAGTTTCTAATGCTTCATCCACTATAAATAATTTAAATTCTGTGCTATAATCTTTTTTCATAGTAGCATCCTTTTTATTTGTTTTCTGTTCAAAATATTATAACAAGGATACTGCTTTTTTTATACTAAAAAATGTCCAATATCTCATACTCCTAAACAATATTTGATTTTTATCTGTTTTTTTGTTATGATATATAAAATATGAATATATCTACAAAATTATATAGTAAATTACAACAAGAAAAAGAAGAATTGCCTGATATTTACAAAACTGATGTAAATAAAGATGGTTTAAAGATAATATACAAAAATAATAGAGCAATACATAGTAAATATAATATAGAAAATGAGTGTAAGAGAGCATTAGAAAATATAAATAAAAATAAAAATCTAATAATAATATATGGTTATGGATTAGGATATATATTAAAATACTTATTAGAAAATATTAACAATTATTTTAATGATGAAATTATAAAGGCTTTAAAAATAATTATTGTTGTAGAAGATGCAGCCATTTTTAAATATTCATACTATAACATTTATTCCGCAAACAATGAAAACATTTTTTTTATAGATAATGAAGATGATATAGATTACATAAACAAAATAATAGACTATGAAAATATTAATGGCATAAACCTTGTAATACTTCCATCTCTAACCAAAGAAGAAAAAGAGAAGGCTAATATATTTTATACTGACATATTAAATAATATGGAGAAAGAATTATCTAATATATTAACAAATATGTATTTTGAAAATATATGGACAAAAAATATTATATTTAATAGTGAGTATATTAGTAAATCATCTGATATATCTATATTAAAAGATGCATTCAAGGATTTCAAGGCTTTATTAGTATGTCCTGGACCAACTTTAGAATATTCTATAAAAAAAATAAAAAATAACAGAGAGTCTTTTATTATAATATGTGTAGATACGGCTTATAGTGTACTTTGCAAAAATAATATAATACCTGATTTTGTAATTACTGTAGATGGAGGATTTTTTAATTCTTTAGATTTTATTTATGAAAGTGAAAATTTTCCATATTTAATAATGGATATAGCATGCAATAAATTAATACCTAAAAGATTAGAAAATAAAACTAATTTAATAAGATTTAGTTCAAATGAAAATTTAGAATTGATAAAATATATTAATGATTATACTACTATATCAGCATTAAATACTTCAAGTACAGTAGCAAGCACTATGATAGATTTTGCATACTACACAGGTTTTAAAGATGTGCTTCTAATAGGTTTTGATAATAGCTATCCATTTTATCAAAGACATATTAAACATACATTATCATATGAATATATGATAAATAAAACAAATAAAATAAAAACATTCGAGTCTTATTATTTTAACACAATAAAAAATAATACTAATATTGATGTTTATCCTCCTACAGAGTTTATATTTGAAAACCAAATAGAATATTTTAAAAGTTTCAAAGACAAATATAAAGGCATGAATATACAAAGGCTAACTTATGATGCTGTAAAGATAGAACATATTAAAGAAGGAAATATTGATGATTTTGTATTTGATAGAAACATAGCATTAAGCATAGCAGATAAAATATATAAAGAAAATCATGAATTAAATATAAAAGAAGCTTATAATAAATTAAGAACTCTATTAGAAGAGTTTAAAACTAAGATGTTATGTATTTATAACGAAGCAAAAAATACTAGTGATGAAGAAAAAATAAATAGTATTTATGATACTTCTATAAAAACAATAAAAACTTATCAAGAGAAAGCAAATATATTAAAAACAATACTCTCTTCTACCATGATGATGTCAAATAGAGCTAATTCAACAAAAAGAAATAAACTTATCTTTCTTCTAACTGAAACATTAAGCAATGTTACTTATTTTTTAAGCAGAATAGATATAGCTATAAAAAAATTATAAAAATATTAATTTTGACAAAATATAATTTATTAGTATAATATTAAGTTATATAAACAATTATAAGGTAGGCAAATTATGTCAGCATTAAAAACATTTACAAGCAAAGAAAATAATAAATTTGATTATGATTCTAGATTAAATAGATTATTAGATATTACTAAAGAAACAATTTTAATAACTAAAAACGAAAACATATTTTATTTAACAGGCTTTAAAGGTACAGCAGGCTGGCTTTTGATATATGATTCTAAAAAATATTTATTTGTAGATTCAAGATATTTTGAAGTGGCATCTAAAATTACTCACAAAACTACAGTTGTTTTGGTTGCGAATACTTATCAAGATGCTTTAGCTGATTTTATAAAAGAAAACAACATAAAAGAAATAACTGTTGCTAAAAATGCATTATATCTTAGTGATTATGAAAATATAGTTGCTTCTATGGTAAATAATTCTATTAAGGTTAGCATAAGTAAGGCAGATATAGACTCTATAAGAATAGTGAAAGAAAAGGAAGAAATTAATATAATAAAAGAGAATTTGCACAGTGCTGAGAAAGCTATGATAAAAATGTTATCAACTGTAAAAGAAGGAGTTACAGAAAAAGATTTGGCTGCAGAATTAGAATATCAAATGAGAAAAGAAGGCGGAGATAAAACAGCATTTGACACTATACTTCTTTTTGGTGATAGAACCTCTCTTCCTCATGGAGTTCCATCAGATAGAAAATTAAAACTTGGGGATAACATTTTAATGGACTTTGGATTATCAAGAGATGGATATAAAAGCGATATTACTAGAACTTTCTTTTTTGGAAAAGGCGATAAATTTAATGAAATGCAAAAAATATACAATATAGTAAAAGAAGCAAATGAGAAAGGAGCAGCTGCTATACATTCTGGAATAACTGGAAAAGAGGTTGATAATGTTGCAAGAGAAGTAATAAAAAATGCTGGATACGGACAATATTTCGGACATGGGCTTGGACATGGTGTTGGACTTGAGATACATGAATCTCCTAGATTATCACCTATAGTTGATCATATGCTTGATGGAGGAGCTGTAGTTACTATTGAGCCGGGTATATATTTACCAGATTTTGGAGGGGTGAGAATAGAGAATATGGCTATAGTAACTAAAGATGGTCCTGCAATTTTAAATAGCACACCAACTGATTTAATTGTATTATAAAAAATATGGCTAGAAAAAGAAAAAAGAAACTAAATAAATTATTTTTGCTTTTTATAGCAGTTGTTTTTGCTTTAATATATTATTGTTATGATAAATATGACATAATAGAGGCTAAATATTTTACTAAAAAAATAGAAAGATATAATAGAGATGATTGGGGAAAATGGACAGATGATGACAATGACGGACTTAATACAAGAAATGAAGTTCTTTTGGAAGAGTCTTTAATAAAACCTATAATATCAAATAATAGAATAGTATCTGGAAGATGGTATGATAAATACACTGGCAAATATTTTGATGACCCTAAGGATTTGGATATAGACCATTTAGTGCCTTTAAAAAATGCCTATATGAGCGGTGCTAGTAATTGGAGCAAAGAGAAAAAAAACAGATATTATAATTATTTAAAAAATGAACATCATTTAATAGCTGTTTCAAGAAGTGCTAATCGTTCTAAGAGTGATAAATCTCCTATTGAATGGCTTCCAGAAAATGAAGAATATCAATGCGAATATATTAGAGAGTGGTATAAGATAAAAACAGATTGGGGACTTACTATTGAAGAAGGCTTTGATGAATTATCAAATATAATCTGCAAAGGAAAATAAAAATTATTCATATTTTTCTATAATGATTGACAAAAGAGTATAATAGTTTATCATAAACTATAAAGTCATATTAGGAGGATATAATGAAAAAGTATCTATTTCTAATGATATTAATAATTAATAGTTCTGTTTTTGCTAAAAGCGGTTTTGAGGCTATAATAAATGCCAATATCGGCAAATCTATTGGTATACCTATCGGGGATGCTGGTTTTGAGAGAAAAGTTTCTTTTGGTTTTGATGCTGCTCTTACTGCTCAGCTCGGATATTTAGCAGATTTTAATAATAATATGGCTATGAGTATATTAGGTGAAATAGGTTTTAGTCATGATAGTTTTTCTTATAAAATTCCTAATACAGTATATCAAAGACATACCATACGTAATCGATTTACTAGTTTACAATTAGGGGTATTACCTAAATTTAATATAAATAATTTTTCTGTAGGATTAGGAGCTGGAGTAAAAATTCCTTTTCATGGAATAATAGAATCATATACAAGAATATCAGATACTGAAAGTTATAAACATTATGAAAAGATTAATTTTAATGATATAAAATCAATATATAATCAAATGTTTGTTATACCATATATAAAATTAACTTTTGATTGGTTTTTTTCAGATATCAATTATGAAACTAGAGAATTTGTTGACACAAGAGATTTTGGCATAGGTTTTTATTTGGGATATAATTTTGGACCTAAATCAAGAACTTATATAGGAACAGACAGTTTTGATATTGGTTTAGAGCTTTCTTTAAGATTCAAACCTAGTAAAAATTAAAAAAATAAAAAATATAAAAAGAGCATTATTTTTATTAAGTAATGCTCTTTTATTAAACACTTTCTTTAGTTTTTGAAATTAATACAATATTACCTATTTTCATTTTTTTATCTACTGCCTTACACATATCCCATATAGTTAAAAGAGATATACTCACTGCTGTTAAAGCTTCCATTTCTATACCTGTTTTGTAGCTGCATCTGCAATATGACATTGCAATTATTCCGTCATCTTCTAAGATAAAATCAATAGTTACTTTTTCTATATTAATATTATGACATAAAGGAATAAGATTAGAAGTTTGTTTTGCTCCCATTATGCCTGCTATTCTTGCAACAGATATAACATCACCTTTTTTTATATTATTTTCTTTTATCAAATCAATAGTCTCTTTTGATAAATATATTTTTCCTTGTGCTCTAGCTTCTCTTTTTAAAATATCTTTATTTCCAACATCAACCATATTGGCATTACCATTTTCATCTATATGAGTTAATTCCATATTATCCTCCTATCATACTAATAGATTTTACATCACTATAACTGCCGTTTTCAGGCTTGCCTTCGATGCATTTTATAATAGAGCCTTTTATATCATTAAAATCAATTTTAAATTTAATATTACTATGTAAACAGCTAAGCAAATAACCATCAGAAAGAAGTCTTATCCTATTACAATATTTGCATTTATGAGGTCTGTCATAATTTATACTATCAGTCTTTTGAGCATTAATATTATAATACTGAATGGTTTGTAATTTAGCATTAACGCTGCTTGCATATTTTTCTAATAATGGCAACTCTTCTCTACTCTTATCATCATAAACAACAACATTAATCTTTAATTGAAATCCCAATTTAGAAGCAGTTTCAATTCCTCTTAAAGCATCTTTTAAATTACCGCCTCTTGTAATATATTTATATCTTTCACTCTCTAAAGTATCGAGAGAAATATTAATAGAATCAAGACTAGCATTTTTTAATTTTTCGGCTATAGTAGAGAGAAGGATTGCATTTGTAGTCATAGCTATAGTTTCAATTTTTTTTACTTTTCTAATCATAGCTACAAGCTCATCGATATTTTTTCTCACTAAAGGTTCACCTCCAGTAAGACGCACTTTTTTAACTCCAAGTTCTGCTGCCTCTTTTACAACATCATATATTTGTTCATAAGATAAAATTTCATTATGACTTTTTTTTTCAAAATCCTCTTCAGGCATGCAATAAATACACCTTAAATTGCATCTGTCTGTAACAGACACTCTAATATAATTAATCTCTCTATTAAAGGAATCTAACATCTACTATACTCCCAGCTTTTATATTAGAAATTCCTATATCTATTTTTAATATACCATTAGCATCAGAGAATGATGCTATCATAGAAGAATTATTATAATTTATAAGTCTAACTTCCAACTTTGTATTATTATGAATTAGTTTTACAGGTACATACTCAAGTCTTTCATCATCTTTTCTGTTAAACTCATCTGTTAATACGGCATTTGTATAACTACTTTCATATTTCAAACCTAAACAACTTAATATATAAGCCTTAACCATAATCTCAAAAGTCATAAAAGAAGAAACTGTATTACCAGGTAAAGCGAACACTGCCTTTTTACCTAACTTACCAAAAAATAAAGGTTTACCAGGCTTCATAGCTAAACCATGAAATATTTGTTTTACTCCAAGCTCCAACAACTCTTTATGCACATAATCAAAATCGCCCATAGATACTCCGCCACTTATAAGCACAATATCATTTTCTTCTATAGCTTTAGAAAGTATATCTTTTATCTCTTTTTCATTATCATTTACTTTGCCATAAAACTTACTATCACAGGATAATGCTAAAGTTCTTGATACAAGCATAGGAGCATTAGCATCATATATCTGACCATCTTTTAAACTCTCTCCAATATTTGCTATTTCATCTCCTGTAGAAACAACTGCTACTTTGATTTTTTTCTTTACATCAATATTTGAAAAACCAAAACCTGCTAATATTGCTATATCTTTTGGAAGTAAAAATTTTTTATCTATTATCTTTTCACCTATTTTTTTATTGTTTCCTTTTTTTATTACATTATTACTAATTTCTTTTTTTGTAAATTTAATAATAGTTTTTTCATCTTCTATTTTTTCAGTCCATTCAACTCTCTGCACAGCATTGCAATTTTCTGGAAGCATTGCGCCTGTCATAATCTTCACACATTCTCCTCTATTAACTTTTATTTTTTCAGAAAGCCCCGCATATATAATTTTATCTTCAATTAAAACATAATTATCTTTATTTTCATCTTCTTTGTTGTAGGCATATCCGTCCATAGATGATTTATTAAAAGGAGGGTCATCATTCAAAGCATAAATATCATTAACTAAAACTCTATTATAAGAATCAAGCACAGATATTTTCTCTTCTCCATAATCTTCTATATTTTCTAATACCAATTTTAAAGCCTCATCAGGATGCAAAAAAGTTCTAGCCATTTTTAATTACCTTAAGTTTAAATTATTAAATTATATTATTCTAAAAACATAATATTATCAATATTAATAGCTAAGTTTATCTCCATTCCAACATAGTAGTTTTTTTTATAATTATCTTTATGCAAATGCCATATTATTTCACTTTCAGTATTTGTGGGAGTAACAGTAATGACATAAGAAAAAATCTCTTCCACTATCTTTTTAATACGGCATTTTATATCAATATTTTGAGAATCATGTAAATTATTATTTTCAAAAAAACTATTAGCCCTCACACCTATATAATTTATATTATTATTACTATTAATTATAATATTCCAATCAATGCACTCTATTTTTTTATCATCTAATATTTTTACCCTCGAAAAGTTCTCACACCCAACAAGCAAAGCAGAAAAATATGTCTTTGGGCTTTTAAAAATATTATGCTTAGAATCTACAACTTCAAATTTACCTCTGTTTAATATACCTATATTATCAGCCATCTTATAAACTTCTTCTCTATTATGAGATACAAATAATGTAGTGCCATTAAACTCTTTTATGCTAGATAAAATAAACTTTTCTAACTCCAACCTTATATGATAATCTAAAGCACTTAAAGGTTCATCTAATAATAATATATTAGGCGATGATACAAATATCCTCGCTAAAGCAGTTCTCTGCTGTTCTCCTCCTGATATCTCTCTTGGTTTTTTATTTCTTATATCATATATAAAAAACTTTTTCATTATATCTTCAATATTAATATATTTATTTCTAATTCCTGCTTTTATATTCTCTTCAACTGTCATATTTGGAAATAAAGCATAATTTTGAAATAAAAATCCAACATTTCTTTTTTGCGGTTTAATATTAATATGCTTTTTAGAATCATAAAAAACTTTTCCGTCAAGTTCTATATATCCGCTGTCTGGATTCTCTATACCAGCAATACATTTTAAAGCCATACTCTTTCCGCTTCCAGAAGCTCCAAGTATAGCAAATACTCCTCCTCCGCTCGCCTCAAATTGCAAATCTAAATCAAAATTAGATAATCTCTTTTTAATATCAACTATTAAGCTCAATATTAAAACCTCAAAATATATTTTTTATAATCTCTTTTTAATACTACTAGAAACAGGTATTATAATATTCATCATCATTATACTTATAAATGATATTGCAACAATTATTATAACCCACCTAAAAGCTAATTCTCTGTCACCTGCCTGTACAACAGTGTATATAGCAAGTGATATAGTTTGAGTTTTGTTAGGTATATTTCCAGCAATCATAATAGTAGCACCAAACTCTCCTAAAGCCCTTGTAAAAGAAAGTATAGCCCCTCCCAATATAGATTGCCAGCTATTTGGAAGCATAACTCTCCAAAATATCCAATTTTCAGACTTACCTAATGTTCTAGCAGCATTTATAATATTAGTGTCTATCTGCTCAAAAGCTCCTTTACTAGTTCTATACATTAATGGAAAAGAAACTATAAAAGAAGCAAGTATAGCTCCTCTCAAAGTAAATATAAAAGGAAAACCTAATTTTTCAACTATGCTTCCTATAAAAGAATTTCTGCCAAAAAATATAAGCAAAAAAAATCCAACAACCGTAGGAGGAAGTACTAATGGAAGAGTAAATATTATATCAAATATAGATGAAAACTTTTTTATTTTAAAAACTGCAAAGGCAATATATATTCCAACAAAAAAAGTTATTATGGTAGAATAGAATGCTGTTTTTAGAGAAAGTATTAATGGAGAATATTGCATATTATTCCACTACAGTAAAGCCATAATTTTTAAATATTTCTTTTGATGTATCTGTAGAAATATAGTCAATAAACTTTTTTGCTTCTTCTTTGTTTTGAGAAGATTTTATTATTGATATAGGATAAATAACTTTTTTATGAGTGCCTTCTGGAGCTTCCGCTATTATATTAATATTTTTTGCTATTTTAGCATCTGTAGAATATACTATACCGCAATCAACTTCAGCAGTCTCCACCCAATCAAGCACATTTCTCACATCAGAACCATACACAGCTTTTTCTTTAGCAATATCTAGTATAGATAAATTACTCAATATCTCTTCAGAATACTGCCCTACTGGTACACTTTTTGGTTCACCAAGACCAAGTTTTTTGATATTAGAATTAGTTATATCTGTAAATGATTTAATATTTAAATTAGAGTTTTTTGGAGTAATTAAAACAACTTTATTTTCAAGTAAATCTTTTCTGGTTTCACTGTCAATTAAACCTTTTTCTTCTAAAGCATTCATTTGTTTTTGTGCTGCAGAGAAAAATATATCTGCAGGAGCAGAGGCTTCTATTTGAGCTTGCAAAGCACCTGATGAAGCAAAAGAAAATATAACTTCTGTTGATGTTTCTTGTTTATAATTATTAGCTAGTTCTGTAAGTACATCTGTTAGGCTTGCTGCCGCTAGTACATATATTTCTTTATTATTTTCAGAATTAGATGTATTCGATGAATTACATGATACAAATAAATACAATATTAAAAAAAATGCAAATACAATCTTTTTCATAACATTTCCTTAAACAAACTTTATTAAATATTATTAATGCCCTTCACCTTTTATCATATCTATAATATGTTTAAGCAAAGGAACAATTAATTTAGTGCAATATTTTGCTGCCTTCTCACTTCCCGGAAAGTTTACCACAAATACATTATCATTGATTCCAGCATACCCTCTTGAAAGAGAAGCAAATATAGTCTCTTTCATAGATTCCTGCCTCAAATAATCTGATACTCCCCTAACCTCTTTTTTACAAAACTCCATCGTAGCTTCAGGTGTTACATCTCTTTTTGATAAACCAGTGCCTCCTGTAGTTATTATTATATCAAAATTGTCTTTATTATTTTTTAATGTATTTAATATAATATCATATTCATCTGGTATAATAATTTTATTTATAATTTTATCTTTTAATTCTTCTTCTAAAGTTTTTATAATAATATCACCAGATTTATCTTGATATATGCCTTTATATGCCCTATCAGATACAGTAATAACAAGTATCCTCAACTGTAATCTCTCCTCCCTTAATTACTCTAGCAAATATTCCCCTCTTAGGCATAATACAATCGCCAACTAGTTTTTTTATATCGCATCCATTATGGCATTCTTTACCTATTTTCGAAACTTCTAATATTGTTTTACCTATATATATTTTAGTGCCTATTTCTAAACTATAAAGCTCTACACCTTTTGTAGTAATGTTTTCTGCAAAATCACCGGGCTTTAAATTGGTATTCATTTTTTTATTGGTATTCATTTTTTTATTTGTATACTCTATATCTTCAATTGCAAGCAAAGAAACCTGCCTATCAGTTAATTTATCAAAATGAGCATCATTAAATACACCTTTATCTTCAACTAAAATAATACTTTTTACAGGAGTTTTTATAGTACCCGTGTTTTCAGATATATTTAAAGACACTAAACTAAATTCTTTATTTGTCATATTAATATAATTACCAATTTAATAATATTTATTTTTTATTAACGTATTTTTTTAATTTAATTAAAAACTCATTTTTACCATTTTCATCTGTAAGAACATACTTAAAAATAAATCTAAAATAAGGATGATAAACATATGATGTTTCTTTTATTGTTATTTTTGTTTTATCATCATTTTCATCTTCTAATATATATGTCCATAAAACGGTAAACTCATTTTCTAATTTAACAATAGAAATTTCTGTTCTATCATCAGTATTAATTCTTCTCACTTCAGTTAACTCTTGAGATGTTTTTCTGTCGCTATAAGTTTGTATTATTTTTAATTTGTTATTTTCTCTTTTTTCTACACTAACAATAGATAAATACTTTAGCCATATAGGATAATTCTCAT
This sequence comes from Brachyspira pilosicoli, assembly GCF_008016535.1. Taxonomy (GTDB): domain Bacteria; phylum Spirochaetota; class Brachyspiria; order Brachyspirales; family Brachyspiraceae; genus Brachyspira; species Brachyspira pilosicoli_A. The sequence goes on from NZ_SAXY01000004.1 coordinate 10,929, forward strand.
AATTTACTAATAAATCAAATAAATCATTTCTTTTTATTTGTAGAATAGAAGATTTTGTTTTTGTAAATGATGGAGCTAATTTTTTTCCTATATGATTAGGTACTATTATCATTACAGCCATTAATATTAATGGAAGAATTATAAATACTGGAACTAAATAGAACATGTTTTTATTTACTCTTATAAAAATATTAATTACAAGAAGCCTTACCTGTTCTTACATTTGTTCCGCCTGCTGCCTTTATCATACTGATGATATTTTGATTTTTCGACTCACAAGCATAAGTATAAGCAGTTTTATTTAATTGTCTGCTTATGATATTTACATCTACATTTTTATCTAATAAAAACTTAACAGCATCTTCTCTGCTATTACCAGCAGCTACCATAAGCATTGTTTCGCCATCTCTTTTATCCTGTTCATTTAAATTTAATTTACCATTATATAAAGGATATAAATATTCTATTACTTTTATATTTCCTCCAAGTATAGCAGATTTAAAAGCACTAGTAACATCGGCAGTATCTCCTGCGTATAAATTAGCTCCTTTACCCACTAAATACTCAACTATATCTAAATATTCTATAAAAGCAGCCCAACCTAAAGCTGTTTGTTTTAAACTTGCTGTATCTTGAACTTCAATATCCTGTCCTGCTTCAACCATTTTTTTTATCTCTTCTAAATTGCCTTCTTTAACTGCATCAAACCATTTTGCATTAGGACCTTTTGATTTTTCTCTATAAAATATTCTATGAGAAAGTCTTCTAGGATTTGCTAAATTTGTTAATTGTTCTGGAGTTAATCTTGGAAATCTCTCCACTTGTGCATGTAGAGATAATGATATAATTAATCCTGTAATCATAAAGAAGATTATTTTTTTCATTTTTACATCCTTGAATAGTAAAATTATGTTTATTATACTTTATATTATAATATTATCAATACACTAATAAAAAATAAACTGTTTAGGAGTATGAGATATTGGACATTTTTTAGTATAAAAAAAGCAGTATCCTTGTTATAATATTTTGAACATAAAACAAATAAAAAGGATGCTACTATGAAAAGAGATTATAGCACAGAATTTAAATTATTTATAGT
>NZ_SAXY01000040.1 GCF_008016535.1 Brachyspira pilosicoli
TAAATCAATAATGTGTATATTCTTTTAATTTTTCTCTCAATAATTCTACTGTGATATTTTTATTTAATCGTGAATAAAATTCTCTTTCGTCTATGCCGTGTACTCTTTCTACTACGCCATTGTATCTTGGTGTTGCTATAGGAATATATCTCCTCTCTAATTTATTTTTTAAGCAGTATTCATCAAAAATATTTATTTTAGGAGTATTAATACAGCGATAAGTATATTCTATACCATTGTCCGTTTGTATAGCCTGTATCTTAAAAGGTGAAGTTTTTAAGACATATTTTAAGAAAGATAAAGCACTATAAGGTGTTTTATCCTCATAGATTTGCCTCCAACTATAGCGTGTAGCTAAATCTACTGCAGTGAATTGATAAACTGTTTTTCTGCCTAATTTGATATATTTAGTGTCTATTTGAACTATTTTGCCCTCTTTTTGTATTTTAGAGACAAATTTTCGTTTATCATATCGCTTCTTTTTCTTTTTTGTTTTATATCTCCAAAGATTATTTCTTTTTAGTACATTCTCTATAGCTGTAACACCTATCTTAATGCCTTCACGATTTAAATATGCTTTAATATAATGCTTACCTCGATATTCTTTAGTATAGAGTTCAATAATTAAATTAATAGCTTTTTGATTATTAAAGATATTTGGAGAAGTTTTTGGCTTAGTACTAAAATTAGCGACAGTTCCAGTGTCTTTATATTTTTTAAGCCAAGCATAAAAAGTGGATTTAGGTATTTCTTGTCTCTTTAAAAATCTTTTAATATTTTTAGTTTTTAATGCTTCATCCACTATAAATAATTTAAATTCTGTGCTATAATCTCTTTTCATAGTAGTATCCTTTTATTTCTTTTTTGTTCAAAATATTATAACAAGGATACTGCTTTTTTTATACTAAAAAATGTCCAATATCTCATACTCCTAAACACATTTTTTATAAATAGACTTGACATATAAATCACCCCTTTAATTTAAATAAGGCATAAAACTTATAGTCAATTATTTAGGTAATTGGTAGAAACATTCATCCGTATTATGAACTTATATAAGAATAAATATTTTGCCCATACATAAGTATAGTGCTTTTTTACACTATGTCAATTAAATATAATGAATTTTATTTACACAACCCGCCCTATATATTTTTTACTCCATTTTCAAACAACAAACAAACTTTTTCTTATTATTTCATTAAAAAATGCAAAACCCACCCAAGTTTTTATTAATTATTATAATTCCATTTAACGCACGGTTGATGCATTTATACCTATAAAAAAATTACCATTATTAACTCACCTATATATTAAAAACATACTCTGCGTGCGGTAAATAATATATTTTTTCTTTTTCTATATTGAAATTTGTACTATTAAGTTTATTATATAATAATGAAAAGATTAATAATTATTTTTGCAGTATTTACATTTAATATTTTAAATGCACAATACTATTCATATACCAATATAAAAAATTTACCTCAAAATGAATATTTTACCTACAAAGGAATATCTTCTAAAAAAGATAAAGCAATAATTATATACACAGAAACTTCTATCGATAAAAATTACTGGAATATAAAAGAAACTTATATTAAAGGAAATGTAACGAACAATTTAAAAGACCCTTTCAAATTGAAAGAAACTTTTCTAACTAATGTAAGAAAATCAGAAAATTACTACACAATAGATTTAAAAAATATGAGAACAGTGTATGCAAAAAATATCGATTATTATGAGTTTGGAAATATTGAATATACATTTGATATAAGAAAAAAAGTAGACTATACAAACGATGCAGGAAGTTTGGCAATATTTTCTATGTATGGAATATATCAAATTGCAAGAGCTTATCCAATAGGCTCTACTAACCAAATGAATATTATTATGCCAACATCAAGCCCAGACAGTAAGCTTAGAGCTTATGTTATATATAATGGAATAAAAAAAATAGATATTAACACCAATCAAAAAAATGCTTATGAAATGGAAGTAAAAATTGAAGGCATACCTTTTTCTATATTTCTTCCAAAAATGGGAGCATATATAGAAGAGAATGATGAATCAAGAAAAATAATAAAATATAATTCTATTACTGGAATATTTGATAATATAGATATATATTTAACTGATTATAAATCTAAATAAAAATTATGGAGAAAAATAATGAGTGAATTAAAAGTAAGCTGTATTAACACAAATATGTATGGAATGAACTCTTATATAGTTTCTGTAGAAGATGAAGCTATTATAATAGATATTGCTAAATTGTCATTTGGATATGATGATTATACAAAATTATTAGAAGGCAAAAAACTTGTTAATGTATTGTTTACGCATGGGCATTTTGACCATATGTCTGGTGCTGATGATATAAGAGAGATTTACAAAGATACAAAGCATGCTGTACACAAAGATGATTATGATTTCTTTCAAGATGCTAACTTAAATGCAAGCGGTTATTTTGGAAGAGGTATAACATGCCAAAGCCCAGAAATAAAGTTTAATGATGGGGATACTTTTAAGTTAAAAGACAAAGAGTTTAAGGTAATACATACTCCGGGGCACACAAGAGGAGGAGTTTGCTATTATACAGAGGGACACTTATTTTGCGGAGATACTATATTTGCTTATGGTATAGGAAGAACAGATTTTGTTACTGGAAACTATGAGGAACTTGAAAACAGCATAACAAATATAATATACAAACTTCCAGATGATACATTGCTTTATCCAGGTCATGATGCTTACGGCTTTAAATTATCGCAAAGAAAGAAGATGGGCATAATGTGATTTAATAATAGCTGCAGTATATTTAAATCCTTATGGAATTAACAGAGTTTCAAATAATTATGCTTTAAAAAATAGCGATAATTATGCATTAGAAATAGAAATATTTTAATATTTTTCTAAAATTAATATAAAAAAATGCTTGACAAAACATAAAAATATCTTAGACTTACGGTATTATGAATATTATGTTTAGTTTAGAAAATATAAACCGCACCGCACCGCACCGCACCGCACCGCACCGCACCGCACCGCACCGCACCGCACCGCACCGCACCGCACCGCACCGCACCGCACCGCACCGCACCGCACCGCACTAATTTAAACTTTTTATTTAAAATATTTTTTAAGGGCATTTATAATCTTTTTAACTGCCTGTCTTTGCTATTGCAGAAATTATTATACATTAAAAAACTATCAGAATTATTTAATAACTTTATATATTTAAATTTCTTTTATAAAACAATTAAATCAATTGCAAAACTTTCAATATTTTTCAAAAATTTAATAATAAAAATTTATTTTAAGGAGGCTTTTTATGGCTCAAAATTTTTACTGTGAATATTGCGGTAGGAAATATAATTCTATATTTAGTTTAACATCTGGTTCTTGTTCTAGACATCCTGATGGAGCAAATAAGGGAAGGCATAAACTTTATGAAGGAAGTGAAAAAACTCAATATTTCTGCAAATACTGCGGTAGGAAATATAATTCCATATCTGATTTAACATCTAATTATTGTTCTAAACATCCAAATGGAGCAAATAAGGGAAGACATGCACCTGCTTTATAATTGGGGTTAAATTTAAGCACTTGATAAGTTTGTTTTATCAGGTGCTTATAAATATATTTAATTTAAGGAGATTATTATGTCTTTTATAAATATAAATGAATTGTTTAATGATAATAATAAAAAAGAAATAGAAATTCCAGATTATCAAAGGGCATATTCTTGGGAAGAAGATCAAATAAAAAGATTTCTTTCAGATATAGAAGAATATATTGGAAATAAAGAAATTGAGTATTATATGGGGCATTTTTTATTTGAGAAGCATGATAATTCTGATACCTATTATATTATAGACGGACAGCAAAGACTTACTACTATAGTAATATTTATGGCTTCCATTATAAACATTATGAATAAAAATAATATATTGGATAACGATATAAAAGATATTTATGATTCTATAAAAAATAAATTTTCAACAGTTTCATTTGATAACAATAATTTTAGAAAAATAATCGAAAATAATATAAGTAAAAGAGATTTGATTACTTTATCTCAAAAACGAATGCATAATGCATATAAAATTTTCACTAATGAATTAAAAAATAAAAAAGATAAACTTAAAGATATGTTTGATATTATTATGAAATCCCGCTGCAGCGAGTATGTCGTAAGCACAAAATCCCAAGCGGTGCAAATGTTTATATATGAAAATGACAGAGGCAAAAATCCTACCAATTTGGATATACTCAAATCTTTATTTATACATACCATATATATTAATTCAAATAAAAAAGAAGAAATTATAAATGATATTAGTTCAAAATTTGAGGAAATTTTTAAAAGTATTTCAAAGATAGAGGATATTTTAAGCGAGAATAATTTTTTAGAAATAGCTGTAAAAACATTTTTTAGCGATTTGAAAGAAAGAGGCATAGAACATATAAGAAAATATTTAAATTCCAAAAATGATGAAGAAGTTCCTAAAAAAATTAAAGATTATGGATATGATTTCAATACAAAAATAGACTTTATAAATGATTTTGTAAATACATTGGTTAAAAATGGAGAATATTTAGTAAAATTTGTAAATGAAGATAAAAAATATTTTTATATACATTCTATAATATCATTAGGCATTAATGTTGATATATATCCTTTAATAATATTTCCGTATAAAAACAATGTAGATGAAAAGACAAAAAAAGATTTTATAGAAATGATAGAAAATATATTAATAAGAAGCAGAGTTATAAATACTAGAAAAAAATATCTTCCGAATTAAGATGGAAATACTACTATAGATTGGCTGATGATAATGATGATTATAATATAAATGATTTTGTAAATGATATGTTAAAAGCATTTGAAGATGAATATTTTGCTTGGAGCAACAAGAGATATGAAGAATATCTTAATTATGAAATATCTAATCATACTATAAAATTTATATTATGGAAATATGAAAATTATTTATTGGGAAAAGAATTAAGATACGATGATGATAAAAAAATGCATAATATTAGTATAGAGCATATAGCACCCATTGAGCATCCGAATAAAAAAGATCATGGATTTGGTAGATATGACGGTAAATTTAAAAATTTAATAAATAGTTTGGGAAATTGTCTGCTTTTAGATAAAGATATTAATAATGCATTGAAAAATTCAATTTTTTGCAAAAAACTAAAAGGTTATAATGATCAAGAAGAATTTAAAAAGCTTAAACAGCAGGAAGAAATTATTAATAAATATCTCAATAAAAAAACGGGAACTATTAAATCTAATTGGGATAAAAATGCCATAGAAATCAGAAAAGCTAAAATAATTAATACAATGAAAAATATATACATAAAATAGTTATTGTATATTTTTTAACGATATTTTGTTAAATTTTATATAAATTATACTTGTATTAGCTTATTGATAATTCTGTCAAACAAATCACAAAAAACGGCAAATATGCTTTTAAAATTAATATTGTGCTATATACCTTTATAGCTACTTAAACTGTATATTATAATTTATTTAAAATTTTTATAAAAAAGTTTGCATTTTTTTTATATATAACTAGGCTTGTCAATATTATCAATATTAAATTAAAATTTTGCAGCAATTAATATTTTTAAGAACAGAATAAAAATGTTATAGCACTATTTCTATTATATTCATTTAATAGGTTGGTGCTACCGTTCGTTTCAAAAGAACTGTGGGGCTAGTAGCCGCAAATAATTAAAATAAAAACTTATATGACAAAATATAGTTATTTAAGTATAAATAAATGCAATAAAAAAGCATGTACGTAAAATACATGCTTTTGTTTTCTATGAAAATAATTATTAATTTTCTCTTCTCTTCTTCTTTCTCAAAACTATTATAGCTACACATAAAGCTACAACTACCGCCAAAGATATAGGAACAACCCAACCGCCGTAAGTTGAATCATCTGATAATATCTCATTCCAAAGCTCTTCCATAAGCAAGTTTGTCTCATCTGGCAATGTTATATAAACTTCGCAATTATCAAGAACCTCAGCAGGCGGATATATTAAAGGATTATTTTTTACTTCTTCGCTCATAATTTCTATAGCAGCATTATTAGGAGAGCCGTAATTAATATACTCTATATTAGCTAAAGCAACTTCTGCCTCGCATAAGAAATTTATATAAAGCTCAGCAGCCTCAACATTTTGAGCATTTGAAGGTATACATATAGCATCTACAAATAAATTAGCTCCATTCTCTGGTATAACAAATTTTAAATCAGGATTATTGTCTATCATAGAAAGAGAATCTCCAGCATAATAAACACCAAGTGCCGCCTCACCTGCCTCCATTTTGTCATATATTTCGTCCATTACATAAGCCTGAACCAAAGGTTTTTGCTCTTTTAATATTCTTGCAGTCTCTCTTAATTCCATTTCATTAGTAGTGTTTAATGAATAGTTTAAATAAGCCTGTGCCACTCCAAAAGCATCTCTTAGGTTATAATACATAAGTATTTGGCCTTTATATTTATCATTAAAAAGTATATCCCAGTCTACTATATCTTCTGTTACTTTTTTTGTATTATATATTATTCCATTGATTCCCCAAGTATATGCTACAGAATATTCGCCTGTTGGGTCATAAAGTTGTTTATAAAATCTCTTGTCTATATTTTTAGCAGCTGGTATATTATTATAATTTATTTTTTGTATGAGGTTTTCTTTTATCAATTTTGCTATCATATAATCTGAAGGTATTATTATATCATAAGCAATGCCGCCAACTTTTAATTTTACATAAAGCTCTTCATTTGAAGCAAAAGTTGAGTAATTTACTTTTATACCTGTAAGCTCTTCAAACTCTTTATTAATATCCATAGATTCATCAGAACCATCAGATATATACTCGCCCCAGTTGTATACATTTAAAGACATATTCTTATCTTTAAACTTCTGATAGTAGTTTAAATCGAGCTTGCTAGTATCAAGTCTCTGAGCATTCAATGAATAAAAACACATAGAAACTAATGCAAAACTAAAAAATAATTTTTTCATTTTTTATTATTCTCCTTTTAACTATTAATTATTTTTATTGAATTTTCTTTTTAATTGTGTTAAATATTTTTCTTTTTTTATCTCTTTAATATTGATAATAACTAAAGTGATAAGAACTATAGTAAATATTACAGTAGATATAGCATTAATTTCTGGGCTTACTCTTTTTCTAGTCATAGAATAAATTGTTATAGGAAGAGTTTGAGAAGTGATGCCAGAAGTAAAATAACTTACAACAAAATCATCTAAAGAATAAGTAAGAGCCATTAAAAAACCAGCTATAATACCAGGAAATATATCAGGAATTACAACCTTCCAAAAAGCCAAAGTAGGAGTGCATCCCAAATCTAATGCTGCTTCATACAAACTATTATCCTGCTGTCTTAATTTTGGAAGAACATTCAATATTACATAAGGTATATTAAAAGTAATATGAGCAAGTATTAAAGTTGTAAAACCGAATTTCAATTTCATTATTACAAACAAAAGCATTAATGAAACACCTGTCACTATTTCAGGATTAATTATAGATATGTAGGTAACACCCATAATAGCACTTTTCATTTTTTTGTTGAAAGAACTTATTCCAATAGCAGCCATAGTTCCTATAATTGTAGCAAGTACAGATGAAACAGCAGCTACTATGATTGTGTTAAAAAAAGAAGTTAATATCAAATCATTTGAAAAAAGTCTTTCATACCATTCAAAAGTAAACCCCGTAAAAACTCCGCGTCCTCTTGCTTTATTGAAAGAGAAAAATATTAGTATAGCTATAGGAGCATATAAAAATAAAAATATAAAAGCAATATATGTTCTAGAGAGTATTTTTTTTATCATAATAGCATACCCTCTACATCATCATCAATCTGCTGCATAAGAAGTATAGCACATAATGAAATTACTATTAAAACCAAACTAATAGCAGACCCCAAATTAGGATTATAAGACATTCCTAAAAATTGCATCTCTATCAAATCACCTATAAGTATGTTGGAGCCTCCACCAAGCATACGGGAAATTACAAATGTACTAACAGCTGCCACAAACACCATAGTAACACCAGAAGCCATACCCGGCAAACTTAAAGGAAAAACAACTTTTGTAAATACATTAAAAGAATTAGCACCCAAATCTTGAGAAGCCTCTATTAAACTCTTATGTATCTTTGTCATTACAGAATATAGAGGAAGTATCATAAAAGGCAAATAGTTATATATCATTCCTATAAGCACAGCCCATTGAGTGTTTATAAGTTTTACAGGTGAAAGCCCGAAAAAAATTAAAGTCTTATTAATTAAACCATTTTGCTCTAATATAGTCATCCAAGCATATGTTCTTAATAAAAAGTTCATCCACATAGGAAGCATTACAAGCATTATAAGTGCATGCTGAACTGTTTTATTTTGTCTTGATATATAATAAGATAATGGATAAGCAAGTATCAAACATACCAAAGTAGACACAAAAGCAAGCATCACAGAACGCATTATAACAGGGGCAAATGTAGAAACATCTGCAAAATTTTTTATAGTAAAATCACCCCTCTGATTAGTAAAAGCAAAATATATAACCAAAATTAAAGGCACCAATATAAAAACTAAAGTCCAAATAAGATAAGGTATAGCAGGTATTTTTGTTTTCATAAAAGCACCTCCTCTTCCTCTCTTTTCATTATATGAATATTTTCTTTAGCTACATCAATGCCAATCTCAGTACCAGCTTCCCATTTCTCTGTAGAATGTATAATCCATTTATAACCATGAGCATCAAGTATCATCTCATAATGAACACCCTTAAATATAGCAGATTCCACAAGTCCAGATATATTAGCATTATCAGCAGGCACTACTATTATATCTTCCGGACGAATAACAACATCAACTTTCTCTAACTTTTCAAAACCCTTATCAACACAATTAAATACATAACCCGCAAACTCAACTAAATAATCTTCATGCATAATACCATCTATAATATTGCTCTCTCCAATAAAATCTGCTATGAATGCATTCTTTGGTTCATTGTATATATCTTGAGGAGTGCCAATCTGAAGTATCTCTCCGTCTTTCATAACAGCAACCGTATCACTCATAGTTAAAGCTTCTTCTTGGTCATGAGTAACATATACAAAAGTAATCTCTAATGACTGCTGAATTTTTTTAAGCTCTATTTGCATCTCTTTTCTAAGTTTTAAATCTAATGCTCCTAAAGGCTCATCAAGAAGTAAAACCCTCGGCTTATTTATTAATGCCCTTGCAATAGCTACCCTCTGCTGCTGACCGCCTGATAAATTATTGATATTTCTATTTCCGTAATTTTCTAAGTTCACCATCTTCAGCATTTGATGAACTCTATCTTTAATATCTGCTTTAGGAACCTTTTTGAGATTAAGACCAAAAGCAATATTTTCAAACACATTAAGATGCGGAAACAAAGCATATCTTTGAAAAACAGTATTTACTTCCCTTTTGTAGGGCTGAGTATTATTTATCACCTTACCGTCAAATAATACCTCTCCATAATCTGGCTTAACAAAACCTGCTATAGTTCTAAGTATAGTTGTTTTACCGCAGCCTGAAGGTCCTAAAAGAGTGAGAAACTCTTTGTCTTTGATGTCTAAATTAAGATTTTCAAGTATGGTATTTTCACCATAAGATACATTGATATTTTTTAAAGATACGATAATATTATCGCCCATCACACGACCCCCTATGCGTATATTTACAATAGCCTCCGTAAAATTACGTATATACATGTTAACGTATAAAACGCAGTTTACTCGTCGCTTACCCGCATAGGGTTTTTTTCGTTCTAGCTAATTATAGATTAATAATAAGCCTTTCTTAGTCAACAGATACACCTGCAAAGAATATCCATTACTCGAGCTATTGCATTAATTTTTTAATGAAACTCAATATAATACAAATAAAAATAATGTCAATACTATAAATAAAATTTTATTTAAGTTTTTTAATTCTAATGAAATATTTTTACTAAATGTTATTAACATATCATAAAAAATAATTTTAAATATGAAATCTTAATATACAAAAGTTGCAATACTATTATAAATTATATATAATCCAATATAAATAGATTTTTAGTTCTATAACAAAATTAAAATCAAGGAAGCTCATTCTATGAAAAATATCAAAAAATTATCTATTGTCTTAATATCTTTATTATTTATATTATCTTCATGCGAAACATTACAAAATACAGCAAGAGAAATTACAAGAGAATATATAGAAGAAAATAAACCAGATATAAAAGTAAAAAAAGCTTCTATTGCAAGTATAACTTTTAAAGATATTACTTTAGATGTGCTTCTAAATATAAAAAATAATTTTCCTTTTGAATTGCCATTAGAAAGAATAGATATAGAATTAATTAATACAGATAATAAAGTTTTTACAAGTGCAAACACTATTCAAACTCTAAAAATACCTTCTAAACAATCAAAAGATGTTAATATGGAGTTTAATGCTAAATATATTGATGTATTTACTACAGCCTTTGGAAGTATAAAAAATAAAAACTTCAAATGCTCTGCTAAAATTACTTTAACTTTTACAATACAAAATATGAAATTCCAAATACCTTATACTAAAGAATTAACTTTTATAGAATAAATAATTTTTAAATAAATTTTTTATCTATTGTGTGATATTTGAGTTTTTTTGCCATTTATTAGATTTATAATAATATAAACTAAACAAAGTATTTATTATATAACAAATACCCATAGATGCCCATATTCCAACAAGTGCAAATTTTCCTGATAATACATAAGCTAATATGGTTCTTAAAATAAGTGTAGTAGAAGTGCTAAAAATCATTATTACTATAGTTTTACCAGCACCATTAATTATACCATTGCATACAAACATAATTGAATAAAATATAAATATAGGCATTATAGTATAAATATAACTCTTAGAATATTCAAAAACTTCTAAATCTTTCGTAAACATATTAACTAGTAAATGAGGATTAACTATAGAAAATATGCTCATCACAGAAGAGATAATTATACCAATAACAATGCCGTTTTTAAAAATTTCTTTTACCCTATCAAATTTATTAGCTCCGATATTTTGTGCTGACATTGTCATAACAGCATTACCTAAAGCCCCTATAGGCATAATAAATAAAGATTCTACCCTATTTACTATAGCAACCGTAGCACTTGCAGCATCTCCAAAACTGCTTATAAGTCTTGTTATTATAAGCCAGCCGAAAGCCACTATAAATTGATTCGATGAAATTGGAATTGCTAATTTCATTATCTTTTTAGTTATTTTAATATCAAATGTAAATATAAAAGGATTAATTTTTATAAAGCTATTTTTTATTTTTAAATATGATGTGCTTATTAACACAGAAATACATTGAGATATTACAGTAGCTATAGCAGCCCCCTTAAGCCCCATTGCTGGAATTATAAAAAAGCCCTTTATTAATATTGGGTCTAATATAACATTAATAACAGATGATACTATCAAAAATATTAAAGGCCTCACAGTGTCCCCAATAGCCCTAAGTATAGAAGATATAAAAAAATAAGAATATGCAAACGGCAAACCTATTATAGATATTCTCAAATAAATAACGGCCATATCTAAAGCATCTTTTGGGGTGTTCATTATTATTAATATTTTTTTAGCAAATATAAACATTAATGAGCCAACAGTAAAAAGTATAATAACTCCCAAAGTGGTAGATACTTTTATTACATAACTAACACTATCATAATCTTTAGCACCATAATATTGTGATACTATAACCCCATTAGCCATATTGACCCCAAAAGCAAAAGAACCCATCATAAGTGTTATTGGAAAACTCACGGCAACAGCAGAAAGTCCAAGAGGTCCTATAATATTTCCTATCCATATGCTATCTACTATGTTATAAACAACATTCAATGTGTTTGATAATAATATTGGTATCAAAAGTGTGATAAGTGTGGTAGATACCTTTGATTCTGTAAGATCTTTGCCTATGTGATTTGATGACATATATTATTATAACCTTCAAAATTAATTAATATCTATTAAAAATACCACTGTATATTTTATCATTCATTATATTTCTTTTCTCTACTAAACCAACATTAGCTATATAAATACTTTCATTATAACTACTCTTTACAAATTCAATAGTTAAATAGTAAGTAACACTATCTCCCCTATCATATACATATTTAGTTGCATCATACACATCATTCCCAGAAACAGTTCTATATACAATATCATACTTATAAAAATCTATAGTAAGGTTATATTGATCTTTAAACTGCATAGTACCGTCAGAAGCAATTCTTATAATAGAATTACCATGTATATTATCAGCTCCATATAAATATCCAGCCCAAGCTCCTGTATATATGTTGCCTTTTGTAAAAATCGAAGAAGTGCTTAAATTAATAATACAGGAAGATAAAACTATGTTTAAAAATATTATTAGTAGTATAATTTTTTTATTCATAATTTAATTACCATTTTTTAAACATTATTTTTAAGATAATATATCATAAAAATATAAAGTCAAATATCAAAATTACAGCAATATATTATAAAAAATGACTTTATTATAAATAAATAATTATATATAACATAGTATCAAGTTGATTTTTTATGAGTGTTATTATATAATACTACATTAATATTTAGAGAAGGTGCTTAATTTTATGGAAAACCCTATAAAAAATATTACAGATATCATAATAGGCGAATGCAAAACTTTTAAACATACATTAAAAGAAATTTTATACGCAATAGTAATAGTGCTCATTATAAACACATTTTTAATACAAAACTATCAAATTCCAACAGGTTCTATGATACCAATTATCATGCCTGGAGATAGGTTATTTGCAAATAGATTCGTATATGGCGTAAAACTTCCATTTACAGACGGACTTTTAGGATATAGACTTCCTAAAATCAAATCACCTCAAAGGGGAGATTTAGTTGTATTTAGAGCGCCTCCTTCTTCTACTTTTGGATGCGAATCTTCTATGCCATATTATGAACCTTCACCTTTGGTACAGATGTTAAAATTGCCTGTAATGGTATTTTCACTTACTCCTTTTAATTGGGACCCGAGATTTTTAGTGGCAGACTTTATAGGAGAAAAACTCACAGGAGGAAAGCATCTTGCTCCTGCTAAATTATTCTTTGGGCTTAAAGCTGTAGATTTAGACCCTAGAAAAGAGTTTGTTAAAAGAGTAATTGCTACTGCTGGAGAAACTGTTGAAATTAGAGAAAAAAAGATAATTATAAATGGAAATGAAATAGAAGATAAATGGGGTTATTTTTATTATGGGGAAAGAGACTTCGTACCTATTATAGATATATATGGACCTGTTTATGTACCAAAAAAAGGTGATATTATAATATTTAAAAAAATAGTTGATAGGGAAGATTATTATAATGACCTTAAATCTTTTGAAGTATATATTAATGATAAAATAGTTAGCGATGATATTAAACTATTTTTTTGGATGAATATATATATACCTTATGCAAAAGACAGACCCGATGAATATATATACAATGTACCTGAAGATTATTTCTTTGTCATGGGAGATAATAGGGATCAAAGCTGCGACAGCAGAATGTGGGGACTTGTACCTTACAGACTTATTAAGGGTCAGCCTATGATTGCTTGGATACAATCAAAAAGACCTGATGATGTGCCTCAAGGTTTCTTTAAATACTTTATTATAAAATAAGTGAATATATATTATGTATAGCCAAATATCAAAAGATACATTAAAAGAATTATTAAAAATTTGGAAAGCAAAAAATATAGAAGATTTGCAAAATAAAACTGATAATATATCTTTAATTTCGTATAAGTTCTTTCTTTTAAATAAAGAAGAAAAAGAAATTGTTTATTTTATTATAAAAAATTATGATAAAGAAATCAATTCTATAGATATTGCATATTCTCTTAAATATGGTCAAAAGCAATTACCTATGTTTTTTAATTATGTTGATGATATAAAAAAATCTGGGCTTTTATATTTAAAAATGAAAAGAAGAAAACTTAATGCTAATGATGATACATTAAACTTTTTACCAAACATAAGAGAATTATTAGAAACAATTATTCTAAAAGACAATACTAAAAAAATAGAAAATTATATTGATGTTAAATATAATGCTACAACATACAAAAAATATCTTAAAAAAATAATATCCATATATGAAAATGGAGGAATAATAGAAAATACAAAAATAAAAATTACTAATGATGAATTATTGGATTTATGCAAGGCTAATATTGTTACATTATATTTTACAAAAGAAAGTGAAAATGCATTTATAGCTATTAATAATACAAATGTATTAAACACTATAGAAAAATCTCTTGAAGACAATGTGGCTTCTTCTGTTTTTATATATAATCACCTTAATATATTAAATGATATAGAAAACTTTATTTATGAAGTAGATATTCAAAAAATAAATATAGATAATATTAATTTAGAAGTTTTTAGCAGCAATATAGATTATAACACAATCATAGATATTTGCTTAAAACTTGATTTAATAGTGATAGATAATAAAGGTTTTATTTCATTAGAAAGTGATAATGTAAAAAAATTCTTATCACTTAATATAGAAAAAAGAAGAGATACCATATTAAAACAAATATTTAAAAATCATATGGAATATCAAAATAAAATACTTCAAATATTAGAAAATAATGAAAATATTTCTAAAACCAAATTGCTATTAGAACTCAAAGAAAAAAACACTATATCTCCAGAAACATACAATAATATATTATATACAATGTTTATTTTCGGACTTGTAGAAGCTTCTTTTTATGAAGGAGCTATTGTTGCATTAAAAAGTGTAAAAGATATAAAAAATAATGCAAAAAAATGTTTTATTAATGGCAATTTTGAAATAACCTTAATTAATCATAATGCTTTTGATGATGATTTTATTTATATGTGTAATTTATATTTTGAGCTTGAAAAAAATGAAAGCGTTTATACTTATAAAATCACAGAAGACAAAATATTAAAAGCAAAAACTATTATAAATGATACTGAGTCTGATTATAGTTTTAATAATTTTTTAAGCAAATTAAAATCTGTATTAAATGAATATTCGCTTACAATACCAAAACATGTAGAAAGTAATATTAACAGATGGTATGAAAGAGGAATTATATCTTCAATATACGAAAACATTACTTTGATAAATATAAAAGATAAAGACAAACTTGAAGAGATAGTTTATGAAGCAAACAGAAAAGGCATGAACATAAAAAAAATTAATGATGAATATGCTATATTAAAATACAATTCTGTAAGCAAGAAGACTTTAACGAAATTTTTAAGACAAAGAAGAATAATAGTAACTTTTTAATTTTTTAGATTTAATTTTTTACAAAAGAGAAATATTTTATGATAGATTATTTAAATAGAGAAACTTATAATTTTTATTTACCAGACAATTTAATAGCAACAACTCCAAACTATGAAAGAGACCATTGCAAGTTAATGACAATCAACAAAAATACAGGAGAAGTAGAACATAAAATTTTCTCAGATATTATTAATTATTTAAATAAAGATGATATATTAGTTCTCAATGACAGTAAAGTAATCCCTGCAAGAATATACGCTAAAAAAAATACAGGAGGTAATTCTGAGATACTTCTTCTAAATAAATTCAATAACAGTGAAGATTTATGGGAATGCTTAATAAAAGGAAAAAACATAAAAGAAAATGATGTATTATATTTAGATTATAGCCATATAGAAAATATTGGAATAATAGAAGCTTTTATAATAAAAGATAATATATCAACAAAATTAATAAAGTTCTCAAAACCGCTCACTTCAAATATATTAGATAGAATTGGTAAAATACCTCTTCCCCCCTACATAATACAAAGCAGAAAGAAAAGAGGTGAAGAAGAATATAACGATAAAGATAAAGAGTTCTATCAAAATGTATATGCTAAAAACGAGGGAAGTATTGCTTCTCCTACTTCAGGACTTCATTTTACTAAAGAGCTTTTAGAAAAAATTAAATCTCTTGGCATTACAATTTGCTATGTTACTTTGCATGTTGTTTTTTCTACTTTTAACCCTATAAAAGAAGAAGATTTAAAAAAACATATTATGCATGAAGAGAGATTTTCTATACAAAAAGAAACCGCTAGTATAATAATAAATGCTAAAAAAGATGGAAAAAGAATAGTATCCTGCGGTACAACTGTGGCAAGGGTTTTGGAAAGCGAATATAATGATTTTAATTTTAATAGATTAGAAGGCTCTACAAATATTTTTATATATCCTCCATATAAGTTTAAATGCATAGATGCTCTCATTACAAACTTCCACACCCCGCACTCTACTCTTCTTGCTATGGTGAGTGCTTTTGCTGGTTATGATAATATTATGAATGCATACAAAATTGCTTTAGAAAATAATTATCATTTCTTCTCGTATGGAGATGCTACTTTTTTATATTAAGTTAAATACTTGATTAAATGGTATTTTAGTTTATTATAAAAAATAAATTAAAACTATGGATTTTTTATAGCATGAATAAATTATTTTTGTTTCCAAACTCTAAAGCAAGAGATAATTATCTTATAAAAGAAAATGGAAAATATTATAGCCTTGACATCACAAATTATAAAACAATATATGAATTCTATAAAAACAGTATAGATAATTTTTTAAAAAAATATTCTATAGAAAATAATGTTTGTATGTTAGAAAAAGCTATTGCTATAGTAAATATGCATTCTGCTATAAATGAGTTCGCACAAAAAAATACAAAATCAATATTATCTAAACAGGTTATTACTTATCAATTAGCTTCAAGTTTATATTCTTTTTTAGAAGAGATTAGTTTTGCTAAATTGATGTGTAATGAAAAGATAATTTTTGATGATGAGCATTTAAAAGATATAAATAAAATCATAGAAATATATAAACTTAAAAATGCTTCAATTAATGCTATCGATGAGTTTGATGCATTTGAATATTTTATTAATGCATTAAAAAATAAAAAGGTACAATATAATTATGATGAAATAAATATATATAACTTTGAAAGCCTACCTCATTTATATAGCATATTCTTAAATACAATACGAACTTCATACAACATAAAAATAAACATATTTTTAGCAGAGGAATGCATAAAAAACTTTAAGAGTTATTTTAATGATTATAATATAAATACTTATAATATATCAAATTTTGCAAAATCATTAATAAGTAAGAAAAATATAAAAAAAGATGATATAAAATTAATAACAGCATTTGGCACAAAACAAGAAGTTGATACTGTATTAGATGAAATAACAAAACTAATAGAATCAAATATTTCTTTAGAAGATATTAATATAATTTATTCTGATGCTGATAAATATCATGATATTCTAGTTGAAAGATTAAAAGAATGTAATATTGATTTTAATGAAAGAAGGGGGAATTTTATATGGAAAATGCCTCTTATACCTGTATTAATGTCTATATTTACTGTGCTTGAGAAAAAAGAGGAAATAAAAATTGATGTAGAGAACCTGATTAAAATATTATCATCTCCTTTTATAAGCAATAATGAAGAGATAAATAATTATAACCTAAGAAATACATTGTATGCTAATGAAAAAATAGTAAGTATTATGCCATTAGATGATTTTGTAAAAAACGTAAAAGATAATAAGTTTATACTAAATTTTATAGAATTATTAAAAAAACTAATATATGCCAACACTTATAAAACTATAGCAATAATATATATAGAAATATTAAAATTTTTAAAAGTAGATTTAATATTTGATAATAAGTTAATTTATAAAGATGACAATATTATTAACATTCATCAAAATACATTAAGATTATTTATAGAACTAATACTAAAACTTGAAGCAACAGAAGATGAAGATAAAATAGATTATTATGATTTTTATTCAGCATTAAGTACATTAATAGAAGACAGCTACATAAAAACAGATAAAAGCAAATATGACGCTATAACATTAAGCAATCTATATGATGCAAGAGGAATAAAAGTAAAACATTTATTTATATTAGGTATGAATAATGATTTTTTAATGAGAAAGCCAAATACTTTTTTTATGAGCAATAAACTCAGAGAAGAAATTAATAATAAATATAAAAAACATATATTTAATACTCAAAGTTTATTATCTGATATGTATTATAATTTATTTTTAAATATACTCTCTTCATTAGAAGATGATAGTAAGGTTTATTTTTCTTTTAGATTTAAAGATGATGAAGGAAATTTAGATATACCATTTTATTATTTGGAAGATATAGCATCAGAAATTGGAATAAAAGATTTTAATGATATTAACTCTTTTATTTATAGAAAAAATTATATAACAGATAATATTCACACTTCAAAAGAAAATATGATGAGCTTATTTTTTGAAAGGGAAAATTACAATTTAGAAGAAAAATATTTGAATAATAACAACAAACTTCCAATTAATATAAAAGAGATTACAAAAAGTGTTTATAATAAAATTAATAAAAATGAATATGATGATGCCAATAACAATGCAATAGAAATAATACAAAAAAAATTATTTAATAAAGATGGCATTAGTGTAAGTTACTTGCTTAATATAATGCAATGCCCTGCTAAAGTTTTATATAATGATGAATGTAAAATAGAAGCTGTATCATCTGCACTTGTTGATATAGATAAAATATTGAGAGGAAGTATTTATCATGATATATTTCATTATTTTTACAAAAATATAAAAAATAAATATGGTGATTTAAAACTAAAAACTTCAGAGTTTGATAATTATAGCAATATAGCAAAAGAAGTTATAGAAGATACTTTAATAAAACATAAAGAAATTACTGATGAAAATGATAAAAAAATAATGACTTATGAAATAAATAATATAATGAAGCATTTTATATCAAATGAAATAGAAAATATTGAAGAATATGGATTTATACCATTTGAATTTGAAAAGTCTTTTAGCGGTGTTAAAGTTTATTCTTATAATGGACTTGATGTAAAAATTAAAGGCAGAATAGACAGAATAGATTTAAGTTATAGAAATGATAAAACAATAAATGGAATAAGAATTATAGATTATAAAGGAAGCAGCTACAATATAAAAAAAATTGAAAAATCTGATAATTATGATGATATAATTAATAATTACTTACAGCCTTTACTATATTTAAAATATGCCATAGAAGAATATATAATTAAAGAAAATAAAAACATTGATGTATTTAATCAACTAGAAAAATGCGAATTAGGTTTTAGTATTTATAAAGAAGAAAATGTAGTAAATAGAAAAAATCACTATATAAAATTTGATGATAAAGAAACAATACTTACTATATTAGGATATAACGGAGAAAACATACTTTTTAATTATTTTGATAAAGTATTAAAACATATTGCAGATGGAGAGTTAATTTTTATAGCGGGTGAAAATCAATGTAGAGATTGTATATATTATAATCTATGCAAAGAGCATTATGTTTATGAATAATAATATATACCTAAACAACTATATTTTATCAAAAATAAGTTTTTTCTTCAACTTTTTCCCGCCTTCGCTCTGCGGACTTCGTCAAAGTTGCAAAAAGTGCATATATCATAATCAATATTTTATAAATATGTATAAAATATATCATAAAACCTAAATTTTAGCTACACGCTGTGGACTTCGTCAAATGCAGTCTTTTTGGTTCTTTTGGTCATACCACAAGGGCACTTCCTAAGGTCGCCCTGAAGGACTTCCTAAGGTCGCCCTGAAGGACTTCCTAAGGTCGCAAGAAGAACTGGGGGCGTGTACCCTAAGGGCACGCTTCGCAGGGGGAAAAGCCACAACAAATAAAAACTTAAAAACTATATTTTGACAAACTTAAAAATTCTCAGTATATATTTTTTTATTTTATATTTTTGCTATTAATCTAATGTTCTCTCCATAAGACCATTTATTAGCCTTACCTTTATAATCAATAAAAGTTGAATTTGGTATAATTAATGTTTTTAGAGCAAACAAAGAAAAGTTAAAATAATTACTAAAATTAGGTAAAGAGCCTTCTAATAGGCTTATTCTTAAATTTTTATTGTCTATACTAATGTTATAATTATTATATTCACTTCTTACTATTTTTAAATTGACACTTTCTACAAATTTAAGCAAATTATCCATATTAAAATTAACAATATGCTCTGTATTAAGATACCTCATAAGCATATTGTAAGAGCATTCATTAGGCATAGGAGAATTAGGTACTTCTATATATATAAATCCATTTTCTTTGAGCATACTTTTTATTTTTATTAATATCTCTTTAGGCTCTCTAAAATGCTCTATTACATGTGAAAGTATTATAATGTCATATTTAGATTTACTCTCCAAAAAGTTTTCTTTCAAATCAATATCATATTTTTTTTTGGCATAAACTCTAGCATCATCATTAAGCTCATACCCAAAAACATTATTATTATTTTTCTTAAATAAACTTAATAATAATCCGTCAAAAGCACCAATCTCGCATATATCTTTGTTTTTCAAATCTATAGTTTGTTTAATAAAATTAAATTGAGATAAACTTCTAGCATAACGCATCTTGCTTTTAGCTATTTCAAATAATTTATTTTTTATATTATTATGATATTCATTTTTGTATAATGAGTTAATCTCTTCATCGGTTGGAGAATCTATAAAGTATAAAGAACATTCATCACATTGATAAACATCTTTATACTCTCTCCAAATATTTTTAATTTCTCCAATTTTTTTATAATGATTGGAAGAACAAACTTTGCAGCTGTTTGCCATATAAATTATTCAAAAGAAAGCTCAATGCCGCATTTAGGACACTTAGTCATATCTTCAGTAATACTAGAACCGCAATTAGGACATTCATAAACTTCTATCTCTTCAACAACCTCTTCTGCAATTCCTTCATAGTTCTCATCAGTCTCTTCTACAACACTTACAACTTCTTTAAGAATATTTATTATATTATTAACAGTTTCTTCATCAAGATTAGTTTTTTCTATAATAGTATTAGCATCCATTCCATAAAGCTCTTCTATAGAATTAATGCCGCCGTCAATAAGTGTTTTTATTATATCTTTATCTATATCAGTTAATGAATATAAATTACTTACTGCTGCCTCTTGAGTATCTTCTGTATTAGCTATAGCCTCTTCATTTTCAACATTCTCTTCAACATTTTCAGCAAATATTTGATTTAAAGGAACTATGTCTTTTAATAATTCAGGATTTTCTTTAATATCAGTTTCTGTTTTAAGGTCAAAAGTATAACCAGTAAGCTGAGAAGCCAATCTTACATTATATCCGCTTCTTCCCAAAGCAAGAGATAATTGATCATCAGGTATAATAATCATAGCCTCTTTTTTATCAGGGTCTGTAATAATTATTCTAGTAGGTTTAGCAGGTGCAATAGCCTCTGCAATATACTCTCTAATATCTTTAGACCATTTTAGAACATCAATCTTTTCACCTTCAATCTCTTTTATAATAGCCTGTATTCTTATACCCTTCTGTCCAATACAAGCTCCTATTGGATCAACTTCAGGCTTGTTTGATACTACTGCTATTTTTATTTTTAATCCCGGCTGTCTTACAACATTCTTTATCTCTATAGTTCCATCAGCAATCTCTGGAATCTCTAATTCAAATAATTTCTTAATAAAATCAGCTTTAGTTCTAGTTAAATATATAGTAGGATGTCCTGATCTATCATTTTCTACTTTATATATATATGCCCTTATTCTATCTCCTGCAGAATAATGCTCTCTTGGAGATAAATCTTTTTTTAGTAAAACACCTTCAGTCTTACCTAAATTCACATATATATTGCCTCTGTTTTCTCTTTGGAAATATCCATTTACTAATTGATTTTCTCTTCTTTTGAATTCATTATATATAATATTTTTTTCAAGCTCAGAAATCTTTTGAAAAAAAGTAGTTTTAGCAGCAGTGCTCTCTATTCTTCCAAAATCTCCAACATGATCAACCAATATTAAAACCTCATCACCCAAGTTAATATCGCTGTCAAGTTTCTTAGCCTCTTCTAAAGATATCTCTTTTCTGTCATCTTTTACCTCTTCAACAACATTAACTCCTCTATATACTGTAGGATTATTATTATTATCAAAATTAATGTGAAAGTTTACATTATCTCCATATTTCTTTTTTAAAGCCAAAATCATAACAGATTCTACAACCTCTTTAAGCAAATCAATACTTATATCTTTTTCTTCAGATAGAATTTGCAAATAAGTACCAACATTTTCAAACATAATTAATTCTCCATTTTTGTTTTTTACTAGCAATTTAATCTAGTTTTTATAATATTAGATTTTAATATCTTTATATCAACATTATCATCATTCTTTATAATAATATAATCATCTTTAGCTTCTTTTAATATAGCCGTAGTAGTAATATAATTGTCATCATCTATCTTGTATTTAATCTTTATAGGCATATCCTCAAAAAGCTCATAATTATCATCAAATTTCCATCTAAACCCAGCAGAAGATACAGTAATAGTATAATCACCCTCATCATAACCATTATTTTTTATTACTTCTTGAATTACTCTTGTTGCTTCAATACAATGATTATGTGAAACACTCTCTTTTTTCTTAAATATAACAGCATAAACTTTTTTATTATCTTTAACCGCAAGCACTTTCAAATCTAATAAATAAATATTATGCTTTTCTATTAATTTTTTAGCATTCTCAAAAAGCAGCTCTTGGTCTATTACTTTAACTTCATCTTTTTTAATGGGCTTAACTTTTTTCTTTTTAGCATCTCTGCCGTATTCTTTTTGCCTCTGCGGTCTTCTATTGTTTTTTTCGCTCATAATACTAAATGTTAACAAAAAAAGAGAGTCAGTTTTTCCCTTGTGGGAGATAAAACCAACACTCTTTTATTAAAGTCCTATTGATTATAAAATTAATTCTATATCAATAAATATTTTTGTCAAGCATTTTTAAAAATTAAAGATGAGATAAATACTCAGTAACTCTCACAGCTGCCACTGCACCCTCGCCCACAGCATTAGCAACCTGTCTTACAGGCTTAAATACAGAATCTCCGCAAGCAAAAACTCCGTCTATATTAGCAGCCATAGTAGCCATATCAACTATAATATGTCCGCTTTCTTTCATAGCAAGACCAGTATCTTTTAATATGCCAGTAGCAGGCTCTTGTCCCACAAATACAAATACGCCGTCTACAGCTTGTTCATGTATAGAATTATCTAATACATTTTTTATTTTTATATTAGTAACTTTTCCGTCTCCGCAAATCTCATCTATCACACTGTCTAAAACATATTCTACTTTGCCAGTATTAGTTAAATGTTCTATATTGATAGCATCAGCTCTAAACTCTTTTCTTCTATGAACTAAATATATTTTCTTAACGAATCTAGTAAGGAAATAAGCCTCATCAAAAGCACTGTTTCCTCCTCCAACTACAGCAACAGTTTTGTTTCTGTAAAAAGCTCCATCACAAGTAGCACAATATGAAACACCCCTTCCAGCAAACTCTTCTTCACCCTTAGTGCCTAATTTCTTGGAAAATCCACCCATAGCAAGTATTATCGTTTTGGTCTGATAAGTTTTTCCGTCTGCAGTATGTATTGTTTTTATTTTATCTTTAATATTTTCTATTTTTGTTACATCATCATAAACTATAGGGTTCTTAGAAAATTTTTCAGCATGCCTTTGCATTCTGTCAACAAGTTCAAAAGAAGTCATCTCCTCTGGAAAACCTAAATAATTTTCAACAGTATCAGTACTCATCATCTGTCCGCCAATACCTTTTTTCTCTATAAGCAAAGAATTAGTTAAAGCTCTTCCCAAATAAAGCAAAGCAGAAAGACCAGCAGGACCGCCTCCTATAACAATAGAATCATATATATTATTTGACATAATAGAACTCCCTTTTTATTAGTAATCATTATTATATTGTATTTTTTTAAATTAGTCAAACATTTTGTTATAGTATTATAACTTTTTGAAATGCTTGTTAATATAGGCTATGATTTCGCTAGCATTTGCTATTTCCCGAGATGAATTGCCAACTCTAATAAAGAATTTTTCCTCTTTAAGACCTTGTTTATTGGTAATCTTACTATATACAGGTTCTCTGCTTTTACTTATATAAACAATACATATGTCTTTTCCTTCTTCTTCAACAAAGTCTATTCTAATATTTTCAGCAGAAAAAGCATTGCCGTAATAGGTTTCAACTAAAGTTCTAAGATGAAGCTCAAAGAAATCTTTATTAGGCTGTTTTAAAGTGGAATAATCATGGTCAAGACCTATAATTTCTCCGTCATTAGTAATTCCTATAAAAAGTCTTCCTCCTTCTGTGTTAGCAAATGCCGCAATGGACTTCATTATCACTTCTTCTAAAGATTTATTTATCTTTTCTGTATTGCTGTCATATCTTAAAGTTGACTTAAACTCTATATTTGTACTTTCGCCCTCTTTTATAATGTTTTTAATATTCATATGATTGTTTCTCAAATCTTCTATTATCCTTACATAATGAGCAGAAAACATTACTATTAATCCTATTGTAAGAAGTATAAATATAACAAAGAAAAGTATAATAGGTACTTGTATTTTATTTATCAAAGATTTTTCTGGAATTATAATTCCTATTTCAACTTTATTTTCTGATACACTAAAATTACCCTTATAACCCCAATAATGCTTATTATTATAAACTACTTTGGCTATATCTTCATTTTCATTTTTTTGAAATTCATAATTAAGCATATCCGCTATTTCAACAAAATCCATAGTGTTTTCATTGGTATTAGACAAAGATATAGGGAAAATTATTCTGCTGTTTCCTGTAACTAAATAAGCATATATATTATTCATATTTTTTATGTCTAAATTATCAAACTTTACATTAAACTCTGAAATATATTCAAAAGCAACATTCTCACTTGCAATATAAATTAAATGTATATAAGGCTTGCCGTCTTTTACATAAAAAGAGTCTATACTAAGCTGCTCCATTGGTATTGCAGAATATTTTTGCATATTATTCGCGGCAATAGTACCCTGAACCTTATAACCATTACCTGATTTAGTAATAGACATATAACTGTCTCCAAACTGCATAGCTGCTTTTTCTATAAAAGTATGCTTTGGAAAAAAATTAGTTATTAAAACCTTATAAACATCCGGAGCTTGATTGATTATATCAAATATAGGCGTCATTTGCATAGAAAAATAGTAGGTGGGGTAATATATTTTTGAATATTCCTCTACTACGCTGTTTTTTACATCTTGAAAAAGAGACTTAAAAAGAAACTTTACAGGCACTGGGCTTCGCATTTGAAAATATACAAACCCTGATACAGATATAAACAGAAATACTAACAGCACATCCTTAAGTATCTTATTACGCAGCTCAGATTTTGAGATAAATCTCCCAGATATTATTTTCATGCCATATCCATAGTACCTATTTTTCTTATTATTACACTATAATAACATAATATAATTATAATATCAACATATAAAATATCAACATATAAAAAAATAATAAAAAGTCAATACATAAATATTGGTAATTATATACTAAATACACCCAATTTGTTAATCTAATGAATATAAATTACACCATATCATAACAAGGGGCTTAAGCCCCTTGTTTAATATTTAGTAAATGGGTTTATTTTATATATAGATACCTAAATATTATAATATTTTTTTATGGTGTAGCTTTTACAAAGTTATAATTAGTATTTTGTTTTTCAAAAGTTCTATCAGGGTCGTAATTGTAGAAACTTATCCACTGAGCATCATTAAACAATATATCTGCTCTATAATTAGTATTTTTAGTGCTAGCATCAGTTGTCAGTTCATCGGGTCTTAATATAATAAGCTCATCAAATCCAGCGTTTTGGAAATTTTCAGATTTTGTCATAGCTCTGGTAACAGCACCCCCTGCGGTGCTGTTTTCTTCTTCTCTATAAATCCCTGCTATAGTATAATTTCCTAATAATGAAGAATTAGCAGTTTTTATAGCAGGTGCAGCATCTGTAGCATCAGGGTATATTATTACTAAACAAACACCTCTAAATTGCTTATTTCTAGCTGTTGTTGTTCCTGCATTTTTATTTGCTTCTTTTTTTATAAGATTCAAATCCTTATCAAAAGTATAAGTTTCTTTATTGTCATTTTTAGATAATTCAAATCGAGCTTTTCCGCTTTGAGAATCTATTATCATATTAGAATAAGCTTCAAGCAATTTATCAGTATCTGATATTTTATATTGGTTTGTTATAATAGTTCCATTATCTCCAAGTATCAAAACATCATAATAACCATAACCAGAATTTAAATCATTATTACCCCCGCTGTTTGTATTGCTGCTGCCTGTATTATTATTTGTTATTCCTTCCTCAATTTTAGGGGGAGAAGATAACACACTTCTCGGATTTTGTTTGCAGGACAAAGACGTAAATAAAAAGAACAAAACTAAAAATAATATTTTCATAATATGCCCCCAAAAAATTATTAGTATATATATTATTATAATCATATTAAAAAATATTTCAATCAAAAATAACAATTTAATAGTAAAAAATTAATAAATATATTTATAATTGCAAAAAAATATTTTTTATTTTATCATATAGTATTATTTTTTAAGAGGTTTAGCAAAATATGGATTATAATGAAAAACTATATAATGTATTTTCAAATAAGGAACATAGATTAGAATCTTGGATGGCGGCTGTATTTTCTAAAGAATATGACCATAATGTAACTATAGATGAGCTTAAAGATATTTTAGCAGAAGAAAACAGCTTTATAGTTACAGAATTAAAAGAAGTAGAAAAAGAAAATTATATAAGAGAAAACTCTAAATGGGAAATTATATTAAAAGCAGAATATATAGAAGAATATGATGACTGCGATGACTGCAGTGATTGCAATAATAAAGAATGCGATAACGGCAGCGAAGAAAATGAATGCTCTTGCTCTCATAGCCACAGCGAAGAACATCAATGCTCATGCGGACATCACCATGAAGAAGAACATCAATGCTCTTGCGGCAGCCATGATGATAACATAAAACAAAACGATGAGCTTACATTCTACATAGCATTAATAGATGCAAAAACCGTAACTCAAAATGTACCTGAAATATTCTCAGTTAATACAATAAAAGAAGAAAATTATAAAGAGGCTTTAGAAGTAAATTACGCCGTACATATATCAACAGTATTTCAAAATTATCCTCTTACAGACTATCAAAGACAATTACAATTATTAAACAGCATAGTAGCAGATGCTTCATTATTTTTAGATATGTCTTGTTCTACAGCACGTTCTGGAGATTGGCTTGCATATACTGCTACATTCTCTCTTTTGCCTTCATTAGACTATCTCTATACTATTCATGCTATATATGATGATGATAAAGACCCTAACAAAGTAGAATATTGGTTTCATACGCATGGGTTATACAGAGCAGGTGTAATAGAATTAGAAATTGTTGGAGTTGAGGATTCTAATGCTCATTATGGAGAATTATTAAACACTGCAGCAAAACTATTTATAGAAAGAGGCGTTCCTGAAAAAGGTTTTAAATTTACTCCTGCTTATGGTGTTAGTGTTTGCTGGCTTCCTTGGCAGGAGGCTTTAGAAAAACTTAATATTGACAAAGATTTTTCTGGAAGCTATAAAGACAGAAATGATAATATACATAACACTCCTTCTGGTGTATTAGTAGCTGTAGATGAAAAAGGAAATTACCATACTATGGACTACTATAAAGATAAACTTACAGATAATCCTATTTTTATGCTTAGCAATTTTGAAACTGCTATAATGAGAGAAGCTGCTTTTGAAAAAATAGAATATTTTATAGAGCTATTAACAAAGAAAAAGAAAGATGAGGATATTTCGTTTTTAGTAAAATTAGGTTATGCCAGAGAAGACGAAGACCCTAATGATTTAGAGCATTTATGGTTTGAGGTTCATGATTTTACTGATGATGGATATTTTGATGCTACATTAATAAATGAGCCTTATAAAGATTTGAATATGCATGAAGGCGACAGAGGAATGCATAGCATAGAAAATCTTACAGATTGGATAATATACTATAAATCTGTACATTATGACTCTAAAAATATATATTTATTATTTGAAGATTAAATTTATAATTTCTTGACCTTATATAGAAATAATGATATCATTAATAGTATAAAGTATTATAATTTATTTTTATAAATAGAAATGAAAGAAAAAATTATTTGTCTATCTTTTATTTTATTGGTTTTTTTATTTGGTATTATAATTAATACTTTTTATAATAATGATACCAATACTAAAAGATATATAAAAGTAACTATGAATGGTGCTGTAAGACATTCAGGTGTATATTTTTGCGAATATGGTTCTTCTTTTGCTGAACTTATTGAATCAGCCGGCGGAATTACAGAAAGAGGATATTTGCCTGAAGGATTAGATTACAATATGCCGATTACAAATGATATAATTATAAATATACCAACTAAGTATTACAGCATTAAAAAAAATACTGAAGGGAGATAAAATTGAAATTAAATAATTCAAATATTTTTGATGATAATAATGATATCTCTCTCGATGAATATGATATAGATTCTCTTATAGATAAAAATATAGAAATTAATGAAAACAATTTTCCTACTGTAGCTATAGGTATTGAATCGCCTACTATACACAGCTCTATAATAGATGATAATATAACTTCTACAGCAGATGAAAATATAGAAGCAGAAAATAATAATCAAGAAACTGTAGATGCTTATACAGAAGAAGAGAATCAGGCATATAATGAAATAGAAAGCAATGTTGGAATATCTGAAGATGATTTGAATGCTATAAGTGATGTTGATGATTTTAATTTGGAGAGTCATTTTCAAAGTGTAAATAATGATGAAACTATATCAGCATATACGGAAGAAGAAAATAGAGCATACAATGAAATAGAGAGCAATATTGGAATATCTGAAGATGAGTTGAATGCGATAGGCAGTGTTGATGATTTTAATTTGGAGAGCTTTTTTGCTGATAGTGCATCTAATAGTATAGAAGAAAATAACATCACTGAAACAAATACTATCAATAGCGAAGAGAGTATTGATACAGATGAAAGTTTTGAAGAAAATAATATAACAGACAATGATATTAACAATGAAAGTATAGAGGCATACACAGAAGAAGAAAATAGAGCATATAATGAAATAGAAAGCAATGTTGGAATATCTGAAGATGATTTGAATGCTATAAATGATGTTGATGATTTTAATTTAGAGAGTTTCTTTGCTAATAGTGAAATTAATACAGAAGAGGCATCAAATAATAATACTGAAGAAAATATTATAAATAATGAAGATACTGCTGCAGATGAAAGTTCTGAAAATAATTCTTTAGAAAATGAAACAAGCGTAGTAGAAATTGTTGAAGAGAATAACAATATTAATGATGAAAGTACTGAAGACAACACTTACACAATTGAAGAAAATGATAATAACACTTTTGAAACCACTGTTAATGATGAGATAAATAATGTTTTAAATAATTATTTAGAATCTGAAAGCTATGAAAGTAATATTGATTTAGAAAATACAGAAACTAAAGAAAATATTGATGACTCTTCTGTAAATAATGAAATAGATAATGAAGTAATTGATGAGTTAGAAAAATTAGATGATTTAGTTGAAGACTTAGAAAACGCAGAAGATATAGAAAACAATAATAATGATATAGCTGATATAGTATCTCAAGGTTTAGCTGAAATAGAGAATCTTGAATATGCTGAAAGTAATGCTTTAGAAAATGATAATGATGTAGTAGAAATTGTTGAAGAAGATAATAATATTAATGAAAATAATGAGAATATAGAAGATAATACTGATAACATTATTGAAGAAAATGACAATACTTTTGAAACCACTGTTAATGATGAGATAAATAATGTTTTAAATAATTATTTAGAATCTGAAAGCTATGAAAGTAATATTGATTTAGAAAATACAGAAACTAAAGAAAATATTGATGACTCTTCTGTAAATAATGAAATAGATAATGAAGTAATTGATGAATTAGAAAAATTAGATGATTTAGTTGAAAACTTAGAAAATACAGAAGATATAGAAAACAATAATAATGATATAGCTGATATAGTATCGCAGGGTTTAGCTGAAATAGAGAATATTGAATATGCTGAAAATAATGTTTTAGAAAACGATGATGATGTAGTAGAAATTGTTGAAGAAAATAATAATATTAATAATAATGATAATATAGAAGATAATACTGATAACATCATTGAAGAAAATATTCATAATATTGATGTTCCTGATATTGATGATGTTGATTATATAGATGAGTCAAATTATATTAATGAAAATAATAATCAAGATGATATTATAGAATTGTCTGGAAACGAACTTGATTTAATAACTAAAGATGAAAATATTGAATATAAATATATAAATAATAATAATAAAGAGTATGATATGAATAAAATAAAAAAAGATATAGAAGAATTAGAAATATATGAATTATCTGATGAAGAAAATAATATATATAACAATCAGATATTAGATGAAAGTAATAATGAAGCATATGAACTTACAGATGAAGAAGTAAATATGTATAAGGACTATATAGAAAATAATGAATTAGAAGATAATGAGCTTTCTAATGAAGAGATAGATATGTATAAAAGCTATATAGAAGGTAAAGAATACATAAATACTTCAGAAAATATTGATAATTCAAAAGATATTAACAAAGAAGATATTAATGAACTTACAGATGAAGAAATAAATATGTACAAAAATTACATAGATAAAGATGAATCTGAAATAGATTATTTAACAGATGAAGAAGAATTAATGTATAAAGCTTATATAGAGAATAACAGTTCTGATAATTCTGCAGAAGAAATTATAACAACTAATAATTTATCTAATACATCAGATACAGAAGAAATAAATAATAATGTAGAATTAGTTCAAGATATTCAAGAAAGAACTAAAATAATAATAGAAGAGGCTAAAAAAGAAGAACAAGCTAAAGAAGAAGAAAAAGAAAGCAATGACTTTTTAGCTAAATTAAAGAAAATGAATGAGGAATATAAAAAGGAAGAAGAGGATAAAAAAGAAGAGCAAACTAAAGAAGAAGAAAAAGAAAGCAATGACTTTTTGGCTAAATTAAAGCAAATGAATGAGGAATATAAAAAGGAAGAAGAGGATAAAAAAGAAGAGCAAACTAAAGAAGAAGAAAAAGAAAGCAATGACTTTTTGGCTAAATTAAAGAAAATGAATGAGGAATATAAAAAGGAAGAAGAGGATAAAAAAGAAGAACAAGCTAAAGAAGAAGAAAAAGAAAGCAATGACTTTTTGGCTAAATTAAAGCAAATGAATGCAGAATACATAGAAGAAGAGGAAAAAAAAAACGAAAAACTAATTAAAAAAAAAGTTGAAAATATAGATGAATCTGCAATAGACGACAATACTCTAATAGGCGATGATGAAGCAGAAGAACTAATAATAGATGACAACATTTTAATAGGTGATGACGAAACTGAAGAACTAACAATAGATGACAATACTCTAATAGGCGATGATGAAATAGAAGAAAATATAGATGATAAAGAAGAAGTAGTAATAGATGATAATACTTTAATAGGCGATGACGAAACTGATACTAAAATAGACGACAACATTTTAATAGGCGATGATGAAACTGATACTAAAATAGACGATAACATTTTAATAGGCGATGATGAAGCAGAAGAACTAATAATAGATGACAACATTTTAATAGGTGATGACGAGACAGAAGAAACTAAAATTGATGATAATACTCTAATAGGCGATGATGAAATAGAAGAAGCTAAAATAGATGACAACACTCTAATAGGCGATGATGAGACAGAACAAAATAAAATTGATGATAATACTCTAATAGGCGATGACGAAACAGATACTAAAATAGAAGACAACATTTTAATAGGTGATGACGAGACAGAAGAAACTAAAATTGATGATAATACTCTAATAGGCGATGACGAAACTGATACTAAAATAGAAGACAACATTTTAATAGGTGATGATGAGACAGAAGAAACTAAAATTGATGATAATACTCTAATAGGCGATGATGAAATAGAAGAAGCTAAAATAGATGACAACACTCTAATAGGCGATGATGAAATAGAAGAAAATATAGATGATAAAGAAGAAGTAGTAATAGATGATAATACTTTAATAGGCAATGATGAAGAATTAGAAGAAATTGTTGAAAATAATTTAGAAAAATTAAATGAAATTATGGAATTAAATGCTGTTAACAAAATAAAAGATTCCGATTTAAGTATTATGGAACGTCTTATATCAGGACAAAGTGATGAAGATGGTCATGAACTTATACATATAGATAATAAAAAGAGTAATAATACTAATAAGAAATCTGTTGAAGAATATGATGAAACAGATAAACTTCTAACAAAGGAAAATATAATGGCTGAAGAAAAAGAATTATATGAAACAGAAAAAAATAATATAGAAACAAATGTAAAAGTGGAAGATGAATTTAGCCTTAATGAAGATATAGATAAAAAAGAAAATACAGAATACAATCCAAATGAAGATTTTGACGGAGAAATAAGTCAATTAGATTTAGATTTTGCTATAAAGATGTTTGAAGCTGAAGAAAATAGCAATAATAATAATAATGAAATGACATATTGCGGCAAAAATGATCTTTTACTTTCAGAAAGTGAAATGAATAAATTTAAAAAACTATTCTCATACTTCAAAAAAATACTAGAAAAGATGCCAGCTGAATATTTAAAAGATTTTTCTAAAACAGAGTTTTATGATCTTTACTCATCTTTAAGCAGAAAATTTGACGATTAAGCCTTATCTTTAAGTAAAACTATATCCTCGCCTTCTAATTCTTTCATTCTTACAGATATATACTGATCAGCAGGAACATTTAATGCAAGTCCAACATAATTTGCAGATATAGGAAGCTCTCTTCCAAATCTATCAACTAATACAAGTAAAACAACTCTTTGAGGTCTGCCATATTCAAATAAAGCATTTAAAGCAGCTCTAATAGTTCTGCCTGTATAAAGTACATCATCTACAAGAAGAACAGTTTTTCCTGTAATATCAAAAGGTATGTCAGTTTCTTTAATTTCAGGGAATTCTGATAAAGTAGATAAATCATCTCTATAGAGGTTAATATCAATAGCACCTATAGGTATATCTATATTTATTTTCTCTTCTATAAGTTTTTTAAGTCTTACAGCCAAATAATCGCCTCTTCTTCTTATACCCACAATAGAAAGTTTATCCATATTTTCTTTCTCAATTACTTCAGCAGCAAGTCTTGGAAGTACTTTTTCATAATCTTCAGCTTTTAATAAAACTCTCATCAATATAACCCCTTTATTTATCTTTGTTAAAAACACACTTTTGATTATAATATTAAAGTAAAAAAAATCAATATAATAATTTTTACATTTTACAAAAAAAAATATGTTAAGTATTTTTTTAGTTTACCGATTTTTAATGTAGATACAGTAATAACAAAGTTAACATAAGAGTTGATTATTTATTTTACTGTTATATAATATTGAAAACAAACATATTAATTTAAGCGAGGAAATTTATATGGCAGAAGAAGAAAACTTAGAATTAGAAGAAGGCGAAGAAGAGGAACAAAACGAAGCTCCAGCAAAGAAAAAATTCACTTTAAGCCCGATGATAATAAAAATACTAATGATAGCAGCTGCCATTTTAGTAGTTGCTTTAATATCTGGACTTATAGCATTTTTTGTTTCTAAGAGCGTAGGAAGAGCAGCAGGAGTAAATGCTGGTGTGGTAGACGGAATGATTAAACAGCCGCCTCCAACATATTTCCCTATTACTCCAGAGTTTAATGTTAATACTGCTGATATGGATGTTGCAAGATTTGTAAGAGTAAGCATAGTATTGACTTACACTGCTAATGTTAAGCAATTAGCAGTAGAACTTCCAGAAAGAGGATATATGATAAGAGATAGAATATATTCTTTGATAAGTTCTTATACTTATGACCAATTAAGAACTAATGAAGGAAGAGAGCAACTAAAAGCTGATATTAAACGTGAAATAAACAGTATGTTAAAAAATGGACAAATAGATGATATATTATTTGATAGTTTCTTGTTGAGTTAATGAGTTAAAATAAAGTATAAGGATAATAGTATGACAGAAGTATTGTCACAAAGTGAAATAGACGCATTATTAAGTGCTATATCATCTGGCGAAGTGTTAGATAATATTGATACCAAACATGTAGAAGTAGAGCATAGAAAGATTAAGATTTATGACTTTAAGCGTCCTGACAAATTCTCTAAAGACCAGATAAGAACGCTTCAAATGATGCATGAAAACTTTGCACGTGTTACTACAACTTCATTATCAGCTCAATTAAGAACTTTAGTAGGTATACACGTAGCAAGTGTAGATCAGCTTACTTATGAAGAGTTTATAAGAAGTGTAAGTAATCCATCTACTTTGGCCATTGTGAGTATGGACCCTTTGAAAGGAAGTTCTATTTTAGAGATTGACCCATCTATTACTTTTACTATTATAGATAGGTTGTTTGGCGGAGCTGGAGAGAGTCCTAAAAACTTAAATAGAGAATTAACAGATATTGAGTTGTCTGTTATGGAAGGTATTATAGTAAGAATATTAGGTAACTTAAGAGAGGCTTGGTCTCAGGTGATAGACTTAAGACCGCGTTTGGGTTCTATAGAAACTAACCCACAGTTTGCTCAAATGGTTAGCCCTAATGACATGGTTGTACTTATTACTTTAGAGACAAAGGTTGCTGATGTTGAAGGTATGATGAACTTTTGTATACCTTATATCACTATTGAGCCTATACTTTCTAAATTCTCTGCTCAATATTGGTATGCTTCTGTAAGAAGAGGAAGTACTAGTGAAAACTTAAAAATTATTAAAGAAAAATTACAAAATATATATGTTGAAACTTCGGCTGAACTTGGTTCTATACAATTACCATTATCAGACATTCTTAATTTGCAAAAGGGTGATGTTGTTAAGTTTACAGAAACTAAGATTACTGACCCTGTGATATTCAAGATTGGCACTATGAAGAAATTCTTATGCCGTCCGGGTATATCTGGAAGCAGAATGGCTGTACAGCTTACTGGTGTTATGGATGGAGAAACTGATATCACCGAAGATGATTTATTAAAAGAGGAGGATTAAGGTTATGATGAGTGACGGTGCATTATCTCAAGATGAAATAGAAGCTTTGCTTAAAGGAAGTGAAGAGGCTTTTGGCGGCACTGATAGTGCTTCAGCATCTGCTGGAAACGGCAATAATGTAGATAAGCAGCTTTTCAATGAAGCAGCGAAAATCATAGCAGATAATCAAGCTTATTCATTATCTTCTATTTCTACAAAGACTGTGTCCATCACAAATATTACTACAACTGTTGGAGATGTAAGTAATTTGCATCAAATGCTTTCTGGTAAAGTAATAGAGGCAAAAGTATCATACACTGGCTCAGCTAATGGTAATGTTTATTATTTTATGGATGAAAAAGAGGCTTTAACTATAGCTTCTCTTATGACTGGTCAGGCTGAAACAGATTTAAATGATATGGTAGCTCAAGTATTAAAAGAAGCTTTCTCTCAAATGATTGGTGTTTCTGATAGTGCTTTAACTTCTAAGTTTGGAGGAAACTTTACTAATGCTCCTGTAGAAACTAGCGTATTAGATGATGCTGCTTCTATAAATATTGCTGGACCTTTAGCTATAGTAAATGCATCTCTAAGTATAGATGGAGAAATAGATAACGCTCCTTATATATTTGCTTTTGAATTGCCTGTTTTACAAGCTATTTTAGCAAATGCTTCAAAAACTGCTTCTAATGCAAATGCTTCGGCTGCAAACAGTAATAATAATGCTCAAGCTAATGATGCCACTAAACAACTTGGCGTACAACATGCTGAATTTAATTCTTTAATGCCTGCTTCTGATGTTCAAGGTACTGGTAACATCGGTCTGCTTATGGACGTTACTATGAATATGACTGTTGAACTTGGAAGAGCTACTATGACTATTAAAGATATTTTAGGTCTTGGTGAAGGTTCTATAATTGAGCTTCAAAAGTTAGCTGGTGAGCCTGTGGATTTGCTTGTTAATGGAAAATTAATCGCTAAGGGTGAGGTTGTAGTTATTGATGAAAACTTCGGTGTTCGTGTAACTGATATTATTAGCCCTATGGACAGATTAAGAAAAAAATCTAAATAAGAGATAAGATTTAATTAAACATAAATACCTTTTTTATAACGGAGTTTTTAAAGCTCCGTTTTTTATTTTTAAAGTATATCTAAACGAGTATGTTTTGTTGTATATATTTTTAGCTTTGTATATTTGGAATATGTATTAATATAAAATAATACCAACATTTTAAGCTAAGAAATGCAGTCTTTTTGCTTCTTTGGGTCGCTACCACAGGCACTTCCTTCGGTCGCAAAAGAAGTGGGGTGCTGCACGGTGTGTACTTCGTTAAGGGCAAAGCCCTGCAAATAATTAAAATAAGAAAGTTAATAATTATTAGTGTATATTAAAACTATTATTTTCTATCAATTTTTTGTTGTTCTTTTTCCCGCAGCAAAAAGAACCAAAAAAAATATATATATTGAAAAATATAGTTGTTTAGGTGTGTACCAAAAATTGCTATCTTCTTATTCTCACAAAATTGCTGTGTATGAAATTATCATCTATATTTAAAACTATCAACATTCTATCTGCTTTTTTCCAATAATTCTTATCAAAAGGCATTCTAAAACCAATACGCTGACCTACTGGAAACATTACATTATAAAACTTGTCATTGCCTGTAAAGATAAGCTCTTTATTATTATATAACGATACACTAGCTTTTAATTCTTCTATTGTATTTGAATTTGTATAATTAAAATTATTAACTTCTATGGTAGCTACTACAACTTCATTGTTATTAGAATCTATATTATTAATTTTAGTAGTGATAGGAGCTCTAAACTTTCTAAAAAACTCTATATTATCAAATAGCCCCGCCCTATTTGCAAAGAATAATACTACTACAATAGTGAGAAATCCTCCATAAAGAAGCATAAACCATCTTTTAGAAAATACATTTGAACTTCTTGGTATTTTAGGCATTTTTGGAG
This sequence comes from Brachyspira pilosicoli, assembly GCF_008016535.1. Taxonomy (GTDB): domain Bacteria; phylum Spirochaetota; class Brachyspiria; order Brachyspirales; family Brachyspiraceae; genus Brachyspira; species Brachyspira pilosicoli_A. The sequence goes on from NZ_SAXY01000040.1 coordinate 37,403, forward strand.
TGTGCGGAGGTTTAGTATTGTAAAACTCTAATTCTGGTTTTTTTGGGTCATATACCTCTCTTGCCAATTTACATCATCCTCTTTAATATTTTTGATTGAAAATAAGCAACATCTTTTGCCTGAACAGAATCATTGCCTAATTTTTTGCTAGCCTCTAAAAAACTTTTTGATTGTAATATTAATGCTAACTTTGAAGCTTCAAGCATTTTTAATTTACGTGCTAAAAAGGCTCCAACAAAACCAGCTAATACATCTCCCATTCCAGCTTTGCCCATAGAAACTGTAGGATTATAATTTATATATATATCATCATCATTCATCAAAAAACTAACAGCATCTTTTAATATTATATTAGCATTAGTGCTTTCTCTAAACTTTTTTAAAACATTATATGGATTAGTTAAGGTTTCTATATGATTAATGCCCATAAGTTTTTCAAACTCATAAATATGAGGAGTAAGTAAAAAGTTATTACCCAATTCTGATAAAGTACTTTGAAACATCAAATATAAAGCATCAGCATCAACAACTGTTGGAATATTTATTCTTTTTACTATAGAATTAATAAAAACTTCAGTTGACATATCTCTTCCAATACCAGAGCCTATTATACAAGCATCACTTTTATTTATATCTTCTGCAATATGTAAATCATCTGCTGTAAAATATTTATTATCATATTCCCCAACACCTATAACAACAATCTCAGGCATCTCTATCATTACAGCATTTCTAACAATTTCTAATATCGCCTTAGGAACATAAAGCCTAATGTATCCTACCCCACTCCTATAAGCGGCCTTTGCAGATAGTATGCAAGCTCCTGTGTATTCATAACTTCCGCATACTATGGCAAGTTTTCCCTGCTCTCTCTTAGAATAAAAAGCATTTCTTACTATTTCTATATTCTCATCATAATCTATTAAATTAGCAATATAAGGAGTTTCATTTAATATACTCTCTGGAAATATTGATTTTATTATAAATAAATCCCCAATATATTCTCTAGTATTGTATAAAAACATAATGTCTTTAGCAAAACATACAGTATAAGTTTCATCAGCCTTAAAACAACTATTAGAACTATCATCAATCTTTGAATATAATCCAGAAGGTATGTCTATAGCTATTCTTATAATATTTAATTCATTTAACTTATCTACTAAAAGTTTTTGTATACCTCCTAATGGTCTTCTTCCCCCCGTACCAAATAATGAATCTAAAACTATATCATTTTCTTCTATCAAATCAATAGCTTCATAAACATTCTCTTCACTTCCCAAATACTTTATTTCAACATTCATAGATTTTAATATATTGAAATTAGCATAAGTGTCTTTATTAACTTTATCTAAATTACCAGTAATATAAACATTTACATTATATCCATTTTTTATTAAATACCTAGCAACAGCAAAACCATCTCCGCCATTGCCTCCAACAGATGAAAATATATGCACAAAATGATTATCAAGTGTTTCGGCATATCTCTCATATAATAAATTAAATATATCTAAAGCTACATGCTCCATCAAAAGTATAGAAGGAATCTTTTCTATTGTTTTCTTATCTATATTTATTACTTCTTCTGTTGTTACTACTTTCATCTGCTATCCTTATTTTCTATATTTTACATTATCTTTAATTATCTCTATAAATGAAGATATAGGATTTTTAGTAATTTTATTATATCTATTCATTTTATATAATAAATCATTAAATCCCGAATGTTCTGATAATATTTTTGTATATGTTTCATTAGGTATTGAATTAGTATTATCTTTAAAAACTCTTATATCATAATAGGCAGCTAATTTTAATGACCACATAGCATGATTATATTTTTTGCCATTTTGTAAAACAGGATAAACTTTAATAAAAGATTTTGATAAACTATTTTCGAATGTTTTTAACTCATCTATATTAGAAAATTGAGGAAGTAATTTATAAGTTACTCTGCTGCCTTTTTTTATTGGAGTAATTATATCGTATTTATTATAAGCAGATATAACAGGCCAATAGGTAGAATTTCCATATACCTCTTTAGCTATATCCCAATAATACATATTGTTTGATACAGTATAAGATAAATTAGCTGTTTTAACATTTGTGAAATATCCATTTACTATATCAGATAACTTTTCATTATCCACATTGTTACTTCCATTGTTATTAACATTCAAAAGAAACATAATTATAACAGCAATAATAATAATTATCACTGCTGCTATTTTTAATATAAAAAAATTGTTCTTTGTTTTTTTTTTTTCATCAGTTGTTTCTTTATCAGAAATATTTGACATATCTAATAATTCATCTGTGCTGTAATCTTTCATTTCTAATTGCTTCTCACTAATCGCGGCTCTTTCATTAAAGAATTTATTATTAACCCTATTAATAAAAACAACATCAGCAGTAAAAGCAACATATCCTTTATTGTAGAAAAAAGTACCAAAATTATCTATATAAACACTTTCATTATGATCAACTAAATGTCTAATAGTTTCAAATACTGCCTCAAAAAATTTTTTCTTTTCTAATCTATCATTAACATTATCAATCTTAGATATGATACTGTAAAGTGAAGCATCAAAACCCATATCAGCACTTCTAAAAGCTATATTATAATTCTTGTCAATAAAAACATTTCCAACTTCATAAATAAAAAATATTTTCTTTTCTAATACCAAAGAAGTAATATTTTCAAATAGATTATTAATTTCATCTTCAATAACATTCTTATCCAAATACTTTTTAGCAGAAGATAATCTATCTATTAGTTTATTATATCCCAAATATTTATTTTTTATATCTTGAATCTTCATTTCAACTAAATAAACTAAAGCTCTATCTGCCTCAAAGTTTATATGACCATCGCTATGAAAAAAAGTGCCGAAATTTTCTATATATACATTCTCTCCATTATCAACTAAATGTTTAATATTTTCAAAAATCATTTCATATATCTTTTTTTTTACAGCTCTATTTTTTACAGTATCATATTTTTCTGTTATAGTATTCAAAGAAGCATCAAAAGATATATCAGCACTTCTAAATATAATATCATAATTTTTATCTAAATATATATATCCTAACTCGTACATATAAAAAACTTTATTGTTTAGAACATATGGAGTAATACTAGAAAATAATTCATTAATGAGTTTATTTACTTCTGTTTTTGTAGTTCTTAATCTTGAAAACAATCTATCAATTAATATACTATTTGTACTAAACATAACTACCCCTTAGATAAACATATACAGATTATATATTAATTTAAAATAAAAAAAAAGCCTAATTCTTTAATTTTACAAAAAAATCAGGCTTTTTAATTTTTCTTTAATTTATTTTTATAGATATTCTTGAAGCCATTCTTTTAATTGAGCTTCATTTTTCATTCCTTCAGCTCTCTTAATAATTTCACCTTTTTTGAAAACCATAAGTGTAGGTATAGATTGAACTCCATATTTAGCTGCTATCTCTTCTGCTTCTTCAACATTTACAGCAGCAAAATTCATCTTATCAGAATTAGCATCTGCAACCTTATGCAAAATAGGTGTCTGCATTTTGCATGGTCCGCACCATTCTGCAAAAAAATCTACCAAAGTTGCCTTATCTGATGATATTGCACTTTCAAAATTATCTGATTTTAATTCTTGTACTGACATATTATAATCCCCCTCGTCAATGATATTTAATGTTTGTATAATCTAAACATAATTTAAATAAATGTCAATAGAATTATGTTAATTTTAAAAACCAAATTAACATAACTATATATTTATATATAATTTCAAATATTTTTTTAATATCCTAATAAATTAAAAAAACATATACTACACATTATAACTAATATATAATAAATTAAATAAACTAAAAAATTTTATACCAAATATAGTTATGTTTTGCTTAATAAATAAGTTAATATTTTTATATAATTAAAATAAATTCAATATAAAGTTTAATTTATCTTTAATATTGAGTTTTAAATATTTAAAATCTTATAATATCTCTAGTTATTTCTTTTAAGCCATGAACCCCACACATAGTCATAGCATCTTCAAGTTCAGCCCCCAATTGAGCAACATAAGATTTCACTCCCTCTTCTGCCCCGCCATAAACAGCTATAACAAAAGTTCTCGCAATAACAACACCGTCAGCACCAATAGCAAGCGCCTTTAATATATCAGCACCGCTTCTAATACCGCCATCTACTAATATTTTAATCTTTCCTTTAACAGCATCAACTATCTCAGGCAGAACTTCAGCAGTAGAAGGACATTGGTCAAGTACTCTTCCACCATGATTTGATACTATTATAGCATCAGCACCAGCCTCAACTGCCTTTTTAGCTCCATTAACTGTCATTATTCCCTTTATTATAAATGGTCTGTTAGCAATCTCTTTTATTTGCCTTAATTCATCAACAGTTTTACTTCCTGCCTTTGGAGTGAGATTTTTTAAAAAAGGAAGTCCAGCAGCATCAACGTCCATAGCAACAGCAAAAGCATTAGAATCTGCAACTAGTTTCATTTTATCTTTTATCACATCTATATTCCAAGGCTTTACAGTAGGAATTCCTATACCATTTTGCTTTTTTATCATAGTAGTAGCAGCAATCATTACATTAGGGTTAGTTCCGTCCCCAGTGAAAGCTGCAATTCCAGCATCTGCACAAGATTTTACTAATATATCATTATAATCTTCTTCCTCATATTTATTGCCATAATGAAGTTTAACAGCACCAACAGGTCCAGCAAATATAGGATATTTAAACTTTTTACCAAATAACTCAAAAGAAGTATCAACATCTTCATTTGATGTTATAGTATCCATATTAAGTCTTATCTCTCTCCATTTGTCATAATTTCTAATAGCAACATCTCCTATCCCCTTAGCACCAGGTCCAGGCATACAATCCCTGCATACTCTGCCATTACATATAGCACAAGCCTTACAAAACCCCATGCAATCTTTCGCAGCTTCTATTATTTCTTTATATGTCATAAAAAATTCCTTTAATTAAAACTGTATCTTATAGTTATATAATATTGAACAAAAAAATAAATAAAATAGTTTTAAATTAAAAAAATTATTTACGTTTTAATATATCTATCATCTCTTTTATAAGGTTTTTTTCACTCATAGCAGTCATTAAATGGTCCTGAGCATGCACAAATAGCATTGTAATGTCCATTTTCTCACCATCCGCTTCCCTTGTTATTAAATTTGTTTGGAATTCATGGGATTTTAAAATGATAGCATCAGCCTCTTTCATCTTTTCTGCCGCCTCATCGAACTTTTTTTCTTTAGCAAGTCTTAAAGCCTCATAAGCTAAACTTTTGCTTTCTCCCGCCAAACTAATAATAGGAAATACATTCTCTTCCATAAACTTTTCTTGTTCTTCTGTCATAATATTAAATCTCCTAATAAAATTATTTATTTTTATAAAATTGCGGTAAATATTCTTTATTTTGTTTTATTATTTCATCAAGTAGAGTTTTAGCAACTCTCCCGCTTACTACTAATGGATTAACAGTTAATGCTTGAAGTGCTTTACCATAATCTCCATGAACTGCTGCTTCTACAGTTAATTGTTCAAAGTTTTTATAAACTGCAACAATCCTCTCACTTCAATAAGGAAAGATTTTTGTTTATATAGTTTTAACTTATCCTTATAAACATTAATTGTAATATCAAAAGTACAGTCATTATAAAAACAATCATTATAGCATTTTATTTATTGTAGATATTATATGTTTTTATAACAAACTGAATAACTATAAATAAACCTACAATAAAAATGGCATAGCAAAAACAATTTGTATATTATTTAAATACATGTTGCTTACTATTTTATTAGCTATAGGTAAAATTATATTCTATCTAAAAATTAATTAATTTATTATCATATAAACCCGCTCAAATTAATTTATAGAAAATAATTTTATTCTTTAATTCTAAATTTTTGTGCAGGTTTTATATAATCTAATAAATATAAATATTCATCACATATATGACCAACAACATTTGTTCTTCCTGTGTTTTTCATATCTTTTAATGCTATTTGCATCTCCCCAGCATAACTTCCATATTGAGAAGAATCAATTAAAATATCACCTTTTTTTATATTTTCTACAGGGTTAAATATATTAAATTTTTCTCCTTTATATTTTACTCTTGATGCTGAAGAACGAATCATATAGTCATTTGTATCAATTCTTCTAGTATGAAGCTCCTCTGTAACTATTATCTTTTCTAATTTAGGAATATCTCTTACTAAATCTGCTTTTAATATGAGCATATCTTTATTAATATTTGATAGCTTTTTAAATGTATCTTCATTAGCATAACAAGTAGATATAAAAACATTATCAATTCCTGACATAAATAAATCTATAGCTTGAATTTCTATAGGTAAAAATCTATGCTCTTCTAAAGTAGGCATACCATCTATTACAGGCCAAGGTCCAAAAGTCGCTTCTTTGGCATTAACAAATGCTGATGTTTCTATAGAATATTTTTTAAATTTTTCTGTACATTTAGTAAAGAAATCTCTAGATAAGCCTGTATAAATATGCGGATAAAAATTATGACATCCCATTATTGTATTTTTATTAGAACAATAATCTATCACAGTATCTAAATATGATGTATAATCACTCATATTCACTTCTATTTTTAATTTATATTCATTAAATGACATGAAAGATTCTTGATTTCCTCCAAACCCTGAATCTAACCTTATAGCCCAAGCTCCTAATTTGTGAAAAAAGTCTAGATTATCATAGGATATGGATAATTTATTAAATACATTTGGGGAAATATCTAAAGTTGTTTTTATCCCTCTATCTTTAGCATAATTTATAATTTCTGAGAACTCTTTTATAATTTCTTCCTTCGAATGTTCTACAGATAATAAACACATAAAACATCTTGTAAATCCATATTTAGAAGCTAAATCTATATATTTTTTATTTTCACTCATATCTGAATGAAATGGATAAATTGATATACCTAATTCTTTCATAAGTATTATATTCTCCTTTAATTATTTATTTAAATCCAATGATTTTGCATATATTTTTACAAAAGGTGTGTATATTAAATAAGACATAAATATTAAAAATATATTTAATACAAACGCTGAAAAACTAAAATTCGTTGCTATAAATACACTAATAGGTGTAGGAGTTGTCCAAGGAACTAAAGTGACAATTCTACCTATTATATTTAATTTAGAAAAAGTATATGCTATTATAACACTAAGCATTGGAATACCTACAAAAGGTATTGCTATAACTGGATTCATTACTATAGGCAAACCAAACAATATAGGTTCATTTATATTAAATATACTAGGAACAAGAGCTAATTTTCCTATAGATTTTATATGTTCATTTTTACTCATAATCATAGCTATAACTAATCCAAGTGTAGAACCTGCTCCTCCAATATGAGCAAATGAATTTAAAAAATCTCCTGCCCATATTTTAGGTATAGCTTCTCCTGCTTGTAAAGCTGCTTGATTTATAGCTAAATTAGAAAGAGCTATAGTTGAAGCTATAGGACCTAATACTGAAGCATGTATACCTGAAAACCATATTAAGTGAATTAATATAACGATTAATAATAAAGCAGGTAAACTATCAGAAACATGCAATATAGGTTCAAAAAATTTAGATATTAGCTCTGGTATTAATATAGACATTGAATGATTAATAATTATGTTAAAAGCTTGGAAAATTACTGTAACAGCTAATATAGGTGTTAAAGACTGAAAAGATTTAGAAACTCCTTCAGGCACAGATTCAGGCAAAGAGATATATAATTTTTTATTAACCAAAAATCTATATATTTCTACAGATATAAATGCTGCTATAATTGCTATGAATAATCCTTTTGCATTCAAAAATCTTGCATCAAGCATAGCTACTTTAGAATTTTCTTCTAGAAAGAATTTTTTAGATACATCTTCTAACAAAGGTACAACACTATATTTAGCAGAAACAATAAGAAAAGCGTATAATGATAAAAGTCCTCCTCTTATAGCAGATAATGAATAGCTGTTAGATAAAGAATAACCTATACCATAAGCTACAAATAATGCCATAACACCACTTCCCACATAATAAGGCTGCATTAAAATACTGCCATATTTTGCTACAAAATTAGCATAAAACTCTAAATAAAATGGTGTACTTTTATCAGTAAATGGAAGATTTAATATTAACAATAAAAATGAACTTATTATAATAAAAGGCATAACAAATACAAATCCATCTTTTACTGCATTCAAATGTTTATTTACAGCCATTTTCTCAGCTATAGGTAATAATTTTGATTCTATAATAGGAAATATTTTATTCATTGTACTAATTCCAATAAATTATTTTTATTTTTTATATCTAAAAAAGATAATATAGCTAATTATAAATTTAAAGCGAAATCTAATATCTTCTCTCCATTCATTGTACCATAATCTCTAAAATCTATAACATCTAATGGTTTATTTTTCTCTTTAGCTTTTGCTTGGAATTCTTTAAGTTGGAGTTTAACTTGCGGTCCAAGTAAAAATACATCATAGCTGTCTAAAAGTTCATTAAATCTTGCAGTACTTACAGCATCTATTTCTACTTCAATATTCTTCTTTGCAGCTGCTTCTTTCATCTTTTTAACAACCATACTTGTAGACATTCCTGCTGAACATAATAATAAAATTTTTTTCATATATTTACCTCTTTCTTTGATTTTTTATATTATAAAGATAACACTTTATTCTAATAACTCAAACAATAAAATTTCTACTTTAATCTGGTAATTTTTTGTGTGTTATTTTTTTATAATGATATATAATATAATTATAAGTTTATATGCATTATGAAAAGTAAATATATAAAAGAATTATTATCCATTATCTCTAATGAATCATATATCACCGCAGAAATGCTAGCAAAACAATTGCAAATAAGTGAAAAAACTGTTAGAACAAAAATAGCAGAATTAAATAAAGAATTAGAAAATACAGGAATAAAAGTAGTATCTAGAGCAAGATATGGTTATATTTTAGAATGCGGCAATCATAAAGATATATCAAATATTGACATTAATGCACATATATTTAATGATTTTGAATATAGATTAAAATACATATTTGAACATCTTATAAATAATAATAACACCTATATAAAATCTGATAATCTTATAAATGCATTAGATATATCTAAAACAACTCTCACAAATACATTAAAAATTATAGAAGATAATATTAAATATTATAATTTAAAAATAGAACGTAAACCAAATTATGGTATTAAATTAGTTGGTAAAGAATTTGATATTAGAAATTGTATAATAGATTATTATTTAAAACAGCAAATATACGATAAAAAATATATAAATAAAACTATAGAAAATATAGTAATTAATTTTATAAAGAAAAATGATATAAAATTATCTGAAGTAAACTTGGAAAATTTTATATTATATATTTCTGTATCAATAGAGAGAATAAAAGAAAATAAAAATATAAACGATTATAATGATGATGTTTTATTAAAAGATGTAAAAAAAGAGGAATTAAAATTAGCAAAAAAGTTAGCAAATATTTTAGAAAAAGAATTAGATATAAAATTAAATGATATAGAAACAATTTTTATAGCAATTCATATAGCATCAAAGAGTTTATTAGTAAATACTGAAAATTATATTATACAAAATAAATTAGATAATGTAGTGCAGGATATGCTTGATTTGATATACAACAATTTAAAAATAGATTTAAAAGATAATTTAAACTTAAGACTTTTGCTTAACCATCATATGATACCGCTCGATATAAGAATAAGATATAATGTTTTGCAAAAAAATCCAATGCTAAGTGATATAAAAACTAATTATTCTTTAGCATATTTAATAGCATCAGAAGCTAATACCGTACTTAAAACATATTATAATAAAGAAATATCAGATGATGAAATTGGTTTTTTAGCATTATTATTTCAAATAGCCTTAGAAGAAAATAGCGAAGAGAAAAAGAAAATCAATATACTAATAGTATGCGGAAGCGGAAAAACTACTTCAAAGCTTCTTATGCATAAATATAAAAAAGAGTTTGCTGACTATATAGAAAATATTTATACTACAGATTTGATAATGCTCAAAGATTTTGATTTTTCTAAAGTTGATTATATATTTTCTACAGTCCCTATAGTTGTTCAAGTACCTGTTCCTATTGTGCATATAGGGCTGTTTTTAGAAACTAATGATATTATAAAAGTTAAAAATGTTTTAGATTTATCTGAAAATGATTTTTTGAATAATTATTATGATAAAAAACTGTTTTCTACAAATATAGAGGGGAGTAACAGAGAAGAGATTATAAAAAATATATGTAAAAATATTAAAAAATATATTGATATACCAGATAATTTTTATGATTTGGTAATGAAAAGAGAAAGTTTATCAGAGACAGATTTTGGAAACTTGGTTGCAATTCCTCATCCTTTTGAAATTGTAACTGATGAAACTTTTGTATTTGTTGCTATATTGGAAAAGCCTATTATATGGTATAAGAATAATGTTCAGGTTGTATTTTTAGTTTCTATATCAAATAAAGAAGATGAGAATTTGCAGAAGTTTTATCAATATACGGTTGATTTTTTGTTGAATGAAAAAAATGTTATAAAGTTAATAGAGAATAAAAGTTTTGATAACCTAATGTGTTTATTAAAAAATTCTTCAGGAGAATAGATGGAAAGTTTTAAATATACTATTAACAATACAAATAATATACATGCAAGACCTTTGAGCGAACTTGCTAAAATAGCAAAAGACAGCGAATGCGATGTTACCATAATAAAAAATGATATATCAAAAGACATAAAAAAAATAATAGGTATAATGCAATTAGGATTAAAAGTTGGAGATGAAGTTGTTGTAAATATAAAAGGAGAGAGTAAATCAAAAGAAAATAAAACCAAAAAAAACATATTAAATTTTTTTAAAACGAATTTTTAATATTTATTTAACTATATTTTGTATATAATTGTTTTATTCAACTTTTCCCGCGTACGAGCTGTACCACCTTGCCGCACAACAATACTCTGGTTTAATCATAGCCCTTTAGTCGTGCGGGGGAGTGCTTTTTAATGTACAATTAAATTATAAAATTTATATTGTTCTTTTTCCCGCAGCTAAACAATGTCTACCTCGTTAATGGCAAAGCCCCAACAAATAAAAAACTTAAAAATTTTTACTAAAAAAAAGAGGCTATTATTAAATAATAACCTCTTACTATATTCACAAATCTAAAAGATTAAAATCTCTTTTTTCTGTCGTGTTTTCTTTTATTGTTATTTTCTTCTTCAACATAATCTGCAGGTTTTTCAAGCAAAGCTTTTCTGCTTAAAGAATATTTTCCGCCCTTAACATCTATGATTTTTACTTTTACTTCATCACCAATCTTTAAAACTTCTTCCACATTCATAACATGTTTATAAGCAAGCTCAGATATATGACAAAGCCCTTCTACACCCGGCAATATTTCAACAAAAGCACCAAAGTCTTTAATGTCTTTTACAACCCCATCATAAACTTCACCAACCTTAGGGTCTTTAACATAAGAGTTTATAAGACTAATAGTTTTATCTAAAGTAGGAGTGTCTGGAGCAAATATATTAATTACACCGCTGTCTTGTATCTCAACATCGCTTCCAGTCTCTTCTATGATAGCCTTAATATTTTTTCCTCCAGGTCCAATCAATACTCTAATCTTTTCAGGATTAACATCCATAGTTTTATACTTAGGAGCAAAATCTGAAATCTCATTAGGGTTAGATATAGTAGCTTCAATTTTATCAAGTATAAAATATCTAGCCTTTTTAGCCTGATCTAATGCCTCTTTTAATATTTGAGTAGATATACCAGTAAGTTTAATATCAAGTTGGAAAGCAGTGATGCCCTTACGTGTTCCAGCAACTTTAAAGTCCATATCACCCAAATGGTCTTCAACACCCTGTATGTCTGTAAGCACTTTATATCCATCTTTATAAGTAGCAAGTCCCATAGCAATACCAGCAACACTAGCATTAAGAGGAACACCAGCTGAAAGAAGCGACATAGTAGAAGCACAAATTGTAGCCATTGATGAAGAACCGTTACTTTCTAATATTTCAGCAACTACTCTTATAGTGTATGGGAATTTATCTTTTGGAGGAAGCACAGCATTAAAAGAACGCTCTGCTAAATTACCATGTCCAATTTCTCTTCTTCCGGGAGAGCCGTATCTTCCAACCTCTCCAACAGAAAATGGAGGGAAATTATAATGAAGCATAAAAGTTTTGTTTTCTTTTCCGTATATATCGTCCATTAATTGAGCATCTTTCTCGCTTCCTAATGTAACTATAGATAAACACTGAGTTTGTCCTCTTGTAAATAAAGCAGAACCATGAACTCTAGGAATAAGATTAGTCATTGTGCTTATAGGACGAATCTCATCTAATGCTCTTCCGTCCGGACGCATTCCTTTTTCTACTATTGCCTCTCTTACTATTTCTTCTTCTATAGAATGACAAATGCCTTTAACTTGAGATATTAATTTTTCATCTTCTATTTTTGTTTTAATATACTCTTCTACTTCATTAAAAGCATTATCCATACTTTCATTTCTTTTAGCTTTATCAGGATTATAGTTAGCAGCTTCTATTTTTTCTCTACCGTATTCAGTAACCATTTTTACTAATTCAGCATCATACTCAAATAATTCCTGTTCTATTTTTTGAGTTCCGCAAAGAGCAGCCATTTCATTTTGCATATCAATATATTTCTGCATTTCTCTATGAGCTAACTCTATAGCACCGATAAATACTTCTTCAGAAACCTCTCTAGCCTCACCTTCAATCATAAGTATAGCATCTTTACTTCCAGCAACGATTATATCTAATTCGCTTGATGCAAGTTCGCTGTTTTTAGGGTTGATGATATATTCGCCATTTTTATAACCTATTCTAACAGCTGCAACCGGTCCTCCGAAAGGTATCCAAGAAATAGTGAGTGCTGCAGATGAAGCTATTAAAGCTAAAGCATCTGTAGGCATATCAGTATCTACAGAAAGTACTGTAGGAATAATTTGCACCTCGTTTCTAAAACCTTCAGGAAAAAGCGGTCTTAAAGGTCTATCTATTATGCGGGAAATGAGTATTTCTTTATCTCTAGGTTTAGCTTCTCTTTTGAAGAAACCTCCAGGAATTTTACCGCCTGCATAATATTTTTCATTATAATTTACAGTAAGCGGGAAAAAGTCTGATTCTAAATTAGGCTCTTTTGCCGCAACAACTGTAGCTAAAATAGTAGTATTTCCTAATCTTAAAGTTACTGAACCATGTGCTTGTTTTGCTAAAAGCCCTGTCTCTAAAATTAATTCTTCTCCGCAAAATACACTCTTAACTGTTACCATATATTCTCCTTATTACAAAATACCATAGACAGTATTAACTATTCGTAATTATCAAGCAACTGTTTTATTTTCTTAATTTCAATTTCTGTATAAGATTTTTATAAGCTTCAAGATCAGTTCTTCTCAAATAATTAAGAAGTTTTCTTCTTTTAGCTACCATTTTAAGAAGTCCCATTCTTGAATGATTATCTTTTGTGTGCTCTTGGAAATGTCCTTTTAAATAAGTTATACGATTAGTTAAAAGAGCTATTTGTACTTCTGCTGAACCTGTGTCTTTTTCACTCTTTCCAAATTCTTTAATAATTTTTAGTTTTTCGTCTGCTGTAATAGACATTTTTTTCTCCTTTTGAAATATTTTCTTACATTGTATTCATCTTTTTCTAATAATGATTTCACTTCTTCTATAGAGTTAACTTTAATATTATCTCTAATATATTTAAGAAATATAACTGTTATTTTTTTACCATATATCATTCTAGAAAAATCTAATATATGGCTCTCTACTCTAAGTTCTTTATTTATGTTGCTTATACCTATAAAAGTTAAAGCTTTATATAATTTAGTGCTATTTCCTATACTTACTAAAGAGCTATAAACTCCCATCTTAGGAACAAATATATTATCATCTAATTCTAAATTTGCAGTAGGATAACCAATCTTTCTTCCCAAAGCATTACCATGTATTATAATACCGCTCATACTATAATTTCTGCCAAGCATATTAGAAACACTTTCAACTTCGCCATTAGATAAACAATCTCTTATTTTACTGCTGGATACTCTATCTCCGCAATGATTAAGGAAATTAATTATATTAACATTAACCCCCTTTTCTGAAGCATATCTCTTCAAAAAATCAATATCGCCAACTCTATCCTTACCAAAAGCAAAGTCCTCTCCAATGACAATTCTCTTCATTTTGTAGTATTCTATTAATCTATTAAAGAACTCTTTAGCTTCCATTGTATAAAATTCTGGTAAAAAGTCAATAACTATTATATAATTAACACCCAAAGCCTTAATAAAAGATATATTCTCTTCCATATGATAAATAGATACATTCTTCTTCCTTATCATCATAACAACAGATAATAAGTGATATTTCCTAGCCATATTAACAGTATATCTAATAAGCTTCTGATGCCCCTTATGAACACCATCAAATTTACCTATCGTAACTACACTATTCTTTTTTATATCTATCTTGCAAAAATCATTAATAACAACTTGATTCATTCTATCATTCTTCCATTCTCTTATTATTACGCATTAATATAATATTTATTATTAAAGATAATATTATAATTAATAAAGACAAAGCACATAAAAATATACCAAAATTAATATAATTATCCATTAAAAAACTATATTTAAATCTAACAAAGAAAAATATCACTACAAACATTATATAAATAATAAAACCTAAAAGCATATTATGATATTTAAAACTTGAAAATGATAAAGAACTGCTAATCATATAAACTGATAATAATAATAAAAATAAACTAATATACAAAATACATATAAAAAATACAGATAAATCATTAACACTAATATATTTTAATAATCTATTTAAATAAGATGACATATCAAATCCAAATACTATATCTTCTATAATACTAGATATATAACTATAAATATTTTTTCTACTTAAAGAAACTAAATCTTTATTTACAACATCATTGCTATTTATTTCTACAACATTATTCATAATAACTTCATTTTTTGTAACAATCATATTATCAGCAAAATACATTTTATTAGAATATACATTATCTATTAATATTGAACTAGCATATGCATCATTAGTAGGATTAGCTTTTATTAAATAATTATCTACCTTATATAAATAATTTGAATTTGTTATAATATATTTATCAGAATATTCTATATCATTAAAATTAGCATTAAAAAATATTATGTAAGACGGATATATTAAAGCTATTATAGTAAATACAATTATAGTAATAATATTTAATATATGACTTTTTTTATTAAATACACCTATAAATATAGAGCTGCATAAAAAAGATATAAGCAATATAGAAAAAATATTACTTACACAAAAATTTTTCAAAATATATATATTAAAACCATATGAAAAGTTTTCTAAATATCTAAATAAATAAATACAAAAAAATATTATAAAAAATATTAATGCAGTAAGTAAATTCTTAGCAACTTTCATAACATATATATTATACTATAAAGACAAAAATTCAAGCATAAAAAACATTTAAGCGAATCTAGTTTGATTAAATATCCCAAAATTGTAAAGAGCATCATTTAAGCTCTCAAATGATTCTATTGTATTTGAAAGCTCCATCAAATCATAATCTAATTTAACATTACCATCTAAATTTGAAAGTACAATATCGCCGCAGCAATCATAGAGTTCTTTTTTTAAATCTATTAAATAATTCCATATATCTCTTTCAATAAAAGAACATTCACAAAGATTAATTATTATATTATTAATGCCTTTAGATAGATATTCCAACATTATATCTTTTATTTTAGGGAGAGATTCTAAGCATATATTCTTTTTTAGATATAATACTATTACAGAATCTTCTTTGACAAGATAATTAATTTCAAATGAGCAATCAATCATATTTATATGATAACAACTTTTTATCTTTTGTCAACAAAAATTCATAAAATAATATTGCTATTAACATTTAATTGACAAATAAGTATTATCCATTATACTTTAAAAGTAGATTTATTTTTATTAACGGAGTTTTTTATTTATGAAAAAAGTAATAATTATAGGAGGAGTTGCAGCTGGAATGAGTGCTGCTGCAAAGGCAAGAAGATTAGACAAAGATGCTGTTATAACAGTTTATGAAAAAACTGAATATGTATCTTGGGGAGCTTGCGGTATGCCGTATTATGTTGGAGGTTTTTTTGATAATTCCAACACTATGATTGCAAGAACTGCTGAAGCTACTATAAAATCTGGAATAGATTTAAAAGTTAAACATGAAGTATTAAAAATTGATGTTAATAACAAAAAAGTAGTAGTAAAAGATTTAGAAAATAATAAAGAGTTTGAAGACAGTTATGATACTTTGCTTATAGCTACTGGGGCAAAATCTATAATACCAAAAATAGAAAATATTAATATTGGAAATGTATCTACACTTAAAGAGTTTACAGACGCTATTAATATGAAAGAAAAAATGAAAGATGATAATATAAAAAATGTAGTTGTGCTTGGGGCTGGTTTTATAGCTATAGAGGCTGCACATACTATAAAGCATCTTGGTAAAAATGTAAGAATAATACAGCGTTCTGACAGAGTATTTGGAGCTAAATTTGACAAAGAGTTCTCTGACTTAGCTATTGAGAATATAAAAACACATATTGAGTTAAATTTAAACGAAAAAGTTTTATCATTAGAAGCTGACAACAATAATAATGTTAAGGCAGTTGTTACAGACAAAGGAAGATATGATGCTGATTATGTGGTTGTTGCTATTGGAGTTACACCTAATAGTGATTTGGCTAAAGAGGCAGGAATTAAATTAATGGAAAATGGTGCTATACTTGTTGATAGAGAAGGAAAGACTAATATTGATTCTATATATGCTGCTGGTGACTGTGCAGGAATATACAACAGGGTATTAGATAATACAAGTTATGCTGCTTTGGCTACTGGGGCTAATAAACTTGGAAGAATGGTTGCTTCTAATTTAGTTGGAGGAAATGAAAAGTTTATTGGAAGTTTGGGAAGTGCTTGTATACTTTGCTTTGATTTAGAAATGGCAAGAACTGGTATTACTGAAGAAGAGGCTAAAAATAACAATATTAATTACAAAACTGTTACAGTAAAAGATATTGACCATACACATTATTATCCAGACTATCAGGATTTGCATATAAAACTAGTATATTCTGCTGAAAACAGAAAAATATTAGGCGGGCAGATTGCTGGAAAAAGAGGTGCTGTACTTAGAAGCGATGTAATAGCTGCTTGTATACATGCTGGTCTTACTGTTGATGAATTGGGTATGCTTGATTTATGCTATGCTCCGCCTTTTGCACGTACTTGGGACTCTTTAAACGTTGTTGGTAATGCTGCTAAATAATATAAAAAAATTAGATATTTACATTCAATTTTAAATATTATAATTCCGTTTTATTATATGGAGTTATAATATTTAAAATTGGAGTTTTGTATGTATAGATATATATTTATTTTTATAGTGTTTAGCTCTCTAATGCTATCTGCTCAAAACAATATGGATACTAATAGTATAATGTATGATATTATAAAAAATAGAGCATACATCACAGAAAGAGATAAACTCACATCAAAAATAAATATATTTACCTCTTGGAAAAACACTCAAAAATATATGCGTGAAAATAGTTTCAGATTTTTCAAAAGATATGGAAGAACTTTAACATTAGAGTTTAGATATAGATATCCGTACTATTTTCAAGTAGCAAGTTCAACTCCTATAATATTTATGTTTGATGATGGAAGCACTTTAGAATTAACAAACATACAAAAAACAGTATTCACTCCATTTACAATGGGAAATTTACAATATTATGATATAGAAGTAAAATATAAATTTAATGATGATAATGAGTTTGATAACTTCACTACAAAAAGCATATCAAATATAAGATTTAACTTTATTAATAATTTCAATGAAAACACCTACGAAGACATAGCAATATCCCCTACAGCAACAAGCAACTGGCAAAGTAATTTTACTCTGTTTAGAGATGCCATTAACAAGCTTGATGAAATTCAAGGTTCAGCAAATGCTTATTAATAGAATTATTATATAAAAGAATTAAAAATATTAACCGCACGGTGGAAGAATTTTTTTTATTTGCAGGGCTTTGCCCTTAACGAAGTACACACCGTGCAGCACCCCAGTTCTTTTATTGGTATAAAAGAACCAAAAAAACTGCATTTTTATTATAAATTTTATAATTTAATTGTACATTAAAATGCACTCCCCCGCACGACTAAGAAGTTATAATTAAACCATAGCATTACCGTGCGGCAAGGTGATACAGCTCGTACGAGGGGAAAAGAACAACAAAAACTAAAAAGATAAAAATTGAAAAATATAATCATTATAACTATATTATAACAATTTCTATCTTTAATAAAATCATAATCAATTAATTATAATTTTAGCATTAATTTGCTCATTCTGCTTGCAAATAATTTAGGGTCTTCAAGTGGAAGTCCTTCTAGTATACAAGCCTCATCATAAAGAAGTTCACTATACTCTTTAAACAAATCAGAAGTCTTATTAGCCTGATACTCTTTCTCTATAGCTTTAAATACATCATGTGAAGTATTAATTTCTAATACCCTCTCTGGCTTCATAGCAAACATAGGATTTCCGCTTTCAGCAAGTACCTTAGCCATATTAAAGCTTATAGAATCTTCTTTATTTGATAAACAAACAACACTCTCTTTAAGCCTATTAGTCTCTCTCACCTCAGCAACCTTATCAGCACCCAACACCTCTTTTATGGCATTAAGCACATCTTTATTAGCAGAATCTTTGTTTTCATCTTTATTTTCTGTATTATTATCAGCCTGAAGTATAGAATGAAGTTTAGTGCCGTCAAACTCCCTCATCATATTAACCATAAACTCATCAACTCTGTCAGTGAAATAAAGAACTTCGTATCCTTTATCTTTCATACCCTCCATATGAGGAAGTTTTTCTATTGTAGCTTTATCTTTAGCAGCTGCATAATATATAAACTCCTGACCTTCTTTCATTCTTGATTTATATTCTGCCAATGTTGTATATTCTTCTTCTTTCGTTTCTGATGACTGGAATAATAAAAGATTAGACAATTTATCTTTTTTACTAAAGTCTGAATATATTCCTATTTTTATAGACTCACCAAACTCTTTGAAAAACTCTTGGTATCTTTTTCTGTCATTTTTTAATATATTTTCTAAAGTTTCCAAAACCTTTTTTTCAACATTTGATGCTATTCTTTTTAATTGAGTGCTATGCTGTAAAATCTCTCTTGAAATATTTAAAGAAAAGTCAGGAGAATCAACCAAACCTCTAACAAATTTTAAATATTCAGGAAGCAAATCTTTACATTTACCCATTATAAATACGTTTCTTGAATAAAGCTCTAAACCTCTTTCAAAATCTGGGTGAAGGAAATTAAAAGGTGCTTTCGAAGGTATAAATAAAAGTGCAGTATATTCTATGGTACCTTCTGCCCTTGTATGTATTACTTCAAATGGGTCAGCATAGTCGTGGAAATGCTCTTTATAAAACTCATTATACTCTTCTGCCTTAACATCGCTTTTTGATTTCTGCCATATACTCACCATTGAGTTAATAGTTTTCTCTTCATACTGCTGAACTTCTTTTTCGTCTTTTTTTGGTATAGGCATATCCATAATTATAGGATAATGAACATAGTTTGAATATTTATGAATGAGACTTTCTAAAGTGTATCTGTTGCAATAATCATCATCAACAAATCCGTCTTCTTCTAGCTTTTTATCTTTTGCTTTTAACTTAAGTATTATTTTTGTACCTCTGTCTTGTTTGTCAATATCTTCTATAGAATAAGAACCGTCTCCATTACTCTCCCAGCGAACACCTTTTTCACTATCAACGTTTTTAGTTTCTATTATAATATCATCAGCAACCATAAATGCAGAATAAAAACCAACACCGAATTGTCCTATTAAATCTATTCCGCTTTCTTTTGATGCTTCTTTATCTTTTTGTATTTTCTCCAAAAATGCTTTAGTACCGCTTCTTGCAATAGAGCCTATATTATTGATAACATCTTCTCTTGTCATACCTATTCCGTTATCTATAATACTCAATGTTCTATTTTGTTCATCTATTTCTATTTTTATTCTCAAATTATCTATATCAGTATATTTATCGCTTTTAGTTATAGATTCAAATCTTGCTTTATCTAGAGCATCGCTTGCATTTGATATAAGCTCTCTTAAAAATATTTCTTTATGAGTGTATATAGAATGCACCATTAAATTTAATATCTGTTTTGTTTCGGCTTCAAAATTAAGTATTTGTTTTTCTGCCATAATAAACTCTCCTTTATAGGTTTTTATAAATTAAAAAATTCTTTATACGGATTAAAGATCAAATATATAAAAAGTATTGAAGTGAATATATAAAGTCTAAAATAAAGTTTAATATATTATAAAAGAAAAATAAAAAAATTCAAATTTTTTAATAATAATTATTTTAAGTTTTTATTTTTTTGGGGACTAGTCCCCGAACCCCTACTTCTTTTGCGACTGAAAGGAGTCCTTCAGGGCGACAAAAGGAAGTGCCTTCGGTATTGGTATAAAAGAAACTTATATCCTTCGGATACGCTTCGCGAAGAACTGCATTTTTATTATAAATTTTATAATTTAATTGTACATTAAAATGCACTCCCCCGCACGACTAAGAAGTTATAATTAAAGCATAGCATTATCGTGCGGCAAGGTGGTACAGCTCGTACGAGGGAAAAAGTTGAATAGAAAATTCAAATATTTTATGTCATTTTTATAAAATATAATATTTGACAAAATAAAATTTAAGTATAAACTAATATTAGTTCAATCTGTAAAAATACATATTTATAATTATGGGACTATTTAAATATATTGCAAAAAATATTTTCAATGCTTTTTTTGATTTCGATTCAATTAAAGGTCAAATCGGAGAGATTCAAGTTGATTCTGCTCTCAATCCTTATTTATTTGGCAAAGTAAAACATAGGCAAATAAACAATTTAACAATAGTAGATAGTAATGGTCAAAGCCATCAAATAGACCATATAGAAATAAGAGAAAATGGAATATTTTGTATAGAGACTAAAAACTATAGCGGACTTATATTTGGCAATGAAGATCAAAGAAAATGGACGCAATGTTTAAGAATAGGTGAAAGAAATTATTTTTATAGCCCTATAAAACAAAATAATACTCATATATATCATTTAAAAAAAATATTAGGAAATAAATATAATATTAATTCTGTAATAGTATTTACTCAAAATAATGCTGATAATATCAATATAAGAAATGTTATTAATTTGTGCGACTTAAAAAATTATTTATATCAATTTAATGACGGCTCAAATTATACTGATGATGATATGAATTATATTTATAATAAATTAATTTCAAATAACAAAAATATATCTAAAGAAGAGCATATATCAAATATAAAAAATACAAACTATAAAATAAATAATGATATATGTCCTAGGTGTAATGGAAAACTCATTTTAAGAAAAGGGAAATACGGAGAGTTTTACGGATGCTCCAATTATCCAAGATGTAGGTTTACTATAAAAAAATAAAAATTATTATATAATTTTAAATAAAAAAGTTAGAATACACTAACAAAGCTATTGACATTTTTTAAATATATGTTAGACTACTCTAACAATGAAAGAGCATAACTTTGATACATTGATTATTAACCATTGTGCACCAACCCTATCTGGTATAAAAATAGCAAACATCTTTACATATCAATATAACTCTAAAAAAGATGTTTACAAAAAAATAGATTCATACAATAAAATATTAAACAGCCGCAATATAAATGTGTCTATCATAAAAGATTATGATAATAAAATGATAGTTTATGTTTATAACAAAAAAAGGCTTGAAGAATATATTTTTGATGATGAGATTTTTGATTTTTTAGATGATTATGGGTATAAAGATAAAAACCTATATAAGTGTATAGAACTATTAAAAAAGAGAATGCAGTATAATAAAGATTTCCCTCATGAGATAGGTATATTTTTAGGCTATCCTCTTATGGACATATACGGCTTTATAAACAATTATGGAAAAAATAGTTTATATACTGGATATTGGAAAGTATATCATAACAAAAAGGAAGCTATCAAAACTTTTGAAAGCTACAATAGATGCAGAGATTTTTATACAAGCACATTTTTAAATGGTAAGGGCATATTGGAAATAATGGATTATTACAAAAAATATGCTTATAGTTAAAATATTAAATTTATGGAGGATAAAAATGAGTGATAAAATAGCTATAATATATTGGAGTGCTACAGGCAATACTGAGCTTATGGCACAAAGTGTGGAAAAAGGTATAAAAAATGCTGGAGGGGAAGCTGATATATTTAGTGTATCTGATTTCAACACTTCAGATATTAACAATTATTCAAAATTAGCATTAGGCTGTCCTGCTATGGGAGTGGAAGTTCTTGAAGAATCTGAGTTTCAGCCTTTTTATGATGAAATAAGAGATAAGATTTCTAATAAAAAGATAGCTTTATTTGGCTCTTATGATTGGGGCGATGGCGAATGGATGAGAAATTGGGAGGAAGATGTAAAGAGTACTGGTGCTTCTTTAGTTAAAGACGGACTTATTACAAATCTCACTCCAGACGATAATGCTATTAGTGAATGTAAGGCTTTGGGAGAAGCTCTATTGAAAGCATAAGTTTAAAATAAATCCTAAAATTAAAGGGCATTAATTTTTATAAATTGATGCTCTTTAATAATTAATAGTCATAATTTTTATTAAGATTATTCATTATTATATTATCCTTATCAAATGAATATTCAGCTATTTTTGTTTCATCTGTTTTATCATCATATTCAGGAGTTTTTTCTGTAAAATTTGTAAGATAAAAATTAATTATATTATTAGTTTCTACTATAGCAAATTTATAATAATCAGTATATTCATATTTTCTTGCATATCTTAATATTTCAAATTCAAGCATATTATTGCTTATATATGGTTTTATATATTCAACATCATAAGAGTACATGGTAAAAGGATAAAAACCTGCAACAAAATTTGCATTATTATTATTTAATTTCCACAAACTAACATATATATAATGCTCATTTTCTAATTTTTCATAAAAACTTTCATCATCAATATTAATAGTATAAACACTTAAAATATAATATTTACTGCCATTTATATTAACTATATCATTTGTAAATGTTTTATATGCATTCAGTCCCTCTATTACTCTATTATCTATATTAATATAATTATTTTTTTCAATATCAACTATATCAAAAGGAATGGCATTCACTTCAAATTCTATATCTGTATAATTTATTTCATTGGATATTTTTTCTTTTTTTGTATTATACGATTCATTTTTATTATCCACACTATTATTTGAACATGATATAAACAATATGAAAAAAAATATTAATATTTTACTAATAAAGCTATTCATTTAAAATATCCTTAATACTCACTTTTTCAACATAAGGTTTTCCAATAGATTCTAAAAATACGAAATTGATTTTATCATCACTTCTTTTTTTATCTAATTTAATTGCATCTTTTAAGTTTATGTTACTTGGTACTGCAGTTGGGAGAGAGAATTTACAAAATATATTTTTAGCTCTCTCAAGTAAACTTTTATCTTTAGTGATGCCTTTTTTAATACCATACTCTATAGCAAAAATCACACCTATTGCAACAGCCTCACCATGAAGCAAAACTCCATAACCTGCAGCATTTTCCACACTATGCCCAATAGTATGACCAAAGTTTAAAAACATTCTCTCTTTTTTCTCTTTATAATCAATCTCTACTATATGCCCTTTTAATTCGCAGTTTCTCTTAAGAATAAAATCCATATCAAAACTATTATTATTTTCTAAATATTCAAGAAGTTTTTTATCAAATAAAAATGCATGCTTAATAACTTCAGCCATACCAGCATTAAACTCTCTCTTTGGAAGCGTATTTAAAACATCACTATCCATTATAACAAGCCTAGGGCTATGAAAAGCACCCACTAAATTTTTACCTTCTTTAATGTTAATACCAGTCTTTCCGCCCACAGAAGAATCAACGCAAGCAAGAAGTGTTGTAGGCATCTGCACAAAATCAATTCCCCTCATCCAAGCGGCAGCAGCATAACCTGCCATATCACCTATAACACCGCCTCCTAATGCTATTATTATATCCTTTCGGCTTAACTCATTTTTTGCAAGAGATGAATATATATTATAAATGCTCTCTATGTTTTTGTTAGTTTCTCCATTTTGAAGCACGCATACAGAAGTAATAATATTTTCTCTCTCTAAACTTTCTTTTACTATTTTAGTATAAAGTTTATCAACTATATCATCAGTAACTATTAAAGCTCTTTTTCCTCTAAGAACTTCTTTTACCAATTTGCCGCTTTCTTTTATAAGTCCGCTGCTAACTAAAATATTATAATTAATTTTTACATCATTGTTTATATTTATATTAACCTTATTCATATATAAGCCTTAATTTATTTGTTAGTATTATAAATTATTTTTTAAAAATATATAATATCTTTATTAAGAAATAATAAAGATATTACTAGCAGATATAAAAAGTACATAATCTTCTACCTTTATACCGCCATAAACATTTTCTGATAGTTTTCTAATCTATTCTTTAATATAAATTTATATACCATTATTTAATATTTTTTATCTAACTCTTTTTCTTTAAGCAATACTTATAACAAGCTCTTTTAAAAATTTCCACATTCTATCTACAGAAGATATACTCAAATGTTCAGAAGGGGTATGTACATCTTTAATATCTGGCCCTATGCTTATCATATCAACATCAGGTAAAGGCTTTTTAAGTATTCCGCATTCTAATCCTGCATGTATGGCTTCTATTTTGGCATCTTTTCCTGTAACCTTCTTATAAACATTCAATGCTATATCTTTAACTTTTGAATTAGCATCATATTCCCAAGCAGGATATCCATTAGACATTTGGAAAGAAGCTTTTGTCATATGAGCAGCTGATTCTATCTTTAAACCTATCTCTTTTGATGAACTTTCTACAGAACTTCTTACTGATATAGTAAATCTCAACTTACCATTCTCTTCTTTTAATACTCCGTTGTTACAGCTAGTTTGAACTAAGCCTTCTATATCTTTACTCATATAAGCAACACCGTCTGGTACAAGCATCATAAAGTTAATAACATTATTGCTCAATTCTTTAGTAAAAGCCTCTTTAACATCTGAAACCTCTGAAACATTTATAACCATATCAGGGTCTTCTACCCTATATTCATTTTTTATATTTTTAGCAACTTCTTCTAAAGTCTTTTTTACTTTATTAATGTCTTTAGAAACTGCTAAAGCCTCTGCATGTTTTGCTATAGCATTATGTTTAGCTCCTCCTTCTATATGCGATATAACAATATACTCTCTCACAGCATACAATAATCTGCCAAGCAATTTTATAGCATTAGCTCTCTGTTTAATAATCTCTATACCAGAATGTCCGCCTTTAAGTCCTGATACTTCTACTTTTAAAGCATGTCCTTCTGCTTTTTCTTTTTTAATATCAAAATCTGTTAAAGTATTCATTCCACCTGCACAGCTTACTAAAAATATTCCCTCTTCTTCTCCATCTATATTAATCATAGTTTTACCGTCTATATGCTCACCAGTAATAGCAATAGCTCCGTCCATGCCAGTTTCTTCTGCAGTAGTAGCTAATAATTCTATAGGAGGATGGGGCAAGTCTTTAGAATCTAGTAATGCCATACCTATAGCTATAGCGATACCGTCATCACCTCCAAGTGTTGTATTATTAGCTCTTAATATATCACCATCTAATATCATTTCTATAGGGTCTTTTCTAAAATCATGCTTAGAGTCTTTAGTTTTCTCGCATACCATATCAACATGACCTTGTATTATTACTGCAGGTTTATTCTCATAACCGCTTGTACCTTTCTTCTTTATAATTACATTCATAGCATTATCTTGATATACTTCCAAATTTCTATCTTTAGCAAATTTAACCAAAAAATCACTAATCTCTTTTTCATGTCCTGATTCTCTAGGTATTTTATTTATTTCATTGAACCATTTGAATACTTCTTTTGATTCCATTGAATTAAAAGCATTTAAATCCATAGTATATTACACTCCTTAAAATAATATAAATCGTTTTTATTATTTTGTACTTTTATTAGTATAATAAATAATACAAAGATTGTCAAAACAAATTAATAACATATCAAAAAAATTAGTTTTATGTAACTTCAAGTAGTAATATATCTCACAAATATTTAATTAAAAAAATTACACTAACTCCCCACCCTATAGGCTTTTTGTTTTTTACTATAATATTAAAAATCATATTTCTTTTTGCCTATACTCTAATTTTTGCCTCCCACCCTAGATTTTTAAAAATTTGTTATCTACTCAACGCACGGTAAAGTAAGCAAAATATATAAATAATTTTAGAATTAAATTTCTATTATATTTCTAAATTTATCCACCGTGCGGTAAGCGAGCTTTAAACTAAATAAAAACTTGGGCGGGAGCTAACATTTCTAATTAAGCAATAAATATAATTTCCACACACTTTCTAAAATATTTAAAAAAATATAGAGGGCGGGGTTGTATATAAAATTTCATACCTATATAAAAAACATATATTTACTTGAAAAATTATTATTTTTGTTATATCATTAAAATATATTTTATTAATTGGAGTGAAATATGGTTAAATTTGACGACTTAGGTCTTGTAAACAGCAGAGACCTCTTTAAAAAAGCTATTAACGGCGGTTATGCTATTCCAGCATTTAACTTTAATAATATGGAACAACTTCAGGCTATAGTGCAGGCTTGTGTAGAAACTAAAAGCCCTGTTATTATTCAAGTATCTTCTGGTGCTAGGAAATATGCTAATCAAACATTATTAAGATATATGGCTCAAGGAGCTGTGGAATATGCTAAAGAATTGGGTGTTAATGTACCTATAGTATTACACCTTGACCATGGTGATAGATTAGAACTTTGTAAAAGCTGTATTGAATATGGTTTCTCTTCTGTTATGATAGACGGAAGCCATTATGATTACAACAAAAACGTAGAAATTACTAGAAGCGTTGTAGAGTATGCTCATAAATATGATGTTACTGTTGAAGGAGAATTGGGTGTACTTGCTGGTGTAGAAGATGATGTTGTTGCTGAACATCATACTTATACTCAGCCTGAAGAAGTAGAAGATTTCGTTAAAAAAACAGGTGTTGATTCACTTGCTATATCTATTGGTACTAGTCATGGTGCTTATAAATTCAAACCTGGTCAAAACCCTCAAATAAGATTAGATATTCTTAAAGAAATTGAGAAAAAGATTCAAGGATTCCCTATTGTACTTCATGGTTCTTCAAGTGTACCTCAAGAATATGTTAAAATGATTAATGAAAATGGCGGTAAACTTGATGATGCTATAGGTATTCCTGAAGAGCAATTAAGAGAAGCTTCTAAGAGTGCAGTTTGTAAAATCAATATCGACAGCGATTCAAGACTTGCTATGACTGCTGCTATTAGAAAAGTATTCCATGATGACCCTAAAGAATTTGACCCTCGTAAATATTTAGGACCTGCTCGTGATGAAATGAAAAAACTTTATATGCATAAAATAATCAATGTATTAGGTTCAAATGGTAAAATATAATAAAAATTAAAGGAGATATATACTGTGGGAAAACAACATAGAAAAGTAGTGAAACGCAAAAGAGCTTTAAGAAGAATAAAAAGACAAAAAGATGCTCTTAATGCTAAAGCTAAATAAACAAGATTTTTTAAGGGTGTAAGTTTTTTCTTATACCCTTAATTTTTTGTTAGTAATTTGCTAATAAATCATTAGTAAAACAAATATATTTAATAAATAATTCAATATAATTAAAACATTTTATTTTTAAACAACATTTAAAATTATTTAGGTAGAAAAATGAAAAAAGTTATTATATCAATATTAGTAATATTTATTGCAATGTCTTGTACTAATCAAAACGGCATTGATAAATCCCCTCTTGCAATTCAAACAGACTTTGGAAGAAAGGATAATGCTGCAGCAAGCATGTATGGTGTTGCCCTTACTGTAGATAAAGATTTAAAAGTATATGACCTTACACATGAAATACCTGCATATAATATATGGGAGGCTGCTTTAAGACTTGATCAAACTGCTAGGTATTGGCCTGAAGGTACTGTATTTGTTAGTGTGGTAGACCCAGGTGTTGGTACTGATAGAAAATCTGTTGTTATGAAAACTAAAAATAATTATTATTTTGTTACTCCAGATAATGGTACTTTAACTTTTGTTGCAGAATCTTTGGGTATAGAAGAGGTAAGAGAAATTGATGAGGCTAAAAACAGACTTACAAACTCAGCTGAATCATACACATTCCATGGAAGAGATGTTTATGTTTATACTGGTGCTAAACTTGCTTCTAAACAAATGACATTTAGAGAAGTTGGTAAGTCTTTAGGAACTAATATAACAAAAATAGAATATCAAAAGCCTAAATATGAGAATGGAGTTTTTTATGCTAATATACCTGTACTTGATATTCAATATGGCAATGTGTGGTCATCACTCCCTCGTAAATTAATGCTTGATAATGGAGTTAATATAGGAGATACTCTTAATGTGAAAATATATAATTATAGTGAACTTATATGGACCGGCGATGTTAAACTTGTAAATACTTTTGGTGATGTGCCTGAAAATGAAAATATGGCTTATTTTAATTCTGAGCTTAATTTTTCTATAGCTGTTAATATGGGTAATTTCTCTGAAAGATATAAAGTATATAGCGGACCAAATTGGAGTATGGAAATTACAAAAAAATAATAAGTTATATAAATGATGACAAAAATAGAACAATATCTCTTAAATACAAACAAAATAAAATTTTTTGATACTATTCACTATGATAAAAATAAAAAGATAATAATAAAAAATAAGCATCTCAAAAAAAATAATGGAGCACAAATGGAAGCAAAAAATACAGAAATACAAAATGAAGAGTTAAAGAAATTATATCAAACTATAACTAAATGTATGAAATGCGGAGCTTTATGCAACAGTCGCAAAAATGTGGTATTTGGAAGGGGAGATGAAAAACCTGATATAGTATTTGTAGGAGAAGCTCCGGGTGCTGATGAGGATAGATTAGGTTTTCCATTTGTAGGCAGGGCTGGTAAATTATTAGACAAGTGGATTGAGAAGCTAAACATTTCTAATTATTATATTATGAATGCTTTAAAATGCCGTCCGCCTGAAAACAGAGATCCGCTTTTAGAAGAAAAAGATAATTGCAGAGAGTTCTTTACAAAGCAGCTTGAAATATTAAATCCAAAAATTATATGTGCATTGGGAAGACATGGCTTTTCTAACCTCGTAGATTTTGATTTAAAAACGCCTTTCGGAAAGGTAAGAAACAATATTCATTATTATAACAACATACCTGTAATTGCAACATATCACCCTGCATATATATTGAGAAATCAAAAAGAAGAGATAAAAGTAATAGAAGATTTGGAGTTTATGATAAGGGAATTAGGAAAATTAAAATAATTATATTTTATGTATAGTGAAAATTTTTAACTTTATCAATTTTGGTTTTTATATTTTTTGGACTAGTCACCCTGCTAAGCGTGCCAATAGGGTACATCTCTACTTCTTTTGCGACCAAAAGGAGTCCTTCAGGATGACCGAAGTAAGTGCCTGCGGCGTGGCCAAAAGAAGCAAAAAGAATGCATTTTTTATCCTAAAATAAAAGTATTATTTCATACTTAATACATATTCCAAAATATAAAGCTAAAATATTTGTACTTTTTGCAACTTTTTGCTACGGGAAAAAGTTGAATAAAATAAACTTATATGACAAAATATACTTGTTTTGACATAAACTTTTTTATTAGGAAACAAATTTGAAAAGAATAATATTGTTATTTTGTTTAAGTGCTTGTTTATACGCTCAAGAATTTGATTATCTACTGCCTGATGATTTTGATGCAAACGAATATAAAGAGTATTACACAAACGATAAAGAAGAGCATATAGAAAACAAAAAAACAAACACCCCCACAAAACCAACTATATTTGACTATATAAACACTTCATACAAGATAAGAGATACAATAATGAATCTTCAAAACTATCTCGATAAAGGCGGAGATATTAATGCCACAAACACAAACGGAAACACTATTTTAATGGAAGCTTCTTCAATAGGATATTATGATTTAGTTGACTATATAATAGATAAAAAAGCAGAAATAAACTTTACAAACTCAAATGGTGAAAACGCTTTAATATTGTCTGCAGATTATCCATATATATTAAATCTTCTTATAGAAAATAATGCAGATGTAAATGCTATAGACAATAAAGGAAAAACAGCACTACTTACTGCTGCCGAAAAAGGCAATATTATGTCTGTACAATTACTCATAAAAGAAAAAAGCAATATTAATCAAAAAGATATTTTAGGCAAAAACATATTGATGTATGCTGTTGAAAGTGAAAATTTAGACTTGGTAAAATATTTAGTAGAAAAAGTAAAAGTGGATATTAATGAAAAAGATGATTGGGGACAGAATGCCATATTTTATGTTACAAAAATAGAAATGGCTAGATATTTAATTTATAATGATATAGATTATAAAAGCAGAAATTCAATAGGGCTAAAACCTCATGAAGTTTTAAAATATAATAATAAAATAAATGTATCTAACTATTTACAAAAATTATATAATGATGAATAATAAAAATGTCTTTAAGTATTTTTTATATAAACCGAAAATATTTGCAGTATATTGGAGAGTATAATGAATATCAAAGTTATCTTATTATTTATAAGTATAAACATACTTCTATTTGCACAGTCTACTTCCAATGTTGGAGATAATAATATATTAATAAATACTGGTATAGGAAGAGTGGATTATACAACATATACAATATATGCTGATGCTACTGCGGATATTCTTACAGATAAAGTTTTACACCCAGAATCTTTATTAATACTTCAAGAACAGGCAGAAGAAGAAACTTTTAGAACCCTTTATCAAACTTTGGGTAATATTATAGTTAATGGCGATTATACAGTTTATAACATAATAGAAGAAAATTACAAATTAAGAGAAGATGTTATGGACTTTGTAAATAATGCAAGACTTTTAGGCGTATCATACCCTAGCAGAACAAGTGTAAAAGTATTAATGGCTTTAGATATTATCACTAATCAATTAATGTCAAACTTTATACAAAATATGAATACCTATAAACCTATACCAATAGTAACATATATTGATGCTGGTACTGATTATGATGGGCTTGTAATAGATGCAAGAGGAATAGGTTTTAAGCCTTCTTTATTTCCTACAATATACAATGAAAATGGCGATGCTATTTATGATATTGCTTATATAAACAAACAAATTGCATCTACTAATGGATATATAAAATATTCTACAAATTCATTTTTAACTAATCAAATATCTACAAATATTACAGGCAGAAAACCATATAATATAGCAGCTTGGAGCACTAGAGGAAGATTTTCTAGTGATTTGGTGATAGGAAATGAAGATGCAAGTATTATATTAAGTGCACCAAAATTAAAAGAGGCTATTAGAAATTGTAAAGTTACAGTTATAATAGACTAAAATAAGTTGTTTAATATTATGGAAAAAATAGAATATTATATTGATTATATATTTAAAGAAAATCAAGAAGATATTAAACAATATGTATTAAAACAAACAGATACTATAAACTTTAAAATAAATAAAAATAATATATCAAATGATAAAAATATATACTCTAAAATAGTAGAAAAATATTTTCAAAAAGATGATGATAATGATTATATAATAAGGCTATTTAAAATTATTTCATTATATGATATAGACAATATTTATATATTTGAGTCTTTTATTATTAATATTATATCAGGACTAAAAATAAAAGATGCTATATTAAAAACAATAAATTATAAAAAAATAATAAATTATAATAAAGGTAATATTTCAGAAGAAGAGATATTAAAAAAGAAATTCTATATTTTTATATATTTTGATAATGCATACAAATATTTTCCAAACTATATAAATAATTATATTGAAAATACATATAAACTAACATTTGAAGAAGCATATAAAGAATATGATGATAATATAATAATACCATTAATGGCTTTAGTTATTGGATATTATTTTAATAATGAGAATGAAAAATATATAGATAAAATTTTAGAATATTTAGATAATATAAATACAATAGACTCTATGCTTGCTGTTAGTATTATAATAGATAAAAATAAAAAAATAGAAAATAAATTTTTAGAGTTGTTAAAACAATTAGAGAAAAATAATAAAAACCTTATATCAGATTTTATTTATATATCAAGACTTCCAATGGAAAATAAATACTTTTTTGATTTTAATAATTATGATGATTATATAAACTATTTAATAGATTTAAATGCAGATAATTATATAATTTTTTTAATTAAATATCTAAATAACAATATACACTTAAACTATAGTAAAATACATTCAGAACTTATAGAAATAAAAAAATATGATGAAGAAACTTTTACTAAAATATATGAAGCATTAAAACTTTCGTACAATAATAAATATGCAATAGAATTAATGTCAATATTTAATTTAATAACAAATAGCGATATTAATAACATAAATTATTTTTTAAAATCTTTAGAAAAAGAATTAGAAGAGTTTTTTAATATTAAGCATATAAAATACAACACTATATATGATTTGATTCATGCTCTAAAAATATATAAAGATGATTTAACTATTAAGTTTAATGAACGCATAATATTTTTATTAAATGTTTTTAATTGGTTTTATGAGAGTGATGATAATGCTAAAAAAATTGTGAACGCTATATTAGAATCTTTTCCATACAATTTAATGATTCCTGTAATTGTAAAAAAAAATATAAACTTATTTAATAAAAATATAGATGACATAATAAAAGAATATTATATAAACATAAAAGATTTACTAATAGCCTATTTTAATAGCTACCCTATATACATATTTAAATCTCAATACATTACAGAATTATTGAATAAATATGCTTATAATATTAAAGAAGCATTTGAAGATATAGACTTTTTAAATACTGTATCAAATAAAAGTTATGCATTAATTGATTTTTTGGAATTAGTTTATAGTAAAAATAATTTTGATGATTACAGCATTGTTTATAATATTTTAAATACAGATGATGAAGAGTTAAAAAAATATTCTCTAAACATCATTTTAGAAAATGAAGAGTTAAACAGAAAATATGTAGAGGATAATTTAGATAATTGCAAAGAGTTTAAAGATATATTAAAAAAATGGAATTACAGTAAAGAAGATTTTTGTTTTAACAGTATTGAAGAGATTTATGATTATGTTGATTATTATTATACAGACAATGAGTTGCTAGACTTTTTGGACAATAATAGCTATTATAATATTCTCTCTAATGAAAATACAAATATAGATATTAAAGTATTAAAATACATATTAAATGAATTTTTAAAAATAGATAAGCCTAAAAAAATAAAAGATGTAGAGAAAATATTAGAGTTTGTAGAGAGAAAATCTTTTATAGATGCAGCTGAAAAGGCAGCAGAATATTTTATAAATAATAACCTAATAGAAGACAACATAAAAATAATAACTCCGTATGCAATATATGCTGATGAAAGCCATATAGAAAAACTTCATCAATTATTAATAGATTGGAATAATAGTTTTAAAACATCATTAATACTATATACAATGCAATCAATAGCTATAAATGGTAAAACTTCAGCATTAAAAATGATTAATAAATTCGCTCTAAACAGCAATAACAAAGAAATAAAAAATAATATAAAAGACATTCTTGTTTATGCATCAGAAATATTAAATACAAATATAGATAACATCTTTGAAAGATTATTCCCCAACTTTGGATTTGATGCAGAAGGCAAAAAAATAATAAATTACGGTAATAGAAGTTTCCAATTACAATTATTAAGCGATTCATATTTAGAAATATTCGATATTCAAAACTCTTCAATAATTAAAGAACTGCCAGAAACAGATGGAGATAAAGAGTTAGAAAAAGTAAAAGAAGATTTTTTACACACTCAAAAAACATTAAAAGAAATAATTAATTATGAGAAAATAAAATTAACAAGAGCCTTAATAAACGGAAGAAAATGGGATTATAAAACTTTCTTTGAAGTATTTATTAATAATCCAATAATGCATTATTTTACACTTTCTTTTGTTTGGGGAGTTTATGATGAAAATGATGTTTTGATAGATTCTTTTAGATATATGGAAGATGGGGCATTTGTAACAATAGATGATGAATTATATGAGCTTCCAAACAATTGCTATATTGGAATATACAATATAATTGATGATGACATAGAAAAATTTTATAAGTGGAAAGAACAATTTGAACTTTATGATATAGAACAGCCAATTAATCAGTTTATGAATGAGCTTATAACATTAAAAGAAGAGAATGTAAAATATGATTCTATTATAATGTTTGAAGGAATAAAAATTGACACTTCATATATAAATCAACTATGCAGAGAGCTTGATATAAGAGACACTTATTTTAATGACAATGCTTCATATATGATATTTGATGATATATTAAAAACAGTATGTAAGATTAATGCTTATGCTTATGGAGAAGAAATAGTTTTAGGCTCTATAGAGTTTTATGAGCTTGAGAAGAATGAGAGACTAGGCAAAAAGATAAATCCATTTGAAATTAGTCAAAAGTTTGTTAGTTCTATACTTTATTATTTATCGTTGGGGTTATACGAATAAAAGATTTTCAGTATATATCTAAAAAATTATAAGTTTTTGTTTTATTATTTGCAGGGCTTTGCCCCGCACCCCACTTCTTTTGCGACTGTAGGAAGTGCCTTCGGTATTGCCACAAAGAAGCAAAAAGGCTGCATTTAATAAAGTCTAGCTTTTTATGTATAACAAAATATAAATATTATTTTAGATTGTATATTACAAAGATATAAAACTAAAACCTCGCACTTTTTGGTTCTTTGACGAAGTCCGCACCGTGTAGCTGCGGGAAAAAGAACAATAAAAACTCGATAAAATTAAAAATTTATTTAATAAAAAAAGATAGCACTACTATAAGCACTTCTTTTATAATCTTAACAATATTAAAAATCTTTATTTCAATACCAAATCTATTTAAATATTCATAAACAAATATAGCAAGTATTATAAGCGGTATAATATAGCTGCTGTAAAGTCTTAAATATGCAGGGAATTTAATTCCTTCGCCAGTATTAACTTCTTTAATAAAATTATCAAAACCCCAGCCAAACTTTCTCGTACAGAAGAATAAAGTAACCAAAGCACCAAGAGGAAGTATATTGTTGCTTACTATGAAGTCTAATAAATCAAGTATTACAGTACCCTCGCCAAAAGGATTAATATGCGATAAAACGTTAAAACCTAAAGCAGTAGGCAAGCTTCCAAAGAACACCAATAAAAATAGTATTACAGAAACTTTTTTTCTTGACAATCCAAATTTATCCATAGCAAAAGAATATATATTTTCAAATACAGCAATAATAGTAGTAAGAGCCGCCATAGCAAGGAATAAGAAGAATAAAGAACCCCATAATCTTCCCAAAGGCATAGAATTAAATACATTAGGCAAAGTAACAAAAGTTAAGCCAGCTCCCTTACCAGGATTAACATTAAAAGCAAAACTAGCAGGAAATATTAAAAGACCAGCAAGCAAAGCTACTAATGTATCTAATGCTACAACTATAAGAGCTTCCCCTGTTAATCTTTGTTTTTTATCTATATAGCTTCCAAATATAGCCATTCCGCCCTGACCAACACTAAGAGAGAAGAAAGCCTGTCCAATAGCAGCATAAAATATACCAATAAAACCAGAAAATCCACCGCCGAATAATTTATTGAAATCAGGAATTAAATAGAATTTTAAACCCTCAACAGCACCGTCTAAAGTTACAGCTCTTATTATTAACACTATAAGCAAAGCAAATAAAGATATCATCATAAACTTACTTGCTCTCTCAACTCCATTTTGAAGACCAAAAGAACATATTAAAATACCTATTAATACACTAACTCCCATCCAAAAAATTAAAGTAGAAGGGCTTGCTAGTACGCCATTAAAGAAAGTTCCAATCTGATCGGCATTCAATGAAGTAAATTTACCAGTTAAAGTAAAATAGAAATAAGCTAAACACCAACCGCATATAGTAGTATAAAATAACATAAGAAGTACATTACCAATAATCTGAACATAGCCTATTTTGTGCCAATGCTGACCTTTTTTCTCTAATTTTAGAAAAGAGTTAGATATATCATGTCCGCCGGCTCTTCCTACAGCAAACTCCATAATCATAGGTATAGTACAAAAGGCCACTATAGATATAATATAAAGTACAACAAAAGCACCTCCGCCGTACTGACCTGTAATATAAGGAAATCTCCAAACATTACCCATACCTACAGCACAGCCTGCTGAAACAAGTATAAACCCTAATCTGCTGCCAAGTTTTTCTCTCTCTTTCATAAATAATACTCCAATAAAAACATTAAAAAATGTTATGTTTCTATATATAATAATTTAGTATAATATTATATAAAAAAAATAAAATCAATACTTAATACTTTTAATATACATTGTCATGGAACCATAGATATTGTACTTTTACTTGCTATAATATTTTTGATTCTTTCTTTGATTGTAATATACAATAACGAAGAAATCAATCTTTGATTGTTATAAAAATGTGTATATTCTTTTAATTTTTCTCTCAATAATTCTACAGTTATATTTTTATTTAATCGTGAATAAAACTCTCTTTCGTCTGTGCCGTGTACTCTTTCTACTACGCCGTTATATCTTGGTGTTGCTATAGGAATATATCTCCTCTCTAATTTATTTTTTAAGCAGTATTCATCAAAAATATTTATTTTAGAGGTATTGATACAGCGGTATGTATATTCTATACCATTGTCCGTTTGTATAGATTGTATCTTAAAAGGTGAAGTTTTTAAGACATATTTTAAGAAAGATAAAGCACTAGAAAGTGTTTTATCTTCATAGATCTGCCTCCAACTATAACGAGTAGCTAAATCTACAGCTGTGAATTGATAAACTGTTTTTCTGCCTAATTTGATATATTTTACCGAAGGTACGCAAGGCGGTATCTATTTGAACTATTTTGCCTTCTTTTTGTATTTTAGAGACAAATTTTCGTTTATCATATCGCTTCTTTTTCTTTTTTATTTTGTATCTCCAAAGATTATTTCTTTTTAGTACATTTTCAACGGCAGTAACGCCTATCTTAATGCCTTTACGATTTAAATATGCTTTAATATAATGCTTACCTCGATATTCTTTAGTATAGAGTTCAATAATTAAATTAATAGCTTCTTGATTATTAAAGATATTTGGAGAAGTTTTCGGTCTAGTGCTAAAATTAGCGACAGTTCCAGTGTCTTTATATTTCTTAATCCAAGTATAAAAAGTAGATTTGGGTATTTCTTCTATCTTTAGAAATCTTTTAATATTTTTAGTTTTTAATGCTTCATCCACTATAAATAATTTAAATTCTGTGCTATAATCTCTTTTCATAGTAGTATCCTTTTATTTCTTTTTTGTTCAAAATATTATAACAAGGATACTGCTTTTTTTATACTAAAAAATGTCCAATATCTCATACTCCTTAACACTTTTAATATACATTTTATTGACAAAAAATTTTACTGTTATATACTTTTTCTATGAGTTCATCTATCAATTTATCTACAAACATCAAAACTCAATTAAGACATGAATTAAGATTAAATGCTCAAACAAAATTATGGCTTGATGTAATATCAATGCCCGCAATAGAATTAAAAGAAAAGATAGAAAAGGAAATGGAAGAAAACCCTTTCTTGGAATATGATTTTAAAAATAGTAGTAATAAAGATATTGATAATATTATAGAAAATACAGTTCAAAGTGGAGGTGAAAGCCTATTCGAACACCTTAAAACACAAATAAACATAGTATTCAAAAGTAAAAAAGATATAGAATTAGCAGAACATATATGCAGTTTTATAGATAAAGACGGATATATAAAAACACCATACGAAACTATAGCAGAAACTTTGAATGCAAATATAAAAGATGTACAAAAAATAATTAATATATTAAAAACCTTCGACCCATTAGGAGTTTGTGCTAGAGATATTGAAGAATGCTTATCTATACAGCTTAAATCGAGAGATGATATAGAAGATAGTATAAAAGAAATAGCTATAAAAATAGTAGAAAATTTCTTAAAAGAGCTTGGAAAAAAGAATTATGACTATATAGCAAATGAAATGAATATCACTAAAGATAAAGTGCTTGATGCCCTAAAAATAATACAAACATTAGAGCCCTACCCCGCAAGAGAATATGACACTACCCCTATAAAATATATAGTACCTGAAATTTTTATATTCAAAGAGAACAATAAGTGGGTAGTAAAAACGAATGAAAGCTTTATAAAACCCTTGAAAATTAGCAAAAAATATAGTAAACTAATAAATGAGGGGAAGAATAATAGAGAAGATATAAACTTTTTGAAAGAAAAAAAGAAAATGGCTGAAAATTTAATAAATGCCGTTAGTGAAAGAAAAAAAACCTTATTAAAAGTTGGCGAAGGATTATTAAAATTTCAACTTCCTTTCTTTGAAAATGGAAAAGAGTTTGTAAAGCCCTTAAAATTACAAGATTTATCATTGGAAGTTTCTTTAAGTGAGTCTACAATAAGCAGAATATCTAATGGTAAATACTTAAATACAGTTTGGGGTACTTTTTCTATAAAATATTTCTTTTCAAAAGAGCTTAAAGGTGGTGTATCATCAAGAGCTGTAAAAGAGATAATAAAAAGAATAATAAAAGACTCCCCTGTTAAATTGACTGATGAAAAAATAAGGCTGATATTAAAAAGCGAAGGTATTGATATATCAAGAAGAACAGTTGCTAAATATAGGCTTTCATCATCAATATTATAAAAACCAAAGGAGAAATTTTATGCATCAAAACATCATAGGTAAAAATGTGAGAATCACTAAAAACGTAAGAGAACATATAGCTAATAAGATGCAAAATATAAAAGTTCATTCTGATAAAATCATAGATGCTAACATCATATGTGAGCATATACATGAAGAATATATAGTTCAAGGTACTATTACTTTTGGAAAACAAGTATTCCATGATAAAGAAAAAGAAAAAGATTTATATGCAGCAATAGATACAATGTTCCAAAAGATAGAAAGAAAAGTGAGAAAATCTAAAGAGAAAAATATAGATAAATCTCAAAGAGCTGTAGTTGATAAAAGCGTACAAAATGATGATGATGCTTCTTATTCTATCAACACATTATCTTTATATGAAAAACCTTTAGATGAAATTGATGCTCTTGTTATATTTAATCATGATAAAAGACCATATCTTGCTTATTTCCCTATAAAAAGAGAAGAAGATTTATATAGTGTAAAAATAGGTAAATATCCAACCTATCTATTTAAAGGAAATGATTCTAAGACTTATGAAATATATGAGAGTGATGATTCTAATTCTTGGAATATAGATGAAGTGAGTTTAACTAGTGATAATAATATAGATGCTAGTTCAAGCAAAAAATATGAATTAAAAGAATATAATGTGAGTGAGGCAGTAAACTATTTGACAGAAAACAATAATGAAAAGTTTGTAGTATATGTAAGCAGTGTTACAGGTCAAGTAGAGGCTTTATATAAGGAATCAGATATATCTTTTACTTTAATAAGAATATTTGAGATATAATTT
The DNA here is from genome assembly GCF_008016535.1 of Brachyspira pilosicoli. Lineage (GTDB taxonomy): Bacteria > Spirochaetota > Brachyspiria > Brachyspirales > Brachyspiraceae > Brachyspira > Brachyspira pilosicoli_A. The sequence goes on from NZ_SAXY01000040.1 coordinate 77,578, forward strand.
TTTATAAATTAATACTATTTTGGAGGGCTTAATAAAAATGAGCTTGATAGACTATATCAACAAAGATGCAATAATGATAGATGTTCAAGAGACAGATAAAGAACGTTTACTCTCTAAAATGGTAGAAAGGCTTAATGAATGCGGGCTTTTGCTAAGTAAAGACGAAGCAGAACACTCGATTATGGCTAGAGAAAAGCTTATGAGCACTGGGGTTGGAAGTGGTATAGCCATTCCACATGCCAAGACTGATGCTGTAGACAAGATAGTTTTAACAGTTGCTACAATCAAAAATGGTATAAATTATAAATCTGTAGATAAGAAAAAAGTATTTATAGTTTTTATGCTTCTTGCTCCTAAAGATTCTGCATCAGAGAATTTAAAAGTGCTAACTACAATAGCTAAGATACTTAGAGATAATAGTCATTTTGTAGAAAAACTTATAAATACAGATAAAAATGAAGATATAATATCTCTTATTGCTAAAGAGGAAATGAAATTATAATGCCTAAAAAAATAAAAGTTGAAAAACTTATTGAAATCAATGAAAACCGAAACAACATATTGAAAATAAGAAGATTAACAGGTTTAATTGGCATGAAAAACGAAATATATAGCTGTGATGTCAATAGACCCGGTATGGCATTATTTAGGTATTTTCAGGATTTTGCTTTTGAAAGAATACAGATATTCGGCAAGGGTGAAGGAAATTATGTTGTAACTTTAGACAAAGAAAATAAAACTGATATATTTGAGGAGATGCTTTCTTATAAGATTCCTATATGTATATTCACCTATGGGCTTGTGCCGCCTGAATCTTTTATAGAAATTGCTAAGAATAACAATATATGTATTTTGGTTACAGAGCTTCCTACTAATGAGTTTGTATTATCTATGCAAAACTTAATAGAAGAGGAGTTTTTAGAATCTTTTAGGGTTCACGGGGGGCTTGTTGAGGTTTTTGGTGTTGGAATTTTAATATTAGGAAAAAGCGGAGTTGGCAAGAGCGAGGCTACTTTAGAGCTTATATATAAAGGGCATAGGTTAATAGCAGATGATACTGTTGAGTTTAAAAAACTAAAAGACGGCAGAGTTATAGGAAAAAAGCATGATGTTATTAAGCATAAAATGGAAGTGAGAGGTATTGGAATAGTAGATATAAGCAGGCTTTCTGGTATGAGTGCTATTAGAGATAAAAAAAGGCTTGATTTAGTGATAGAGCTTGAACAATGGAAAGATGATGAGCAATATGACAGAATGGGGCTTTATGATAAAACTTATAATATACTAAACACTGAAATACCTTATATAAAATTACCTGTACGTGCTGGAAGAAACATATGTATATTAATAGAAACTGCCGCTAAAAACTTGCGTTTAAAAGAGATGGGTTATAATAGTGCTAAAGAATTAGATAAAGATTTAATAGAAGCTATGCAGAAAAAAGGTTCATAAAAACAAACATATCTATTATATAAAAAGGATTAAAAATATATGTCAAAAATAGCTGTTGGTATGAGTGCGGGAGTAGATTCTACAACAACGGCAAAACTTTTAAAAGAACAGGGTAATGAAGTTTTTGGTGTTACCATGCTTCTTTGGGACGGTGATGAAAGAGCTCCTTTAGCTGGTTCTTGTTATGGGCCTTATCAAAACAAAGTAGTTGAAGAATGTAAAAAATATGCTGCTCAAATTGGAATTGATTATTATGCTTTTAATGTTAGTGAATTATTTCAAAAAAAAGTAATAGATTATGTAAAAGATTCATATAAAAAAGGACTCACTCCAAACCCTTGTATTATGTGTAATAAAGAAATCAAGTTTATGGCTTTGTTTGATGCTATAGAAAAAAGCGGTTTAACTTTCGATAAATTTGCTACGGGGCATTATGCAGGTATAAAATATGATGAAGAGGAAAAAAGATATATACTTTTAAGAGGCAAAAATCATATAAAAGACCAATCTTATTTTTTATATAGATTAACTCAAGAGCAATTATCCAAAATAATGTTTCCTATGTATGAAATGACTAAAGAAGAGACAAGAAACTTAGCAAGAGAGTATAACCTTATTGATGTGGCAGAGAAAACCGACAGTCAAGACTTTTTTGCAGGGGAATATCATAGACTTTTTGATGAAGATTTAGAAGGAAATATTGTACATATAGAAACTAATGAAATATTAGGTAAGCATAAAGGAATATGGCATTATACAGTAGGGCAGAGAAAAGGACTTGGCATTGCATATAAAGAGCCTCTTTTTATAATATCATTAGACAGCAGCACTAACACTGTTTATGTTGGAAACAAAAATCACACCATTATAGACAAAGTTACAATATATGACATAAATTGGATAGTAAACAAAAGAGAAAAAGAGTTTACAGCATTGGTAAAAACAAGAAGTGCACATAAGGGTACTATGGCAAATGTAGTGCCGATAGATGAAAATAGAATAGACATACATTTTTTAGAGCCTACAGGTATAGTAGCCAAAGGACAATCCTGCGTTTGCTATGACGGTGAGATTACATTGTGCGGCGGAATTGTATATTAACAATAATTTCTATCAACTTTTTCTTGTTCTTTTTCCCGCAGCAAAAAGTGTAAGTTATAGTCTTGCATGTTCGGAATATGTATAAACTATAAGATAATACCTATATTTTAGCTAAAATTGCAGTTCTTTTGCTTCTTTTATACCAATAAAAGAAGTGGGGGTGCGGGGGCTAGTCCCCGCAAATAAAAAACATAAAAACTAAATTTTTACAAATTTTTAATTTTTTATAATATATTGAAACAATGATTTTTTATAAATTTTTTCTTGTTCTTTTTCCCGCAGCAAAAAGAACCAAAAAGTGCAAGTACTATAGCAAAATCTTTTAATTCGGGTAAAGCCCATAATATAAAATAAAAATATAGTTATTTAGTTATATACTGAAACAATTATTCCTCTTCTTGATAGCTTATCCTCATCTTAATTAGCTCTTCCTCTGAAACAGTTCTAATCTGTGTGAAGAAATAAACATATTTTGAAATAAATAATATCACCAAAACTATACGAGCATATATATTATCTACTAAAATGAATGTTATTATAAGCATGCAGCTTACAGGTATGAGTATGGTTAATTTTCCTTTTAGAGTCATAGCTCTTGATTTTACAAAACTCTCTAAATATCTTTTGTATAATTTTGTAGATAAAAACCAATCATGAAATCTTTTAGAGCCTTTAGCAAAGAAAAATGAAGCCAAGAGTAAAAAAGGCGTTGTAGGCAAAATCGGCACAACTATACCAACAGCCCCTACCCCAAGAAATATAAAACCTAAAACTATAAATAATATTCTCATAAAACAATTATCCTCTTGATTTAAATATAACAAATAAACAAAAATATCCCACTCTTAAAATAAAGAATAGGATATTAACAAAAATAATGTATTTTAGCGTATAATATTATTATTCAGCTATTACGCTTATAGTTTTTTTACCAAACTTATTAGTGTGGAATTTAACAACACCATTAGCAGTTGCAAAAATAGTATGGTCTCTTCCTATATCCACATTTTTACCAACATGGAATTGTGTACCTCTTTGTCTAACTATAATGTTACCAGATACAACCTTTTCTCCGCCATAAACTTTCACACCTAAACGTTTAGATTGACTATCACGTCCGTTTTTTGAACTTCCGCCGCCTTTCTTATGTGCCATTTTTTAACTCCTCTTTATATTTTACATAGTCAGGATACTCTTTAATAAGAGATTTTATGCCTAGCAAATACCCTCTACTAACTGTAATATACTCATAAGCTTTTTCTTTATCAAGTTTATCAAACCCAACTAATTCAAAGCTTAAATATCCATCATTAATTTTACGTTTAATACTCTTAATGCCAACTATTTCAGTAAGAACACTTAGCATAGCCTGAGATAAAGCACTCAAAGCTATACATACCTCATAACCTTCACCAGACTTTTTTATTCCAGCATGCCCTTCTATAGTAACTTTTATTATAACACCATCACTATTATAAACAACACTGAATAAAGAAGACATTATATATAATTTAAGCTAATGTAATATCTTCTATAGTGATTTTATGATATTTATGTCTATGACCTGTTTTTCTTTTATAATCTTTTCTTCTTTTGTGTTTACCTATTACTACTTTATCACCTTTTAAACTTTCAACTATTTTAGAACTTATTTTCACTCCATTTACATAAGGTGTACCAACAACTACACTTTCATCATCTTTTTTTAGAAGGAGTGTTTTTATTTCTGGTGATTCTTTAGCATCATCGCCCAAATATTCTATTAAGATATCTTGACCTTTTTCTATTTTGTATTGTTTTCCCTTTACTTCTACTATTGCATACATGATGGTTTTACTCCATTTATATTAATTTTAAAATTCTACTATTACATGAGTAATATATTATACTATATTTTTATAATTCTGTCAACACTATTTATATAACTTTATAGTAACTCTTTTTGTTTCATCATCAAGCCATTTTACAAAAGAGTCTCTCATACGAATCTCGCTTAGATAATTTTTTACTCTTGTACGAATACTATCCATATCTTTTTGTATTTCTACTATTTTTACTATATAAAAGCCCTTGCCAACTAATTCGCGTACTGTACTAACTGTTCCTACTTTATACCCTCTTTTTGCCAAATTAAGTCCAGCATTTACCTGTGCAGGCAAAGAACGTTTTCCTGCATCATATAAAAGATTATAGCCCAAATCTCCGCCATAATTCTTTGTTTTTTCATCATCACTATATTTTTTAGCTAACTCCGCAAAATCATTGCCTCTTGCAGCCATACCACGCACTCTATCAGCTAACTCTTGCTTTTCGCCTTTTTCTGTAAAAGTGGTTGCTTTGAAAAATATCCAAGAAAGTTTTACTAAAGTATCAACTTCAAAGGCTGTTTTATCTTTACTATTATTATAATATTCATCTGCCTCTGCATCGGTAATTTCTGTATTGTTAACAACAAGTCCGCTTAAGTTTTCCATAGCTATTTGTTTTTTTATAGAATTACGGTATTCTTCATACGATATGCCTTCTGCTTTTAACTGCTTGGCAAATTGTTCTAAAGTAAGATTATACTGACTAGCAATATTTTCAAGACGTCTGCTCACATCATTTTCTTCTATCACATAATTATATTCTTGAAGCTTCAAATACATTATTCTCTCTTCAACTAAATCCTTATAAACCATATCATCATTGATTTTTTTACCGACAGACCTAGCCTGAAGAGATAAAAAAGATTTCCTACTTACAAAATCCTCATAAGTAATAGGAATAGAACCTACAACTCCAACTATACTATTAACCACATCATTAAATAAAAGATTACTGTAAAAGATAAATACAGATAAAATAAGTAAAATCTTTTTTTTCAATATTCTCTCCTCAAATATATAATTATTAACCAAATTGAAAATAAATCATAAAAAGGAATTTATAGCATGATAGAATTATAATATATTATTTAAAAAAATAAATAAGAGGACCATTAATTTTTTTAATAGTCCCCTAATATATTTATTAACAATAAAAATTAATTACCGAAGTGAAGTCCTACACTAAGACCTATACCCAAATCAAGGTAACTAGTTACAAAATAACCCATAAATAATTGATCAACTTTATAAGTCATAGGAAGCATATAGTCTACATAAAAGTTAAGTCCAACTATAAAAGCCAACTGTCTAGAAATAAAGAATCTCTGTTCTACAAGAGCTTTTAAATAAATACTTATAGGAGGAGGAGTCATAGTAAGCACTATATTTGGAGCATATATTAAAGCCTTTGCACCAACTCCAACACCTAAAACTGTGTCTCTAGGAATTAAGCTATTAACATTACCAATTACAAACTTAGTTGTAAAACCCAATCCCATACTTAAACCACTTTCTTTATTAACTATTTTTTTATCTCCAGGATAAGTAATACCTATAGTAGTTTGTTCTATTCCAACATCACCTAAAAGACTTATTCCTTTTAAGCCATTTTGCATAGGAAGCATATATCCTATTTGAACAGAAAGGTCTGGTCTTACTTCTGTTGATCCATTAATTTTTACAGTCTGAGAATCCAAAATTGGAAATCCAGTTACGGCACTAAGCTGTCCTACAACATCAACTTCAAATGCTGGAAAAACTGTACTAAAACTCACTAAAAAGATTGCTAAAATTAGTTTTTTCATCATTGTCTCCTAAAAATACTAATTACCTATACTTACTTAAAGTATAATAATATTTAACCCATTAGTCAAGTATTAATTTTGTATAGGTTCAATATAATGATACTACATATATTTATCGGATTTTTTTCATAAAAATAAATTGTATACACAATAAAACTAAAAAAAATTAATTTTTTTTAATTATACTTGAAAAACTACAACTATTTATTATAATTAATTAAAGTTTTTTTGGAGAATAGTATGAAATTTGTATCTTTTTTAGAATGGAACAACACTGAAGCAATAGGAATTTTAACTAGAAATGAGCAAAGTGTTATACCTATAGCAGATATTATACCTGAGTTTAAAAACTATAATATGATTAATTTTATTCAAAATTGTAATAAAGATATATTAGACCAATTAGAAAAAGAAATAGATACTTTTAAACAAACTTACTCAATAGAAAAAATTCAACTCCTTTCACCTATAACAAAACCAATACATGATATTATATGTGTAGGAGTTAATTATCAAGATCATATTAACGAAGTAAAAGATAATATCAATGATATAAAAAACATAAAACCTGTATATTTTTCTAAAAGAGCTATTTATATAATAGGACATAATCATAACATAAATGCAAGACTAGACTTAGATGAAGCATTAGATTATGAAGTAGAATTAGCTATTATCATAGGAAAAACCGCAAAAGATATAAAACCTCAAGATGTAAAAGAACATATATTTGGATATAGTATTTTTAATGATATATCTTCAAGAAAAATGCAAAAAGAGCATTCTCAGTGGTATAAGGGAAAAAGTTTGGACACTTATAGTTCAATGGGGCCATGCATTGTATATAAAGATGATATAAAAGATATAAATAACCTAAATATTAAATCAACTTTAAACGATGAAACAAGACAAAGCTCAAATACAAAACATATGCTGCATAATATAGAAGAATTAGTAAGCGATTTATCTAGAGGAATGACGCTTGAAGCAGGAGATATCATAGCCACAGGAACACCTTCTGGGGTTGGTATGGGATTTAATCCTCCTAAATATATGAAAACTGGTGATAAAATAACTTGCTATATAGAAAATATTGGAGAATTAACCAATTATGTTAAATAAATCATAATTTTAATTTAACTTCATCTTCGCCTTCATAGCAGTATCTGCATACGCATTTATATATATCATCTCCTATCACAACTCTATCAACATCTTTAATTATTCTTTTTGAATATATTCCCTTTCTTCCGCAATCGCATTTGCCGAACACCTTTATATGCACATCAATCAAATCTTCTTCAATTAAACTGCTCACACTCTCCCAATAATTCCTCTTAAAATCCATATCCAAAGAGGCTATGTAAAAATCTATATTAATATTATTTCTTGAAAAGTCTTTTATTAATTTAATAAAATCAGAAGTCTTATTTAAAAAACAAAACTCATCAATACCAACAACATCATAATTTGATAGATAATTTTTTATATTATCAAAATTAGTGAATTTATCTTCTAATTCCTCTTCAGTAAGAATATCTATTCTATTATCAAGCACAACATTTTTGTCCCTGCAAAAATATCCTCTATAAGAAATATTAGGATATATAAATAGTATCTTAATATCGCTTTTTTCCATAAGCAGATAATCTAAAGTTTTTATTAAATATTTAGATTTTCCTGCAAACATAGGACCTGTTATTAAATAATTCATAGAAATATAAAACCTAATATAGTTAATTAGTAAAAAATTAAGTAGATTTTATCAAAAAAACCGCTTTTTGCAAGTAAAACTATAAAATATACTATTGTAAAATATTTTTAAATTGTCATGGAAACATAGATATTGTACTTTTACTTGCTATAATATTTTTGATTCTTTCTTTGATTGTAATATACAATAACGAAGAAATCAATCTTTGATTGTTATAAAAATGTGTATATTCTTTTAATTCTTGCCTTAATAATTCTACAGTTATATTTTTATTTAATCGTGAATAAAATTCTCTTTCGTCTATGCCGTGTACTCTTTCTACTACGCCATTGTATCTTGGTGTTGCTATAGGAATATATCTCCTCTCTAATTTATTTTTTAAGCAGTATTCATCAAAAATATTGATTTTAGGAGTATTAATACAGCGATAAGTATATTCCATACCATTGTCCGTTTGTATAGCCTGTATCTTAAAAGGTGAAGTTTTTAAGACATATTTTAAGAAAGATAAAGCACTAGAAGGTGTTTTATCTTCATAGATTTCTCTCCAACTATAACGAGTAGCTA
>NZ_SAXY01000041.1 GCF_008016535.1 Brachyspira pilosicoli
AAAGAGTACACGGCATAGACGAAAGAGAATTTTATTCACGATTAAATAAAAATATCACAGTAGAATTATTGAGAGAAAAATTAAAAGAATATACACATTTTTATAACAATCAAAGATTGATTTCTTCGCTAGGTTATATTACAATCAAAGAAAGAATCAAAAATATTATAGCAAGTAAAAGTACAATATCTATGGCTCCATGACAATTATAGTAAAATATTTCTTACATTTCAATTCAAATAATTCAAATAAATACTATTATAATTTTTTATAATTATGTTATAATAATTTTATATTACTCTGTAAATATTGTTTTTTAAGGAGAATAGAAAAAATATGCCGCATGTTAATAAAACTGAAATAAGAATAATATATGCTGATACGGATCAAATGGGAATAGTTTATCATGCTAATTATCTTAAGTTTTTTGAGATAGGAAGAACTGAACTTTTAAGAGAATTAGGTATTTCATATAAGGAAATGGAGGCTTATGGTATATATTTACCTGTAAAAGAAGTCTTTATAGATTATAAAATATCAATAAAATATGATGATTTAATTGTGGTTCATACATCTGTAGACAAATTAAAGAATGTTTCATTAAAATTAAAATATGAAATTAGAAATAAAAATAATCCTGATATACTGCATACAACTGGATATACGCTGCATCCTTTTATAAATAAGAATGGTGACATCGTTAAACCTGATGATTACTTGTATAATATAATGGCTAAAGGCAAATAAAAAAGGATAATAAAAAATATTATGATGAAATGGATTAATATAGTGCTTACTGTTTTATCTTCTGCTAATATGGTTGGTGATATTATAAAAGGAAGCAGTTTAGAAAATAAAGCCAAAAATATGTATAAAAAATTAGATGAAACTGAAAAACTTATACTTGAAAGAGTTGATACTAAAATGAATGGGTATATGACTTATTTCAGCAAAGAGATTAATTCATTAAAAATTGTGATAAAATTCTTACTTATAGTATCTTTTATATTTTTTATTTTATTTATATTATCATTGATATTTTTTATTATTGTTTTAAAATATAAAAAAATAATTTAGAGTTTAGAAATATGGCTACAAAAAATAATAAAAAAACATTAGTTTGTTCAGTAATAACCAAAGAAGGTCCTATTTTAAGGTCTATAAAAATAGATCATATAGAATTGCCTTCTGTAAATGGATATGTTTCTATATATACAGATCATTGTCCATATATAGTAAGTATATCTTATGGGGAACTTAGAATATATGATGAGGAAAATAAGTTAATAAATCTATATATTGAAGGCGGTATTGCTGAAGTGACTCAAAATGTTATTGGGGTGCTAGCTGAAAAAGCTATATATCCAAAAGATATTAATATTTCAATATTGAACGAAAAAATAGAAAAATTAAGCAAACAGATGACTATTAGTATAGAAGAGAAAAGAAGAAACAATATTGAAATAGACAAATATAAAAAGCAAATTGAAATAGTTAATAAAGTTAATAAATAAAATATTCTATTGTATTTTATTTATTAACCGATAATGAAGTTGACATATTTTTTATATTTTACTATAATCAATATGTGAATACAGTTTATAGATATTGAATATGCCAAAAATCGAAGATTTAGAAAGATTAGGAAGTTTAGCTTTTATAATAGGAAACAAAGAACTCCCAAAAGAATTATCACAAGAAGACTATAACAATTTTAAGTCCGTATTTACAGATGAATATATGGCGAATTCTACGCAAAATAATAATGATGTACCATCTATAGATGATTTGGATAATTTAGATAACTTAGATTTGCCTGACAGTGTTAATGACGATTTAGGTTTATCTGATGATTTGGGATTACCTGATGATTTAGATAATAATGATGAAAATACAGATGTAGATTTAAATAATTTAGATTTGCCTAAAGATAAAGAATTAGAAAATAAGATTAACTCTGAAATAAATAGTTCTGCTGATAATAAATTAAATAACAATATTCCAGATCTTCCTGTGTTAGATGATTTGCCTCTTCCTGAAAGTTTAGATGATTATAATGATGCTAATAGCGGTATAGAAGAAACAATAACAGATGATATTGATAATTTACCAGACGATTTAGTAGATGATTTAGATGATACATTAGAAGAAGAAATTATTAATAATGATAGTAATTTAGATGACTTAGAAAGCATATTAGATGATGACAGCAAAGAAACTGATACTAAAGAACAAGACTCTAATAATTTAGATGATTTAGATAGTGTATTAGATGATGACAGCAAGGAAACTAATGATAAAGAAAATGATACTAATAATTTAGATGATTTAGATAGTGTGTTAGATGATGACAGCAAGGAAACTAATGATAAAGAAGATGATACTAGTAATTTAGATGATTTAGAAAGTGTGTTAGATGATGACAGCAAGGAAACTAATGATAAAGAAAATGATACTAGTAATTTAGATGATTTAGAAAGTGTGTTAGATGATGACAGCAAAGAAACTGATGATAAAGAAAATGATACTAATAATTTAGATGATTTAGAAAGTGTGTTAGATGATGACAGCAAAGAAACTGATGATAAAGAAGATGATACTAGTAATTTAGATGATTTAGAAAGTGTGTTAGATGATGACAGCAAAGAAACTGATGATAAAGAAAATGATACTAATAATTTAGATGATTTAGAAAGCATATTAGATGATGATACTAATGAAAAAGAAGAATCTAAACAAGAAGACACTGATAATTTAGAAGATTTAGATAGTATATTAGATGATGATAACAAAACAGAAGACAAGAAAGAAGAAACTAAAGAAGATAACACTGATAATTTAGATGATTTAGATAGTATATTAGATGATAGCAACTTAGAAAATACTGATGATAATTTGATGGTTGGAAATGTTGCTGGCAATGTAAAAATCATTGAAGAAGAAAATACATTACCTTCTCCAGATGCTGCTGACAGTTTGCCTGAATCAAAATATGATGATGTTGATAAAGATATAAATGACGATGAAGTTATAGACAATATAAAAAGATTATCCCCTATTACTAGATATCATGTTTTAGATGCTATATTAAATGAAAAGCTCTCTAAAAACTCTATGCAAAAATTATTAAAAGCTTTAGAGAAAGGTGAGTCTAATGAATATATAACAGATTTTATTAATAGTGAATTAGGTTTAAGTATTTCAGATTCTAGGGGCGGATTATTAGATATTATACCTATTCATAGCTCATTAAAAGAATATGCTAAGATAATAAGAGTTGCTGCAATATTTTTAGTATTATTTGTTGGGGCAGTATTATTTTCATATCAATTTATATATAAGCCTGTTTTAGCTAATAGATATTTCAAAATGGGATTAGAAAATATATACAACAGTCAATTTGATGAGGCAGAGAGAAATTTCGCTAAGGGTGATAGACTAACTCCTAAAAATATAAAATGGTACAATAAATATGCTAAAGAATATACAGACAGGTCTGCTTTTGATTATGCATTAAAAAAGCTAGAAACTTCTGTGGATATAAAACCAAGAAATATTGATACTAGACTTTTATTTGGATATTACTACAGAAATAAAGGTGAAAAAGAATTATCAAAAGAAGATTATAACAGCGGCGAAGAGTTGTATAACAATTTAATGACCTATACTGATAAAGAAAAAGATTTAAAGAGAATATATGACGACCTTGGTGTTCTTATGATAAGCAGGGCAAAAAATCTAGTAGAGCCTAATTATTATAATAATGCTTATGAGAATTACAGAGAGATGATAAATAAATTCGGAGATGATGTTATACCGAGAAAAAGAGTAATGCTTATAAAAATTTATCAGGATAATTATCAAGATGTTAAAGATTTGCAAAATCATATAGATAGATTAAAAAGCGGATATATAGATGATGAAGTTTATCCTAAATTAGCAAAATATTTATTAGATAAAGATGATTTTTATGGTGCTAGAAAATTGTTTGAACAATTATTAGCAAAATATACAAACAATTTAGAATCTATTGTAGGATATGCAGATTATGAAGCTAGATTAAAGCATTATGATAGGGCTAAAGAGATATTAATAAACTCAGCTCTACCTCTATACACTTCTAATCCTTATAATGTTGGTGAAGAATATGTATATAATATGCTTGGACAGATATATTATAACTTAAAAGAATATGGAAGTGCTATTAATAATTTCAAATTAGCATTAGAAAAAAATAGTTTATATCCAGATGCTAATTTTAATTTAGCTAATTTGTATTTTTATCAGGATAATGATTATAAAAGAGCAAAAGAGCATTATAAGATAGCTTATGACAATTTAGCTCCAGATTTGAGAAGCGATCAATTACTATATAATTTATCTTGGTTATATTATTTAGATGAAGAATATGATTTAGCTTTTCAGGGTTTTAATGATTTATTCTACAAAAATCCTGATAATAGCATTGTATCATATGCTTTAGGTAATTCTCTTCTTCATTTAGATAGGGCTAATTTGGCTAATGGCTTTTATAGAAATGCTTTGAATAAGGCATTAGAAACTAGAAAAGACAAATTTGAAATGCTTACAGAAAAAGACTTTATGTTTATTAGTTATTTGGCTAGCTTACATAATAATATAGGAGTATCTTACGCTTATAATTCTGTTGTAAGCAACCAAATAGAAAATGAGCAAATGGCTTTCAAAAATTTTGTTGTTGCTAGTGAATATTTTGACCAATTAAGAACATCTAATATAGATTTGGATATGGCTGAAAAAAGAACTATTAATATAGATAATCAAAATATTGGTGCTTCAAAATATAATATGATGGCTATACAAAGTAGAAGAAATTTGAAAAATAATGTTATAATAGATGATTATATACCAAAGACTATGTTTAATTTAAACTAAAACTCTTATAAAATGATAGTAAAGCCTATGATATGTTTTTTATATCATAGGCCTTTTTATGTTTTAATTATTTTACATACTGTCTACTCTACTTACAAAGCTATATCATCAATCTTTTTAAGTTCTAGATCTGTCAAATTATTTTTATTAATTATTTGCAGATTTTCTATTATTTGGCTAGGCTTAGAAGCACCTATTAAAACGCTTGTAATGTCTTCATCTTTTAACACCCATCTTAAAGCCATTTGTGCTAAAGTCTCTCCCCTCTCCTTAGCTAAATCATTAAGTTCTTTTATTTGTCTTAATCTATCTCTCGTAATAGCATCTTTTTTTAAGTATCTTCCATCTACGGCTATTCTACTGTCACTAGGTATTCCATCAATATATTTATCTGTAAGTAATCCTTGAGCAAGAGGACTATAAGCTATTATTCCTTTTGATAATTTTTTTGCCTTTAATTTAAGTCCATTATTTTCTATAGTTCTATCAAATATAGAATATCTATTCTGATTAATTATAAAAGGCACATTAGCATATGTTAATATTTTAGAAGCTCTCTCCATAGTAACTCCATCATAATTAGAAAGCCCAACATATAAAGCCTTGCCGTCCTTTACTATTCTAGTTAAAGCTTCCATAGTTTCTTCAAGAGGAGTTTCATTGTCCATTCTATGATGATAAAATATATCCACATACTCAAGATTTAGTCTTTTTAAACTTTGATTAATGCTCGCTATTATATATTTTTTACTTCCCCAATCTCCATAAGGTCCATCCCACATATCATATCCTGCTTTAGTGCTTATTATAATTTCATCTCTATATTTATTAAAACCATCATTTAAAATTTTACCCATATTAATTTCAGCAGCTCCATACGGAGGACCATAATTATTGGCCAAATCAAAATGTGCTATACCATTATCAAAAGCAGTATTTATAATATCTTTCATGTTATTATAATCACAATTCTCTCCAAAATTATGCCATAAACCAAGAGATATTATAGGCAATTTTAAACCGCTTCTTCCACATCTATTAAAAATCATATTATCATATCTATTCATAAATTAATAACCTCTCTCTATTTAATATTGTAATACATTTTTAAAAAATTGTAAATTTAAATAATTATAATGCATTTTATTAATTTACCGAAAATATATATATTGCTTTTTACAATAGTTACTATTTTTGATTTATATATATAACAAATTGGAGGTTGAAGATAGATGTTCAAAAAGATTATAACTATTATTATTATTTTATGTACTGTTGGATGTAAAACACTAGAAACTGCAAAAGATAGCAATACTATGAAAGACAATAAAACAGAAATTGCAGATAACAACAAATCTGATGTGAAAGAAAATAATGAAATTAAAGAAGAAACATCAAAAGATGAAATTGTAATGTATGGTTCAAATTCTGAGATACAATCTATATATATAAATGGTAAAAAATATTATGTATTAAATGCTGATAATATAGAAAATATGACAGAAAATGAAATAAAAAACTCATCATTAGTAGCACCTTTAAAAATTACAGAAGAAACTATAAAAGGAAATGACGGCATAGTAATAAAATATTATGATGTTCAAATATTTTTAGAAAAGAAAAATAGAATTGGAGCTACAAAGGTAGGATTGTTTGAACCGCAATATAGAGCTTGGACTATAGGAGAATATAAAAAAAGAAATAATGATATAGAATTAAAATTAAGCAATTCTACAGTAACTATTACAATAAAAAGAGGAAGCATATCTCTTAGATATTATTAAAATATTTATTTATAATCAATTTTTTATATAAAGTGTAAAAAGAAGTAATTATACAACAATAGTTCATATTTTAATAATGTAATTATCAAAAATATTGAATAAATAAAATACTTGCATAAAATCAATTTAATTAATATAATAAAAGGGATATTTTTAAGATTTTAGAGGTTAATGTGTTCAAGAAGTTATTGCAAATAATAAATAATACTTTCAAAGGAAATAGTTTAGTATTAAAATTTTTAATACCATACATAACTTGTATTATACTAATATGTATTGCTATATATTTTGTTTATGCACCGCAATATAGAAATACATATCAAACAAATAGTGAATATAATACAGAACAATTAAAAAAGATACTAGAAAATAATGTAGAAAACTTAATAGTAGAAATTAATCTACTTTCTGCCTATTTAGAAAAAGAAGATAATAATGATAAGGCACTAGAAGTATTTCAAAATGTATTAAAAAATAATAGTTATTTAGTTAATATATTTTATTCTGATGTTATACCATATAATGAAGGCGGTTTTTTCATAAATGCCAACAATGAATCATTAGGAAACTATAATCCAACATCAGATCAATGGTTTAAAGATGTTATGTCAAACAACAAGATTATAACTGCTACTCCATATATAAAAAATAATAAAACTATAGCTTCTTTTGCTAAAGCAGTATATAAAAATAATAGAGTATATGGGGTTTTATTGCTTGATATAGATTTTGACAAATTTATACAATCTACAATAGCTGAAAATAAAAAACATGCATATAACATTTATATAATTAATGATGCAGGACTATTTTTATTTAGCTCTAATAAAAATGATATATTAAAAAATAATATATTTTCAAATCCAAACTTTACAGAAAATAAAAACAATATATTAAACAATAATAATTTTACATTTATCAATAACAAACTCACACATATATCATCAAAAATAAAAGATACAAATTGGATATTCGTAGCTGATATATCAAAAAATGAATTGAATGCCATGTTTTACAAGCTTTACATATTAATTGCGGTAGTATTTATTCTTCTTATTGGAATAGAGGCTATACTTGTAATTGTAATAGCTAAACCTCTATCTACAACATTAAATAGCACTGTAAAAATAATAGAAACTATGTCTGATTGTAATTTTAACATAGAATTTAATGAAAAAGAACTTAGTAAAAAAGATCAAGCTGGTGAATTAGTAAGGGCATTAAACAAAATGCAAAAGACTTTGGGTAAAGTAATATATAATCTAACCAACTCTATAAATGAAATTAATAATTCAGTTAATTCTATAACAGATGGAAGTGTTAATTTATCTGACAGAGCTAATTCACAGGCAAGTGCATTAGAGGAATTGGCAAGCTCCATACAATCAGTATCAGATGCATTAAAAGAAACAGCTAGCAATGCTAGTAATGCTAAGAGGATGAGTGAAGAGGTATTTGAATCTACAAAAAGAGGTGTTGATGCTGTAGAAGACACTTCACGTAATATGGAAGATATAGCAGAATCTAGTAAAAAGGTTTCTGATATAATAAAAATAATAGAATCTATAGCTTTACAAACAAATATATTAGCTTTGAATGCATCTGTAGAGGCTGCGCGTGCTGGAGAGCAAGGTAAAGGTTTTGCGGTTGTTGCTAATGAGGTTAGAAGTTTGGCAAATAATGTAGCTAATGCTGCTAAAGATATATCTGATATAATTAATGATACTGTAAGAAAAATAGAACTTGGAAGCACTTCAGTAAAAGCTTCATCATATATATTAAACCAAATAGAAAAGTCTGTTAATGAGGTGTCAAATCTGCTTGTCGGTATATCTAATGCTATTATAAATGAGGAAGAAAGTATATCACAAATAAACTCTGCTGTTGCAGAGCTTAATAATATAACTCAAGAAACTTCGGCTATAGCTGAACAGGGGGCTATAAACAGCAGCAATGCTTTGGATAAGGCAGAAAATATTGTTGTAGAAGTTTCTCAATTTAAATTTTAATTAAAATTTAAATTTATATTAATATAAAGAAGAAATATGATATTTACTTTAATTTTTTCATTAGTAGGCGGCTTTGGGCTTTTTATGTATGGGCTTAAAGTGTTTTCTGATGGTCTTCAAGAAAGTACTGAAAACACATTAAAAGAAATACTACATAAAGTTACTCAAAACAAAATATTAGGTATAGCTCTTGGTTTTTCAATTACTGCTATAGTACAATCGAGTAGTGCTGTTACTGTAATGGCTGTTAGTTTTGTTAATGCAAATATACTAACTTTATCTCAGGCTATAAACATTATATTGGGTGCTAATATTGGTACTACTGTTACTGGGTGGATAATTTCATTAGATATAGATATTTTAGCTCTACCTTCTTTGGGTATAGGTTCTATTATAGTGATATTTGCAAGCCAAAATAGAAAGCTAAAATTCTTCGGCGAAATATTAATGGGCTTTGGTATGATATTCTATGGGCTTATTTTAATGAAAATTGCTTTTGAGGGTGTAAGAGATTCTGAGAATTTCAAAAACTTATTTTTAATGGCAAATGCATACACTCTTCAAGGAAGATTTCTTTGTGTATTGATAGGTACTGTAGTAACTGCTATAATACAATCGAGCAGTGCTGCTTTAGGTGTTACAATATCGCTTGCTACTGTTGGTTTGATTGACTTTCCTACTGCTGTGGCTTTGATACTTGGACAAAACATTGGTACTACTATAACTGCAGTGCTAGCCACAATAGGAGCTTCTATTAATGCTAAAAGAGCAGCTTTAGTGCATTGTTTATTTAATATATTCGGTGTATTTTATATGTTCTTTTTATTCCCATATTATCTTAAGCTCGTTGAGTTTATAGTTGGATTTATGACATCGGGAGGACCTGATTTAGTTGTTAATAATAATTATGTGAATATATCTTTCTACATTGCAGCAGCCCACACAATTTTTAATATAGTAAACGTTATAGTATTTTTCTTCCTCACTGATAAATTAGAATATATTGTTTGCTTGATTATTAAAGATAAAGATGGAGAAAAACATATTAGCTTATTATCTGACAGACTTTTGCATATGCCTATTTCTGCTGAGATAGAAGTGAGAAAAGAAGTAGCATACATGGGAGAAATTGCTCAAAAAATGCTATCAAGAATAGAGCAGTTATTTGACAGCCCAAGCGAAAAACTTCTTAATAAAATTCGCGACCATGAAAAGATGCTTGATAATACGGATAATGAAATACATACATTTTTGCTTAAACTTCTTGGAAAAAGCACACTCAACTCTGCAGATATAGCATCATTAATTAATATTAGTACATACTACGAAAACTTAGGCGATAATTTAAAAGATTTAGGTAAAGCTATTATTAAAGGGAATGAGAAAAAAACTTTATTTAATGAAATACAGAAAAAAGATATTCTTCAAATGCTTCATAACAATAAAGAGTTTATAGATTATTTATCAACTCTTATACTTAATAATTATTCTATAAACAGAGAAAAAACTTATGAAGAAGCTATGGAAAGATACCATAAAATAAAAGGGTTTTATTATGAAGCAAGACAAAGGCATTATGATAATGTTGATAAATCTTTAATACCAGCATTGAATGCCCATTTATATGGTGATGTACTTGTTTATTTTAACCGCTCTATTTCAAACTTAGTTAATATAGTAGAGTCTATTACTGGAAAAGATAAGTAATATGATTTTTATTTAAAAGGGCAATCTACATAGTGGTCATTAATAATACCTATAGCCTCTAAATAGCTGTATATTATAATGCTTCCTACAAACTTAAAGCCTCTTTTAATTAAATCTTTGCTTACAGTTTTTGAAAGCTCATTTTCTGCAGGAAGTACATCATCATAATTTAATTGATTATATAAAATATTATTATTTGTGAAGTCCCATATATATTTATCAAAACTTCCAAATTCTTTTTGAACTTCCATAAATTTGTTGGCATTTGTTATTAAAGCCTCTATTTTTCTTTTGTTTCTAATAATGGCTTTATTTTCCAAAAGAGATGCAATTTTTTTTTCATTGTAATTAGCTATTTTTTTATAATCAAAATTATCAAAAGCTTCTCTCATAGCCTCTCTTTTATTTAAAACACATCTCCAGCTTAAACCAGCCTGCATACCTTCAAGTATAAGCATCTCAAATAATTTTCTTTCATCATGACAAACCTTACACCATTCATCATTATGATATTTTATTTCTATATCGGTTTTAGCCCATTTGCATATTTTTTTCATTTTATAACCTACTTTGTATAACACTAAAAATTTTTTAAATTATTAATTTTTTATTGTTCTTTTTCCCGCCTTCGTACCACAGGCACTTCCTTCGGTCGCGGTGCGGACTTCGTCAAAAGAACCAAAAAGTGCAAATAAGATAATAGCATTTAATCATACTAATTATGTTTTTGATGTAATATAAACTCTATATTTTATTAAAAAATGCTTCCCTTTCTAATAATGTATCATGGTAGGGAAAAGTTGAAAATACATTTATGAAAGATATGAATTAATATACATATTTCTTTCATTTATCCTATATTTATATCACACTCATAATAATCTGTTTTTATATTATAATCACCATTATCTAATTTTAATTCATAACTTTCTTTATCACCCCAAATATTAACTATCTCCTCTTTGTTTTTATGTATTATGCAATATTTTTTTATATCTCTAATATTTAAATAATATTCATTTTCGTATTTGCTTATCTCTATGTTTTTATAAATATAGCTTTTTTCAGTATTCTCCTCTCCTCTACTTAAAAGCGGAGTTAATACAGAAAAATAATTAAAGCTGTCAATTATTCCATTTTTTATTTTGATAGAAGCCTTATTAATAGATTTCTCAAACATATCAGAATCTTCTATATTCTCCATTACAAATAAATCAAATCTTAAACTATTAACTCTCTTTTGAATATTAACATCATTTTCAAGTAATGATAAAAATTCTTTTGATACCTCTAAGCCGCTTACATATCTTATAATATCTTCTTCATATTTTTGAACATTATCATTATTATTCATAGCTTAAAACTCTCCTTTAATTGAGTTTTTATCTTTTTTATAATCTTTGTAACAGCATTAACAGTAATATCAAAAAGATTAGATAAAAAGTCATAACTAACAGTAACCTTAATAGATTGCAATTTTTTTATTTTCTGTTGTTTTTTGCTAGCCAAATGTATAGTAAAAATACCTTTTCTATTATTTTCTGCAATTTGCAAATTAATATTTGCTATAGAATCTTGAAGCTTTATTATATCATTATATTTATGTATGTAAGTAGCCCTTGCTTTTTCAATAATAGAATATGCCTCTTCATAAGAAATACTAAAATAATTCATTAATGGTTTTGATACAAGATTTATAAATAATTCTAAATTATGCATAAAAAATGTTAGAGAATCTCTCTCATTAAAAATACTCTCTATATAATTAAACATCTTCAAACCAATATTTTCTATATCATCAGCATCATCAACATAATCATTTAAAGAATAAGTTTTTGTGTCATATAATACATCATGCAAAGTATAAGCCTCTCTATTACAAAGCGGAGCATCTATAGAAATTTCTTTTACATTACTATATTTATCTTTTCTCTTTTTATAACCCACATAATTTAAATAACTATTTCTTAGTGTATAAGTAAACCAAGTAATAAACTTAACTTCCGTTTCATTATATTTTAGTATAATATTTTCTATTCTCTCCATATAGTAACAATAAAAATCCAAAGCATTCTCATGATTAATGCCAAATGCTTTTCTCGGATAATTATAAATATATCTAGATAAATGCTCATTAATCTCTTTTAATGTAATTACACTTCTAGTAGCTTTATAAATAGATATGCTCTTTTTTATATACTCATCATCAATAAGAAACATTTTATTATTTAATCCTCTGCCTCAAGTAAAATATTATAAAACTTCTCTCTCATTTTCTCATCTTCTATATTAGATTCTTTTATAGTTTCATCTGCCCATTTTTTATGTTCTTCTGTTATAGTTTTTTTTACATAGTTTTTTTTAATATTATTACTTTCAAAATTATTATTAATATCATCTATTCTTGTAACAAGATTATAAACTACAATATTAGTTTCATTTTTTATATTATTAAATATTTTTATTTTATTCATAACAATCTCATTAGCCCATACACTATCTATAACATTAACTGTTAAAATACCATTTCTAAAAAATGATGGATAACATATCTTAGATAAAACATCACCCATAATTATATTCCATTTATTGGCAATTTTTAAATATGAATATAAATTAGTATTTCTTTTATTGGAATATTCATTCAATATATCTATAATCTCTTTCATAAGTATTATTATTGATTATTAGTATTTACCATATTATTAGTATTATTAACTATATTAGTTGTATATGAATTATTAGTAACGACTTGATTTGTATTTACCATAGGCTCTATGGAATTAACTTCAGTATCCTCATTATGAGTAGTTTCTACAGTATTAACAACTTTAATATCTTCATTTGTATATCCTAAATAATTTTTAACTCTGTTTATAGATTCAGCCACATTTCTATAAGTTTTATCTATACTGTAAACATCTTCATAAATCTTTAAAGCAGATATATAATTTTTATCTCTTTCATAAGTAGCAGCCAAATTAATCATATATACAACATTATTTGTGCTATATATATTAGCCTTTAAGAAAGCAGCCTCAGCTAATTTATAATCTTCAGTATAAAGATATAATAATCCCAAAAAATTATTCATATAAGCATCATCAGGATTTAATAAAAGAGAATGCCTTATAGGTTCAATAGCCTCATTAGTTTTTCCTAATTTATATAAAGCATAACCCTTCTGAAAATAAAGTTTATGAGAAAATCTATTAACTATAATACCTTCTCTTGCTACTCTAAGCATATTATTATAATCTTTCATATACATATATGAATTAGCAAGCATTTCATAATATTCTATTTTTAGTATGGGTGTAGTTTTAATCTCATATTCTAATAATTCAGAAGCTTTCTTATAATTTTTTGCTCTATAAAATATATAAGCATTATTAATATTAGAAGCATCATAGGTAAAACTTAAGCTAAAAAAAACTAAAAATAAAATAAATACTTTAATTTTCATCTTTTCTAAAACTTTGCAACCTAAAGTCATTAATCATAGCAGAAGCATAAGCTATAGTAGCATTATAAATATCTTCTTTATTTTTTCCTTTAAAGAAAGAATATACCCTCGGAGATTGAGAGCTAAGAGATTCAGGTAATATAACATTATTTTCAAAGCTATTTTTTAAAACCATCATTTTTATAGAGTTCATTTTATCAATAAAAGAATGTAATAAAAAACCAGCCTCTTTTAATATAAACTGCTCGAATCTGCTAGAATTATCCCCTTTATCTAAAGCGTATACATAATCACTAAACATCTCCGGAATGCGTCTTTCTCCTATAGGAGTAACAAATCTTTGAAGTTTATTATCATAATCTTTCAAGGCAGTTTCTACCATATAATCACTAGCAGGTCCGCTTGAAAAATATCTAACAACAGAAAAACATTCATATAGTTCTCTAAAAGCCCCATATAAATGCTGAAGTTCATAATCAGCTTTGTCATGCAATTTTGCTTCTGGATATTTTTCTACTGCATTTCTGAATTTCTCTATCATGTTATCAACTTTCTTCATGAAAGAGTTTTCTTTTGCTTTTTCTTCTTCAGCTTTCTTTCTTTGAGCCTCTTCTTCTTTTTGCATCAAAGTTGTTTTAATATCTTCTAATATCTTAATCTCTAATAATAAAAAACTAGATAAATCCTGCCTATTTTCTAAAGCCTCTCTATATCTACTATTAAAAGAATCAACATTATATATTCTAGCACCATATCTTTCAGCATTCTCAGCATAATCTTTTCTAATTTTTGCTAAAGTTGCATTAATTTCTTTATCACTTAAACTAGGCATATTAAAATCCCCTAATAATTTAATTATGAATTAATCAATATATTATACAATATTTAAAAAATAAATAAACTAGAAAAAGGAAATTATTTTTCTATCATAATATTAAGTATTTCAACATCAGTAGCCTTCATACCCTCTTTAGCCATTCTTCCTATACTATCAATAGTAGCCTCAACATCATCTTTTACAAGTCCGTCACCAGACTTAAATACTTTTCCATCTTTAGCCATATTAAAAGCAAGTATTCCGCAATCAATAGCTTCAGCAATCTTGGAAGCACAAGAAGATTTAGCTCCATCACAAACCATTCCACCTATAGTACATAAAGCATTGATTATAGTATCAGATATTTGTTTGTATGTAGCATCATGCAAATAGGCAATACCAGAAGCAGCACCAGTAGCAGCACATACAACTCCGCAAAATGCTGATAATTTACCTATATGCTTTTTTTGTAAAATAGCTATTAGGTTTGATAAAACTAAAGCCCTGTATAATTTCTCTTCAGATACTTTTAAATGTGAAGCATATTCTATGACAGGAATAGAAGCAGTAATACCCTGATTTCCGCTTCCAGAATTAGTAACTACAGGCATAGCACATCCGCCCATACGGGCATCAGAACCTGCAGAAGCATAAGCTTTCGCTTTGTTTCTTATATCATCTTCTCCATAATATTTTAATAAAGTCTTTCCAACAGAGGCACCATATTCATTATTCATGCCTTCTTTAGATATAGCTGTATTCATATCTATTTGCCTTGATATTATATCTTTTATATCTTCTATTTTTACTTCATTAGCAAAAGTATATATATCTCTAACTGTTAAAGATTCTCTGTCTGTATTAGAATTTGAAGAGGAACTATCATCAGATTTAAAAATTTCTTTGCCGTCTTTAATTATTTTTGTAATATTAGTATGCCCATTTCTTATTTCAATTACAGCACTAGATTTTTTATTTTTAGCCTCAATAATAATATATAAGTTTTCAACATTTTCTATTAGTTCACATTTACAAAAATCTGTTTCAAGTAATTTCTTTGTATTATCAATATCTTCTTGTTTAATACTGCTTAATACTTCAAGATTCTTACTAGCATCTCCTCCAACTATTCCTAAAACAGCTGCAACATCTATTCCTTTTAATCCATTAGAATTAGGAACTGTAACCCCTTTAACATTCTTAATAATATTTCCGCTGCATTTCACTACAACTGATTCCGGCATATCTCCCAAAATCTCTCTAACTTTAGCCCCAGCAAAAGCTATAGCTATAGGCTCAGTACACCCCAAAGCAGGAACTAACTCCTCTCTTAAAATATTAACATAATTATCATACAGCTTTTTATCCATTTTATATTCCCCTCTTTTTTATACAATTATAAAGTATATATAGTTTTATATTAAAATCAATATGTCATTTATATTATTACATTGTATTTTAATTTTATAACAAATAATATTACTATTTATAGTTATTAAATACAAAAAAATGTGATTTTATATTTACTTATTGTGATTTTTGTATATATTAGTAGTTATAAGTATTTTTTAATATTTTAAGGAGTAAAAATGGAAAAAAAATTTAAACTTGGATTGGTGCCTAGGTTAATTATTGGAATTTTGCTTGGTATATTTTTTGGACAGCAATTTATGCCGGAAGCAATATCAAGAATTATAGTAACTGCATCTGGTATATTTAGCTCTTATTTAAAATTTGTAATACCTTTAATGATAGTTTCTTATGTATCTATGGGTATAGCTGATTTAAAAGAAGGGTCTGGCTTCTTACTGCTTATAACTTGTATATTAGCTTATGGATCTACATTAATTGCTGGGTCTGCATCATTTTTAGTTGCTTATAATTTATTTCCTAGTTTTATGAGTGCTGACGATATTCAGAGAATTGCTGATGCTGCAGGTAATTCTGTTACTCCTTATTTATCTATAACGGTAACTCCTTTACTAGATACTTTAGCTGCTGTTTTATTTGCATTTATAATAGGACTTGGAATATCTACTATGAGAGGCAAAGAAATAGGAGAATATTTATACAATGTATTTAAAGAATTATCTACTATAATAGATAAAGTTTTACGTGTATCTATAATTCCTTTACTTCCTCTTTATATCTGCGGTACTTTTGTTGATATGACAAGGTCTGGAAAAACTTTTGTAATATTAGGAATATTATGGAAAGTATTCTTAGTAGTTATTATTATGCATTTAATATATCTTCTAATAGCTTTCTTAGTATCTGGTTCTATAGGAAAGAAAAATCCTTTCATACTTATGAAAAATCAAATTGCAGGATATGCAACTGCTTTAGGTACACAATCATCTGCCGCTACTATACCTGTTAATTTACAATGTGCCGAAAAAGATGGAATATCTGAACAAATAAGAAATTTCGTAGTACCTCTTTGTGCTAATATTCATATGGCAGGTTCTATGATTACAATTACAGCATGTGCTACTGCAGTATGTTTAATGAATCAGATTCCTATAACTTATAGCACTATACTTCCATTTATTGCTATGCTTGGTATTGCTATGATAGCTTCTCCAGGTGCTCCCGGCGGTTCTATCATGACAGCTTTACCATTCCTTTATATGGTTGGTCTTGGAGGGCCTGATAGTCCTTTAAGTGCTATAATGGTTGCTTTATACATCACTCAAGACTCATTCGGTACTGCTTGCAATGTATCTGGTGATAATGCTTTGGGTGTTATAGTTGATACAATATATAAAAAGAAAATTGTAAAAGCTTAAATATAATAATCAAAAAAATTATAGCCGTCTATTATTTTTAGGCGGCTTTTTTATTATCTTACTTAATTAATATATTTAATCTTCTTTAAAATCATATATAGAAGTTACTCCAAGAACCTTAGCTACCATATATGATATTATAGCTACTATCATAAGAGCAACAAAATTTGAAACAGAGCTTGATATCTCTAATATTAATATACATACCATTATAGGTGTTCTTGTAATACCAGACATCATAGAAGTAATACCCAAGACTATAAACAAATCTCCATACATAGCATATTCTGGGAAATAATGCACCAAAAAAATATCATACAAAGAGCCTATAGAAGAACCAAGTATAAAAGTAGGAAAAAATACTCCTCCCACAGCTCCAGATGTAGAACATACCGATGTGTAAAAAAGCTTAACAAATATAAGAATAAATAACATATGTATAGGAAACTTATCCATTACTATGCTTCCTATAAGCAAATCTCCGCTTCCTAATACATAAGGAAAAAACATTATCATAATACCAGCAGTTATAAAAGCAGGTACAGGGCGAAGTATATCATTTTTTATATTCTGATAGAACTTGCTAAATGTATTCATAAGTATATTTTGAAAAGAAGAAAGAAGTCCGCATATTAAACCCAAAGGAAGTAATGATATATAATGTCTTACTTCAAGTATCCTCGGCAAATTAAAATTAAGTATCATAGATTGCCCTAAAATATGCTCTATTACAAGTATAGAAGATATTGAAGAGAGTGCTATACAAACAAAAACTATATGATTTTTATTTTCTTTAAGCTCTTCAAAAGAGAAAGCAATCCCTGTAAATGGTGCACTAAAAGTAGCAGTCATACCTGCACAAGCACCTGCTATTATAAGATATCTTCTATATTTGGATATATGAGTGTAAAAATGTTTATGATAGAAAAGTCCAACAAGTGTGCCTATATGCATAGAAGGTCCAGCCCTGCCTAATGAAAGTCCGCTTGCAAAAGATATCATACTGCCAAAAAGTTTTAATATTATTTCAACAACAATATTTTTAGGTTCATTAAGCGATAAGTAATAATTTATTTGAGGAACCCCTGCACCTCTTATCTGAGGATAATGTCTTAATATTAACCCTATAAGAGAGCCAAGAGATATTAAAACTATAAACATTATTATAGGATAATACCATTTGCTAAGAATAAAATTTGAAACATAAAAAATATTAATACTTAATCTATATAATATCATTCTATAAAAAGACACTATAAACCCAACAGTAGCACCTATAAACGATGATAATATATATAGTTTGATATATTTAGCTTCAAAATTCAGTTTCATTTTTATTATATTATATTTTTTTGATATTTTTTATTTTTATCTGGATTAAAATCTTATATTATAAAGAATAAATCAAACATTGAACCTAAAGGTTACAACATCTCCCTCTTGCATAAGATACTGTTTACCCTCAAGCCTAATAGCCCCAGCCTCTTTAGCCTTAACAAAACTGCCAAGCTCCAAAAGTTTATCACAGTTAATAACCTCAGCACTAATAAATCCCCTCTCAAAATCACTGTGTATAACTCCCGCAGCCTCCGGAGCATAAGCACCTTCTCTTACAGTCCAAGCCCTAGTTTCATCTTCTCCAGAAGTAAGGAATGTTAAAAGCTTTAATAATTTATGTCCTGCTTTGGTTAATCTCTCTACTCCAGACTCTTTAACTCCCAAATCTGCTAAATAACTTAATCTCTCCTCTTCATCCAAATCCTGCAAATCTGCCTCTATTTTAGCACTGAAAGGTATAAGCTCTATATTTCTCTCTTTGGCATAATTTTGAAGTGTTACATAATGAGAATTTTTTTCTGGGTTAGCTAATTCATTTTCTGACAAATTAGCCCCTATCATCATGCTTTTTGATGTTAATAAAAATAATGGCTTTAATATATCTTTTTCTGTATCAGTTAAATCCAAACTAAATATTGGCTTAAAATTATTTAACTCTGGAAGTATTTTTTCAAGTAATGCAATCTCTTCTTCTACTGCTTTTGCCTTGCTTCCTTTAGCAACCTTTTTTTGTCTCTCCATTCTTGCATTAAGTGTTTCAATATCTGCAAGCATAAGCTCTGTTAATATAATGTCTAAATCTCTTAATGGATCAACTTCTCCTATATGAGTAATGTTTCCGTCTTCAAATACTCTTACCACATGAAGCACTGCATTTACTTCTCTAATATGTGAAAGGAATTTGTTTCCAAGCCCTTCACCCTTAGAAGCTCCCTTTACTAATCCTGCTATATCAACAAATGTAGTAGTGTTATAAACTTTCTTTTTTGATTTAAAAAGATTTGCTAATTTATCTACTCTTTCATCTTTTATTATAGCAGTAGCTTCGTTTTTATCTATAGTACAAAACGGATAATTAGATGCCTCTGCATGTGCATTTGTTAGTGCATTAAAAAGTGTTGATTTTCCTACGTTTGGAAGTCCTACTATTCCTATAGATAAAGCCATATTCTTATTTCCTTAAATTAATTTATTAAAAAAATTGAAAAACTGAATTATTTTCAATAGTATTATATATTAAAAAATATTAATAACAAGCATATAAAAGATTATAATTGTAGTAATTTTATAAAATTTATATTATAAAATGTTTTTATATATACTAAAAATTTTATACCTTTTAAAAAATCTATTTTTTATTTTGATTTTTGTATAGTTTTAGCACCGCTGTGATTACTTCATTCTATCCAACCAAAAAAGGAGCTTAGTTTTTGATTAAGTTAAACTCCCTTTATTATCACTAATTATTTTTTTAAGAAAAAGCTTTTATAATAGATTCTAACATTTTATATTCATTTTTTAATAAGGATATATTATTACATGTTTTACAATAATACCAATAAATATTATTAGTGTATCTTTCATATCCTTCAAAATTGATTTTCTTTTCTACATTTTCTATTTTTCTTAAAACTTTTCTAGTCCTTTTCTCATCGTCATAAGGTGTTTTCTTTCTCAAACCACATTCAAGATAATAACCATCTGTGGTAAATCCAACTAAAACTTCTTCACCTGCTATTTTTATTTCTTTAGCTAAAGTAACCCATTCATAACAATATAATAATTTTTTATCTCCGTATCTTAATATTCTACTGCAATCATTTAACTTTTCATTATAACATTCTCCTCTTTTATATGGATAATATAGATAATATAATTCAAATTCTTTATCTCTATTATCTTTAAATAAATTAAAAATAGTATATATCTTATCTGATAGAGATATATCCCAACAACTTTCCCTTTGATTATAATAATAAATATATTTGCTATCAATAGAACTACTATCTTTTATATAATTATTATCATATAGACTTGTTCTAATAATATTTTTATTGCTGTCTTCATATTGCAATTCTTTTATTATATAAAATCTAAAATCATCTTCATCACTAAATTCATTAATCATATTAGTTAACGATCTTATATAATCTACAACTTGATTATTTTCTATGCGAGACAATAAATCAGTTATAAAATTTAACATATATTTTTTATTTACTATTAAATCTTTATTACTGCCTTTAGATTTAAGTAAAATAAAATCTTTTTTTTCAATAAATGTAGATATGGCTCTATGTACTAAATAATTGTTTTCTTTATTAAATCCATCTTTGGTAAAAATATAATTTACTACATCAACAATATTTTCATTATCTATATTGTCTAATAAGAAATCAATATTACCTTGTAAAAATACATTATTCTCACAAGCGTAAATTCTTTTTCTAGTATTTTCATCAGTATTTTCTAATATAGTTAATTTATTTTTTTCAGACTCTACCAATTTATCTGTAAATAAAGTCTTTTCTATTTTCTTTTCTTTATCAGATAGCTGATCTTCTATAACTGTAATTTCATTTTCTTTAATGATTCTATCAATCAGCTCCATTTGATAATATATATTATTATTTGATAAGTTATTGGTATTATATAATAAATTTCTTATTAGCCTTAATTTATTAAAGTATTTATTTTTTATGTCATTTATATTTTTTATATTTTTCTCATTTATAAATATTTTGAATACAGAAAATATCAAAATACGTTTTCTTATATTATTCGTAAATTCAAATAAATTATCATCATTATTAAATACATTTAAATTATCATAAAATGTAGAAATTTTTTCATATTTATATTTATCATTATTTTCTGATTCATTATAATAAAATATATCACTAAATAATTCATTCAATCTATCTTTTCTAAGTTCTGAAAGTATATCAAATATATTAATAATGAAATTTATATTCTCTTTTAGTATTGTTTTTTTATCTTCTTTGTTTTCTATAGGATTTGCTTTTAATTTTTTTATATATTCTTTTTTTTCATCACCTATATGACTGAAAAATAATTCAAAAAATTCTAAATTGGATTTTTCTATTTGTAGTTTTCTAGTATCTTCAACAATTTCTATTTGAGAATAATAAAGCATTTCAAAAATAAAACGAAATAGTTTCATAAATAAATCATCAAGTTTATTACCTTCATCATCGCTTTTTTTATCTTTTATAAAATCCCATATAAAGTTTGTCCAATCTATATCTATTTTTTTATCAAATCCTTGAACATTTTTATCTTCTTCATCTTCATCTAAGAATTTTTCAAGTTTTGATTTAAATATTTCAAAATCAGTTAATTGCTTTCCTCTTGAATTCATTTTGATATACAAATCATCAGGATCGCCTTTTATATATTCACAGTAAAATTGTATATTATTTAATTTACTGCTATAAATATTTTCTTTATTTTTAACTTTTTCATGAATATCATCTATTACCTGAAGCATTCCTTTAACTGTTGTATCTTTTTCCCAGAAGTTTAAAAACTTAATATTGTTCTTTAATTCCTTAGATAATTTTTCATCAGTTTTTAAATCAATTTCTTCTATGCTTAATAAAAATGATATAAAATCTTTTGATGAGTTTCTAGTTTCGTAAGTAAACCTTTTTAATATTTTATCATTAATATCAAAATACCAATGAAACAAAAATAATGTTGTAAGCCTTTGCTGACCGTCTAATAAATAAAAAACTCCATTATCTTCTACTCCATATATATAATCTAATATTAACTCTTCTTTATTGTTTGATAAAAAATCAATAATAACATCTAAAAAATTATCTCTTATTTTCTCTGCTTCTTTAGTATTTCTGCCCTGAGCATAACCTCTTTGTATAATAGGTACAACAACATTATTTTTATATTTATCTAATAATGATATAAAATTTTTTTTATTATTTTCTTTATTTTCACTCATAATATTATCCTTTGTATTTTTTTAGTTCCAAATAATCAGCTATTGAATCAATTATATTTTCTAAATAAGAATTCCTGTCAATTTGGGACCACATTAATATATCCTTAGCATTTTGAGTATATTTTTTAAAAAAC
Source organism: Brachyspira pilosicoli (assembly GCF_008016535.1). Classification (GTDB taxonomy): domain Bacteria; phylum Spirochaetota; class Brachyspiria; order Brachyspirales; family Brachyspiraceae; genus Brachyspira; species Brachyspira pilosicoli_A. Next base: position 22,941 of record NZ_SAXY01000041.1, read on the forward strand.
ACATTTTTTGTTGCTATAGGTATATAGTCATTATTTTTTAATAGCTCTTTTATTTTTTCCAATTTTGCTGGAAATATTCTATTTCCTAATGATGAGTTGTGATTTTTATCTATTAAAGCCAAATTTGATATATTATTAATATCTTCAAAATCGTTATATATTTCTTCTATTCCTTCTTTTATAAGACTAAATACTTCTTCTAAATTAGATTTAATTTTTTCTGTATTTATATTTTGTATTTTTTTATTTATTTCTTTTAAACTATTATTAGATTCATCATGTATTTTACTATTTAACATTATTTTTACATACTCAATATTATTTAAAATAAATTGTTCTTTTCCATTATTATCTAAATCTTCTGAAGCACGGGCATGTATATGCTCTAAAGATTGTATTATCTTTTTTTTATATTTATCAAATTTATATTTATCAAATGGAAATCTTGTATTTTCTTTGGAGCTTTCTATTATATTGAATAGCAATAATATTTTTTTTATTTGTTCATTATTATTTTTCTTTTCATTTTTATATTCTAATTGAGTTATATTATTTTTAAATTTTTGATAAGTACTAGCATTAATACTTTCTTTTATATCTTTTTTTATTTGAGTATAAAATTCTTGTTTACTGTTTAGTTTTTTATCTTCTGCATAAGATAAAATAGTTTTTAACTCTCTTGAACCTGAGGCTATTAAATAACCTATATTATTGTATAATTCATCATCTTCATACCATTCTTTTAAAATATAAAAATATTTTGAAAGCTCTTTCCATTTTTCAGTTAAACTATTTTGATTATTTTTAAACTCTTTATAAAAATATTCAAATACTTCACGTTCTGTATTATTAGTATTTTTATTTCGTTGTTTTATATCGTAAATTAATTTAAATAGAAAATCCATTCGGATATTATTATTATCATTGTTGGAAATAAAATACCAGAATTTATCGTTTTCTAACTCTATTTCTATATTTTCCCATTGATTGGCAATATTTATTTGTTTTAATTCTTCCAGCTTTTTTTTATTATTGCTTTCTTCTTGTTTTGATTCTCCTGCATTTTTATTGTTGCTGCTTTCTTATTTAAAATTTGATTTATGTAAAAATATAGCCTTTATCAATTCACTGTCAGTAAGTGCTATTTTACCAGCATTAAGTCTTTGAAAAACTTCATTTTCATCATCTTCACCTACATTATACCATATTATATTTACATTATTTAATAAGTTTTCTTTAAATTTTTCTTTGTCTATTTCTTTAAACCAATCATATATATATTTATAAGCTTTAAAAATATGATAATAGTCTATGTTTTGTTTATAATCTTTTTCTAATGTATTTTCATTAATATCTTTTAAAAAATCTTTGTTTTTTTCTTTTGTATCATAATTAATATTAAAATTATTATCTTCATTTAAATATTTTAATATCAAATAGATGGTAGTTAATCTTTGCTGACCATCTACTAAATTATATCTTTCTTCATTATTATTTTTTTTACAGCTTTTATAGCTTTTACAGCTATAGGGTTAAGACAATACTTTTCACATCCTTTCTTATTTTCTATAAACTCTTTTATATCCTCTAATAAAGCTTGAACTTCACCATTTTTACCTCTCCATCTATACCCTCTCTGATAACTAGGTATAACAAAATTATACTTTAACAACTCTCCTATAGAGCACATTTTTACTGATTCTTCTTTGCTCATATAATAATCCTTAAAACTAAATATATATAATATAATACATTTTTATCAAAAAAACTATAGTTTGCTTTTTTATATATAAAGCAATATTACCATCTTCATTTCTAAATTTGTATAAATAAACAATCCTGCTTGCTGTAGTTACAAAGCTTTTATATAACAAAAAAATTAATAATACATCTATAATTTATTATAAAATTCATCTTATAAAATGTTTATTTATTAAAATAAAGATATATAATTATGAAATATTGATATTAAATTAAGGACAAACATATGATATACAATATGTGGTATGGAGTGTTAGACTCTAAAGAAATAAAGAAAAACAAGCCTCTCTTCGCTAAAAGATTAAATAAAAATCTTGTGTTCTGGAGAGATGAAAATAATAATATATGCTGTATAGAAGATAAATGCTGCCATAGGGGTGCTTCATTATCCTCTGGAAAAGTATGCGGTAATAATATAGCTTGCCCTTTTCATGGTTTTCAATTTAACAAAAACGGCAAAGTTGTAATAATTCCTGCTAATGGAAAGAATACTAAAGTTGATGAAAGATTTTTTGTTGAAAGCTATGAGGTGCGAGAGCTTTATGGTTTAATATGGTTATGGTATGGAGATAAAGATAAAATTAATGATAAAATAATGTTTCCAGATGATTTGAAAGATAAAAAGTTTTCCTACTCCACTATAAGAGATGAGTGGCATAATCATTATACAAGATGCATAGAAAATCAGCTTGATGTAGTGCATATTTCTTTTGTTCATTACAACACAATAGGCAAAGGAAATAAAACTTTAGTTAATGGTCCATTAGTAGAGATAGATGAAGATAATAATATATTAAAGTTTTATGTAAACAATGTAATTGACAGTGGTCAAAAAGCTTTAAGTGCTTCAGAAATGAAAAAAGAAGATTTTAAATATTTTTTATATTTTTATTTTCCTAATATTTGGCAGAATTACATATTTGATAAAATGAGAGTATTTGGACTGTTTGCCCCTGTTGATGATGAGAACAGTGTTATTTACATTAGATTTTATCAAAAACTTGTAAACATACCTATAATAAAAAACATAGTAAACTTTATAGGTAAAAAATTCTCAGCTTATGTATTAAAGCAAGATAAAGATGTAGTAAAAACTCAAAGCTCAAAAGAATCATATTTAGGCATGAAAGAAGAAAAACTGATACAAGGAGATATGCCTATAATAATTTATAGAAGCCATAGAGATAAACTAAAAAAATCTGATGACAAATAAAAAAGTTTGTAAAAAAGAATTGAATATAATTTTAATTACAAATAAGATTATAACTACAGCAAATATAAAATATAAAACTAATATATAAATTAACTTTAATATCATAATCTATAATATATTAATAAAAAATGCCTGATAATAAAAACTTACCAGACATTTTATTAATAGATTAAAAAATTATATTTATTATTTTTTATTCAAATCATTATATTCTTTAAACAAAGTAGCAACAACTCCGCTTAATGCTAATAATCCTAAAAGGTTCGGTATAACCATTAAACCATTAAAAGTATCAGCTAAAGACCATACTAAATCAACTTTTAAAACTGAACCTAAAAGTACAAAACCAACAACTAAAACAGCATAAACTTTAGCAGCTTTTATACCAAACAAATATTTAACATTTTGTTCTCCAAAGAAATACCAACCTACTATAGTAGTAAAAGCAAAGAAGAACAAACATACCGCAACAAATATTACACCAAAATAACCGAAACCCATTCTAAAAGCTTCCTGAGGCAAACCAACACCTTTTAATATTTCTGGTATTTGAGAAGCAGAAGTTAAAGGATAAATCTTAGTTTGCAATATATTAGAAGTTAATATAACCAAAGCAGTAAAAGTAACAACAACAAATGTATCGAAAAATACTCCTATCATAGCAACAACACCCTGTTCGCAAGGATGTTTAACTTTAGCTAAAGCATGTGCATGAGGAGTAGAACCCATACCAGCTTCATTAGAAAATAAACCGCGAGCAACACCAAAACGCATAGCTTGCTGTATACCTATACCCAATCCTCCGCCTATAACAGCTTGAGGATTAAAAGCTGATGTAAATATTAAAACAATAGCACTAGGAAGATTTTTAATATTCATTATTATAATAATTATAGAACCAATAATATAAAACAAAGCCATTACAGGAACAATCTTTTCTGTAAATGAAGCTATTCTTCTTAAACCGCCAATAAATATAAAAGCAGCTATTACAGCACATATAATACCAACATATATAGGCTTAAGTGTAGGAAAAGCATTAACAAAAGCACCAGATATAGAGTTTGATTGAACCATATTACCCATAAAACCTAAAGCTAATATAATAAATATGGCAAATAAAACAGCTAAAAATTTACCCAAAGCACCTTTATAAGCAGCAGTAATATAGTAAGCAGGTCCCCCTATAGTATGACCATCTTCAGTAGTAGTTTTATATTTCTGACCTAAAGAAGCCTCAACAAATATAGTAGCCATACCAAAGAAAGCAGATACCCACATCCAAAATATTGCCCCCGGTCCTCCAGAAATTAAAGCAGTAGCAGCACCAGCTAAATTACCAGTACCAACTTGAGCAGCAATTGCAGTTGCTAAAGATTGAAAAGAACTCATACCCTCTTTATCAGCAGCTTTACCTTTTAAAGAAAGACTTCCAAAAGTTCTATCCCAACCATCTTTAAACTTAAGTATTTGAACAAACTTAAGTCTTATAGTGAAATAAATTCCGCTTCCGCATAATATAATGATAAGCAGATAATCCCATAAAATACTGTTCACCTTCGCTACTATGTTTGAAACAATATCCATAATAAACTCCTATGTTTTTTAATACATTAATAAAAATGGAAATATTATAAATTGCTTCTATATATAACATTTCCATAATTTAAAAAAAATAGTAAAAAGTTACTATAATTGTTTTTTGTATCAAATAATCTTAAACTAAGATATAAATACGCCTTTTCTCAAAATATTCTCAGCATTCTCTTTTTTTATCACTAACTAATATAATAGGTCTAGTACCCCTCTCAGCATATATATAATTTTCCATAACTAACTCTACAGCCGCCTCCAAGTCTATAACCTCTACACCAGAAAGAAAAAATTATGGTTTAATTTTCTAATATATCACAAAAACCATATTTTTCACTTCATCTTTTTCTTTGTTCATTGATAAATATATAGCACCTCAGCAATAATATATAATCTATATTGAATATACAACAATAAGTTATTTTATTATGCAAGATTTAGCTACTATAATATAATAAATAATATTTGTAGACTGCTATATAACAGCAGAAAATGTAATAGAGCTATATTCTTTATTATTTGCTTGTCTATTATTAATAATTGCTATATCTTCAAAACAAAGAAAATACAAAAAGAACAATATCTATTTATAATATAAAATATATCTATTTATAATTTTAATATATTTTATTAAAAAATAAATACTTTCTGCTTTTAAAAAAATACCTAAAAATTATTTCTTACAAACAGATACAAACTTCTTGAAAATATTTAAAGCAAAATCATAATGAGAATGCATCATTTCTGGGTGAAATTGTACACCAAGCACAAAATTACTGTTTTCAGTATATTCTATACTTTCAACTACACCATCTGCAGAATAACTTGTAGCAATTAATCCTTTACCCAAATCTTTAATAGCTAAATGATGAAAAGAATTAACCCTTAAACTATCGCCTAATATTTCTCTGATAATACTGCCCTCTTTAGTTGTAATATTATGTGTAGGTTCATAAGGTTTAGCAGATTGAGAATGTTTTATATAACAGTCTTTTATAAAAGACAAATCTTGATATAAACTTCCGCCAAAAGCAACATTAAGAATTTGTAAGCCTCGGCATATACCAAGTATAGGTTTTTTCATTTCTAAAGCATATTTTATTATTTTTAATTCATGCTCATCTCTTCTTGGAAATATTCTTTCTAGTTTAGAGCTAATCTCTTCTCCCCAATATATAGGATCAACATCATATCCTCCAGATAAAATAATTCCGTCTACATGAGAAATCTGTTTTTTTATATCATCATCATTATCTATTATCGGAATAATAAATGGTATACCTCCTGCCTTTGTAACAGAAAGTATATAATCATCATTAACATAAGCTCTCTCATAACCAGAAAAAACTCCATCATTTTCAATAGCTAGTATACTTCCGCTAATACCGATAATAGGTTTCATAAAAAACTCCATACAATAAATTGTGTTGAAAATTATATTATAAACTATATAGTTTGTCAAAAAAACTAATATAGTTTATAATATAACTATATATAATAATTTTTTAAAAGGGGTTGTAGTTTTATGAAAAAAGAAGCAACTAATATTTTAGATAATATCAAAGATAAAGTGAAAGAAATAGAAAAAGAGATTATAGACATAAGAAGACATATACACTCATACCCTGAATTAGGTAATGAAGAATATAAGACAATGGAGTTTATATCAAATTATTTAAACTCACATGAAATAAAACATAAAACAAAAATAGCAAATACAGGAATTGTAGCAGATATAGAAGGAGAAGATAAAAGTTTTACTATTGCATTTAGAGCAGATATAGATGCCTTACCTATAGAAGATTTAAAACATTGCAGTTATGCTTCAAAAAATAAAGGAGTTTGCCATGCTTGCGGACATGATGTGCATACTGCAATAAATATGGGGATAGCAAGAATATTTTCAAACAAGGATAAAAATTTTACTCCTCCATGTAATATAAGATTAATATTTCAGCCTGCAGAAGAAACAACAGGCGGAGCTTTAAATATGATAAAAGAAAATGCTTTGAATAATGTTAATATTATTTATGGACTTCATGTAGATGTTAATACTGATGTGGGTAATATAGAAATAACTGATAGTGTGGTTAATGCTAGCTGCTTAGATTTCAAAATCAAAATATATGGTAAAAAATCTCATGCTGCTAATCCTGCTAACGGAGTAGATGCTATAGTAGTATCTGCAAACATCATAAATGCAATACAAACCATTATAAGCAGAAACACACATATAGGAGAAAATGCTGTTATAACTATTGGCACTATTCATGGAGGCGAAGCTACAAATGTTGTATGCGATTATGTTGAAATGAATGGTACTATTAGAGCATTAAAAGACACTACTATTAATAACATAATGAACAGGATAAAAAAAATAATTAAAAACATAGCTATATCAATGGAAGCAGATGCTGAGTTTGTAGAAATAACTTATTTTCCAAGTTTAGTTAATTGGAAGGAGGCTGCTGATATTATACGAGAGAATGCTATAAATTTATTGGGAGAGAAAAAAGTATTAAATAGAAAACCATCTTTAGGTGCTGAAGATTTTTCTTATTTTGTATTAAATAGACCGGGAGCATTTTTTAATCTTGGGGCTAAAAACACTAAAAAAGCAACAATGCCTAATGCTCATAGCAGTTTATTTGATGTAGATGAATCTTGCATTGCAATAGGACTTACATTGCAAATAATGAATATTTATAATACTTACCTTAAAAAAGACATGTTTCCAATGGGAATGAGCAGATAATATTAAAAAAATAAGAAAAATGTCATGGAGCCATAGATATTGTACTTTTACTTGCTATAATATTTTTGATTCTTTCTTTGATTGTAATATAACCTAGCGAAGAAATCAATCTTTGATTGTTATAAAAATGTGTATATTCTTTTAATTTTTCTCTCAATAATTCTACTGTGATATTTTTATTTAATCGTGAATAAAATTCTCTTTCGTCTATGCCGTGTACTCTT
>NZ_SAXY01000042.1 GCF_008016535.1 Brachyspira pilosicoli
AGTTCTCAAACGATATAAAATACTTTCTACTCGATATCGAAATCATTTACAAAAGTTAAATACAAGATTTTTTATATTAGCATCAATATATAATTATCAGTTAAAAAATGACTTTTGAAACAAGTCTATTATATTAAAGCATATTTGAACCGTGAAGGCATTAGAATAGGTGTTACAGCTATAGAGAATGTACTAAAAAGAAATAATCTTTGGAGATATAAAACAAAAAAGAAAAAGAAGCGATATGATAAACGAAAATTTGTCTCTAAAATACAAAAAGAGGGCAAAATAGTTCAAATAGACACTAAATATATCAAATTAGGCAGAAAAAGAGTTTATCAGTTCACTGCTGTAGATTTAGCTACTCGTTATAGTTGGAGAGAAATCTATGAAGATAAAACACCTTCTAGTGCTTTATCTTTCTTAAAATATGTCTTAAAAACTTCACCTTTTAAGATACAAGCTATACAAACGGACAATGGTATAGAATATACTTATCGCTGTATTAATACTCCTAAAATAAATATTTTTGATGAATACTGCTTAAAAAATAAATTAGAGAGGAGATATATTCCTATAGCAACACCAAGATACAATGGCGTAGTAGAAAGAGTACACGGCATAGACGAAAGAGAATTTTATTCACGATTAAATAAAAATATCACAGTAGAATTATTGAGAGAAAAATTAAAAGAATATACACATTTTTATAACAATCAAAGATTGATTTCTTCGTTAGGTTATATTACAATCAAAGAAAGAATCAAAAATATTATAGCAAGTAAAAGTACAATATCTATGGCTCCATGACAAATTAATATATAAATACTCTTGACAATTTTTTATTATGTAGTATAATTCGGTACTCATAAGATTTATAAATAAAAAATCAATACTGGGGTGTCGTCAAGCGGTAAGACAAGTGGTTTTGGTCCATTTATTCGGGGGTTCGAATCCTCCCACCCCAACTTTTCTTTAATTATGGTTGTTAATTATGGGTATAGAAGAAGAAATTTTAGTTTTAAGCGGTACAGCTAATCCTCAGCTTGCTAAAGATGTTGTTGATAATTTAGGTATTAAACTAGGTAATATGCAAATACGCAAATTTGCTGACGGTGAAACTTTCGTACAAATAGAAGAAACTGCTAGAAACAAAGATACATACATAATTCAGCCTACAGGAAGACCTTCCAGCAATGAAAGTTGGATGGAATTGTTCTGTGTAATAGATGCTTTAAAAAGAGCCAGTGCTAAAAGAATTACTGCAGTTATTCCATACTACGGCTATTCTAGACAAGATAGAAAAAATGAGCCGAGAGTGCCTATAACTGCTAAATTGGTAGCTAATCTTTTGCAGGCTTCTGGTGTTCACAGAGTTTTAGCACTTGATTTGCATGCGGCTCAAATACAGGGCTTTTTTGATATACCTGTGGATCATATGCTTTCTAAAAATGTTTTTTTAGATAAAATAAGAAAGGATATAGATATATCAAATGCTATGGTTGTGTCTCCTGATATAGGCGGTGTAGGAAGGGCTAGATTTATAGCAAAAACTCTTAATCTTGATATTGCTGTTATAGATAAAAGAAGAGATAGGGCTAATGAATGCGAAGTTATGAATGTTATTGGTAATGTAGAAGGTAAAGATGCTATCATTATAGATGATATTATTGATACAGGCGGAACTTTGCTTAAAGGTATTAAAGCACTTAAAAATGCAGGTATGAGAAAAATATATATATTTATAACTCATGCTGTATGTTCTGGCGATGCTTATGAGAGAATTAATGCTAGTGAGGTAGAAAAACTTTATATTACTGATAGCTTGAAAGTAATGACAGATAGATTAGGAAGCAAAATAGAAGTACTTTCTGTTGCTCCTGTTATTGCTAATGCTATTAAATATATACATTTAGAACGTTCTATAAGCGTTTTATTTGATCAGTAAAACATTATTTTTTGAAGGAAACAAAAATGAGTGAAAATTACACTATTAAAGCTTTACAAAGAGATACTACTAAAAAAAGCGTTGGACGTAAATTAATTAATGACGGTTATGCTTTAGCTACACTTTATGGAAGAGGTAAAGAATATTCTATTGCTGTAGAATTAAAAGAATTCGTAAAAATATTCTCTTTAGCAGGACAGCATGATATTATTACTTTAGATATTGAAAATGACAAAGCAAGAGAAGTTTTAGTAAAAGACTATCAGCTTGACGGCATTAAAAGAACTATCAGACATATAGATTTCTATGAGATAGACAGAAACAAAAAAATCAAAACTTTTGTACCTATTCGTATCGAAGGTACACCTGAAGGCGTTCGCTTAGGCGGCGGTACATTAGAGCAAGTTGAATATGAATTGCCTATAAAAGCTTTCCCTGCTTCTATACCTAGAGAAATTACTATCGATGTTACAGACCTTAAAGTTGGAAGCAGCTTACACATAAGCGATATCAAATTCCCTGAAGGTGTAGACCCTGTAGGTGATGCTTCTAAAGCTGTTGTTACTGTTGTTACTACACAAGATGAAGATACTCCTAACAAAAATGCTGCTGCTGAAGCATAATAATAAAGTTATAGGATAATCTTATTTTATGATGAAATTAGTTATGGGACTTGGCAATCCTGGAAGTGAATATCAAAATCACAGACATAATGTTGGTTATATGATACTCGATAAGGTTGCCAAGAAACTTAATGTAGAATTAGATATTAAAAAAAAGAAAACTGTATTTGGTAAGGCCAAATATGGTAAAATCGAATATCTTCTTTTAAAACCGCAAACTTTTATGAATCTTTCTGGTGAGGCTGCTTTATATATGGCTAGCTTTATGAAGATTGCTGTTGATGATATTATCGTTATATATGATGATATGAATATACCTGTAGGTGAGTTTAAGCTTGTAGTTGCTAAAAGTGATGCTGATGAAAATGATGATGAAGAAAAAGAAGGTCCTATAAAGCATAACGGAATAAAAAGCATAGAAGATTCATTAAAAAGCAATAATTTCACTAGAGTTGGTATTGGAATAGGTGCACCTGCCGAGGGTCAAGAAATAGCTGATTATGTACTTTCGCCTTTCACTAAAGATGAAAGAAAAAAAATAAAAGATATAACTGACGATGTAGTAGATGCTATATGCAAAGTTCTATTTGAATCTAATAATAAAACATCTAAAAAGAAGTATCTATGACTAAACTTATAATTGGACTTGGTAATCCGGGTGAAGAATATGAAAATCATAGACATAATATAGGTTTTATTATTATTGATAAATTAGCACAAAACCTCTCTCTTAAATTCGAGAACAACAAAAAAAAGTCATTATTTACAAGAGCAAAAGTTAATAACACAGATTTAATACTATTGAAGCCTCAAACTTTTATGAATCTATCTGGAGAATCTGCTATTTATGTATCTAAATTCTTTAATGTAAAACCAGAAGATATAATAGTAATATATGATGATATGGATATACCATTTGGAACTTTTAAGATAAAAAAAGGCGGAAGTTCTGGAGGACATAATGGTATAAAAAGTTTAATAGCTCAATTACAAACTGATGATTTTATAAGGGTGAGGGTTGGAATAGGAAGACCTAGCTTTGGAAAAAAAGTTAATGATTATGTTTTATCTTCTTTTAGTAAAAGTGAGAGAGAAAATATAGATAATGATTTGGGTGAAAATGTAATAGAAGCTATAAAGACTATATTATTTGAATCATACACTATAGCACAAAATAAATATAATAAAAGAATTAACAATAAGGATACAAATAATGATTAAAATTGTAGCCACAAACTATATAAAAAAAGATAAAAAAGATGATTTTTTAAAATTAGCTAAAGATTTAATATTAGAAAGCAGAAAAGAAGCAGGATGCATAGCTTATGATATTTATGAAAGTATAGACGGCAGGTCTTTAACTTTTATAGAAGAATGGAAAGATGAAGAGGCCATTAAATCTCATAATAATAGCAATCATTTTAAAACAATAGTTCCTAAATTAGGAGAGTTTCTTGACAGCGGCAAGGACGTTGTATTATACAAAAAAATAGATTTATAATAATTAAATATCTTAAGACTTTTAGAGTTATAGTATATAAATTATTATATTTTAAGGATATTTATGATACTCAAAGAACTAACATTACGTTCTTTTAGAAATTATAATGAAAATACATTTGAGTTTTCAAACCATATTAATATATTATACGGCAGTAATGGATGCGGTAAAACTAACATATTAGAAGCTATATATATTCTTGGAAACGGCATATCTTTTAGAACTCGTTTAGACAGAGAATTAATAAAATATGGAAATGATAATTATTTTTTAAGAGGAATATTCAAAGAAGATGATTTGAATTATGATACTAATATAGAAATAGCATATCAAAAAAAAACAAAAAAAGTATTTATAGATAAAAAAGAAATACAGTCAAGAAAAAATCTAATAGGCAAAATACTATATGTTATATTTTTACCAAATGATACAGATATGGTAACACAAGAGCCCAAACTTAGAAGAGATTATTTTAATATGCTAATCTCAAGCATTTCAAATGAATATCTCTTATCGCTCATAAAATACAATAAACTTCTAAAAATGAGAAATATTTATTTAACAACAAACCCAAATGATGCCCATATTTATAATGATGATATAGCAAAATTATCTTTATATATTGCAAATGAAAACAAAAAATATTCTATACTTCTAGAAGAGAAAATGAATGAAATATATAGAATAATTTTTAAAAATGATAATCCTTATAAAATAAAATATTTATCCACTATAGAAGATATAGAAAATGAAAATGAGTATGTAAAGAAGTTAGAAAACACAATAAAAGAACAAATTAAAATGCGTACCACATATTTCGGCATACATAGAGCTGAGTATCAATTTTTTTATAAAGATTCTCTATCAAGGAAATTTTCTTCTCAAGGCGAAAAAAGAATGCTTACTCTCATAATGAAACTAGCAAGTGAAAAGATACTATATGAATACAGAAAAAAAACTCCAATACTGCTAATAGATGATGCTATGCTTGAACTTGATAATATAAAAAGAGAAAGTATTTTGGAATATATAAAAACATTAGGACAAGTATTCATCACTGTTACTGAAAAAGAAAAATTATCAAAATTTGAAGAAAGTAAAGTTTTTGATATTGTTAATATAAGAAATTAACTTTTTAATATTGTTTAATAAACTTCTTTACATTATAATTGTTTATGTTAAACTTACTACAAATAATCAATAAAAAAATGGAGTGTTATATTATGGGATTATTCTCTAAAAAAATTCAAATAAAATCACCTATAAAAGGAAAATTAATTGATATTACAGAAGTAAAAGATGAGGCTTTTTCAAGCAAAGCACTTGGAGATGGAATGGCTATAATACCTTCTGAAGGTAAAGTATATGCTCCTGTAGATGGTGAAGTTATTACTATGATAGATACAAATCATGCTATAGGTTTATTATCTGGAGGTGTAGAAATATTAATACATATAGGAATGGATACTGTAAGACTTGGAGGAAAATATTTCAAATCTCATGTTAAAGAAGGAGATAAAGTAAAAGCTGGTACTTTACTTATAGAATTTGAAAAAGAAGAAGTTGAAAAAGAATATGATATAACATCTCCTATAATAATGTCAAATTATAGCGAATTAAAATCTCTCACAAAAACAGACCCAAGAGAAGTAGATACAGGTGACATTATAATGACAGCTGTGAAATAATTTTTAAATAAATAAGATTATAAATGGGCTTTTAAAAGTCCCTTTTATTATATAATTTTTTTATTCAATTTTTCCTGCCTTACAGGGTATATACTTCGTCAAAGTTTTTACCTTTCAGATACGCTTCACAAAGAACTGCATTTTTATGAAACATATCCAAAACATATGACATTATTTTATATATTTGTTATATACTAAAATAATATATTTGCACTTTCGCGAAGCGTGCCCGGAGGGCGAAAACTTTTTGCGGCGGGAAAAAGTTGAATAAAACAAAAACTTATATAAAAAATATGTTGTTGGGTATATACTAAAAATTTTAGATGTTTTTAAAATTTATTTTTTAATTTTAATTATTGCGGGGACTAGCCCCCTGCGAAGCGTGCCCTTAGGGTGCGCACCCCCAGTTCTTTTGCCGACAGGCACCTACTCGGTATTGGTATAAAAGAACCTTATATCCTTCGGATACGCTTCGCGAAGAACTGTATTTAATTAAGTATAGCTTTTTATGTATATACAGAATATAGGCATTATTTTATATATTCCAAAATATAAAGCCAAAACATTTGCACTTTTTGGTTCTTTGACGAAGTCCGCACCGCGTAAGGCGGGAAAAAGAACAATAAATTTTTTATGTTTTTTATTATTTGTGGGGACTAACTACAATTAATCAACATTATAATCTTTAAGCTTCCTGTAAAGCGTTGCACGCTCTATGCCTAAAATCTTTGCTACTTGTGCTTTATTAAAATTGTTTTTGCTTAAAAGATGATTTATATACTTTTTCTCAAGTTCTTCTAATGTCATCTCTTTATCTATTACAAAATCATCTCCGCCAGAGCTTAAAACCCAACTAGGAATATTACTTTCATCTATCTTACCATCTTTAGACATTACAACCATAGTTTCTACAGTGTTTCTAAGCTCACGTACATTGCCTTCCCACTTCAAAGAAGATAACAATTTATATACTTTTTTATCTACGTTACTAATTTCTATATTATGAACCTGAGAAAACTCCTTAATAAAATTATCTATAAGCAATGGTATATCCTCTCTGCGTTCTCTAAGTGGAGGCATCTCTATTTTTATAACATTAAGCCTATAATATAAATCTTCTCTAAACCTACCCTCTTTTACTTCATCTAATAATTTTTTATTTGTAGCAGCAATAACCCTAATATCAACATTAATAGGAGTATTAGAACCTACCCTCTCTATAACCCTCTCTTCAAGCACCCTCAAAAGTTTTACCTGAACAACCTGATTAATCTCACCTATCTCATCTAAAAATATAGTGCCTTTATTGGCAGCCTCAAACCTACCTATTTTTTTATCTATTGCACCTGTAAAAGAACCTTTCTCATGCCCAAAAAGTTCACTCTCTAAAACACCCTCAGAAAGTGCAGCACAGTTCACTGTAATATACGGCTGTTTCGCTCTGTCTGATATTTGATGAATTGCATTGGCAACCAATTCTTTACCAGTTCCGCTTTCGCCCTCTATAAGCACAGTAGCCTTTGTTCTTGCAACTTGCTTTATTGCCTCATAAACTTTAAGCATCTTACTGCTGTGTCCTATCATTCCATAAAAACTTTCATGATAGTCCACTCTTTTTTCTAATGTTTCATTTGTCTTTTTTATATTTTTATTTTCTAATGCCCTCGCTATAATAAGAAGCATTTTGTCGATGTTAAAAGGCTTAGTCATAAAATCATAAGCACCAAGACGCATCATATCAACGGCAGTTTCTATATTGCCATGCCCCGTAAGTATTATAACAGGTATATGTTTATCAAACTCTAATATGTCATGTAAAAACTCTTCTCCAGTCTTTTCAGGCATTTTTAAGTCTGTGATAACTAAATCAATTCCGCCTTTATAAACTGTTTCTATTCCCTTCTCTCCGTTTTCAGCTGTAACTACTTCATAGCCCTCGTATTCTAAAGACTTCTTTATACCGTCTCTTATGTTTTTCTCATCGTCTATAACTAATATCTTAGGCATAAATTAAAAATCACTCTCCAAAAATTTTTGATTCTCAAGCATTAAAGGAAGTTTCATAATAGCCTCGCTTCCAACTCCATATTCGCTTTCTATATTAAAACTGCCATTATGTGCCTCTATTATTCGTATCACATTCGTAAGACCCAAGCCTGTGCCGTTTCTTTTGGTTGTAAAATATGGCTCGAATATCTTTGGCAGCTCTTCTTCTTTTATACCAATCCCTGTATCTTTAATTGATATTAAAGCATAATTATCTAATAACTTTAATTTTATTGATATGCTCTTATCTTCTATATTAAACTCTTTATGCTTTTTCTTTTCAACAATTGAATCTATTGAGTTTTGTATTATGTTAATTAAACATTGCTTTATATATCTTTCATCTATTTTTAAAATTAAATTTTCTATATCAAATTTTATATCTATTTTTATATCATTATTTTCTATTTCATATTTCAAAAAATCAACAGTAGAAATTATTAAAGAGTTTATATTAACATCTTCCAAATTAAGCACCAATTTACGCACAGAAAATAAAAATGAATTAATAGTATCTTCAAGCCTGCTAATCTCTTCTTTAATAATATTACAATAATCCTTAAACTCATTATAACATTGGCAATCATTGTCCATATTTTTTTTAATAATCTTCTCTATTAATTGCACATATATAGAAATAGAGCCAAGAGGATTTTTTATTTCATGAGCAACACCCGCCGCAAGCGTTGTAAAAGAGGCTAATTGTTCTGCACGTTTGAGTTTTTGGGCACTTTCATAGCTTTTTGTAATATCAAATATTTTTATTAAAGTACCTATAATGATTCCAGAATCTCCAAGAGGCAAAATATCTATTTGAAGCATTCTGTCGTTTTTATCATCTTTTATAATTTTAGTATCTGTGTTATTTGCTTCTAATAATTCTAATATTAATCTTCCTATGTTGGTATTATTTATACATTTGGAAATTGCTTTATCTTCAGAGTTTCTTGGAATGGATAATAAAAAACATGCCTTTTTATTTATACCTTGAATTATGCCGTTGATATCTATTGCTATTATGCCTTCTTCTAAATTCTCTATTATTACGTTTTGAGAATTTGATAGTAAAGCAAGTCTTTCAATTATTCTTTTCTTTTCTGCATCCGAAACTTTATCGAAGTTTTTTATTATCTTATCAAAAAATTGATTTCTTCTATTCATTCTAAAAGTATAATAAAAAAATAAAAAACTTCAATACTAATATTTAATTAGAATATTACTTTTTTAGCACTTGACTATAAATAAAAAGTTTATTATTATATAATAACTATTATTAATAGAAGAAGCGGATTTTACGAGGAGTATAAAAAATATATGATTAGAGAATTAGTGATTTATGGAGATGAAAGATTAAAGCAGAAATCATCTTATGTTGAAAATGTAGATGAAGAGATTTTAACTTTAATAGATGATATGTTTGAAACTATGTATAAGGCTAATGGTGTTGGACTTGCTGCTGTACAGGTGGGGGTATTAAAAAGAGTAATAGTAATATCTGTGCCTGATTTTGATGATGAAACTAAAGCAGATTTTAAGTTAGCTTTAATTAATCCTGAAATAATTTGGCATGGAGAAGAGACTGAAATATTGGAAGAGGGCTGTTTATCTTTTCCTAAAATAAGTGATGAAGTTGCAAGATACAAAGAAATAAAAGTAAAATATATAGACAAAGAAAATAAAGAACAAATATTAGAAGCTAAAGATTATATAGCTAAAGTTCTTCAGCATGAAATAGATCACACTAATGGAATTACTTTTATAGATAGGCTTGAATCATATCAAAAAAGAAGATTAAAAAAAGAGTTAAAAGAACTTAGAAACACTCATAAAAAAACTGTTTCTGCATAAATATACTATGATTAAAAATATAATATTTGATTTAGATGGAACATTAATAGATTCCATTCCAGATATAAATGCAAGTGTAAATAAAACTTTGGAACATATAAAATTTCCAAGTTTAGATATAGAATACACAAAAAAATATGTAGGCAATGGTGCTAAACTTTTAATAAACAGAGTGTTAAATCATTTTGCTGATAAATATGACAAAAAATATTTAGAAAGTATTGAAAATGATGTGTATAATTTTTATATTGATTATTATAGCAAACATTCTACAGACAATACAAAGCTTTATGACAATGTATTAGAAACACTTACATCTCTTTATAAACTCAATATTAATATGTTTATAATATCAAATAAGCCAAATAAGATAACAATCACAACAGCAAAAAAACTAAATATATACAATTATTTTAAAGCTATTATAGGTGATGGAATTTATCCCTACAGAAAACCAGATATAAATATTTGGTATAACTTAAAAAAAGATTATAGTCTAATAGAAAAAGAAAGCATTATGGTTGGAGACGGTATTCCAGATTATGAGTTTGCTAAAAATGCCGGCATAAAAGCCATAATTGCCTTATATGGTATCACAGACAAACAAACATTACTAAACTTAAAAAACGATTATTATATAAATAGTTTCAAAGAGGTAGAAGATTTTGTATTAAACAGTAATAAATAAAATCTACTATGTTTGAAAATTTAATTCACATACCCCACCCTATAGTTTTTTTGTATACACTCTCATTTTTGCATAGCTTTTCTTTTTTGTTTAAAATTCTAATTTCTGCCCCCACCCAAGATTTTTTTAAATTTGCTGTATTATTTACCGCACGGCAGACTAAGCAAAAAATATTTAATGATATTTGTAAAATAATTTTTATTATATTTTTAAGCAAGCTAAACGTGCGGAGTGAAACTTAAAAAACTAATAAAAGCAAGGGCGGGAGTGGTTTTTTTAATAAAGCGATAAAATTAATAAAAATTTCATTCTTCAGTTTTAAACAACAAATCTTATAGGGCGGGGGCGTAAATAATTTTTTAAAACTAAAAAGAGAGACTCTTGAGTATACAAAAGCCTCCCTCTAATTTA
Source organism: Brachyspira pilosicoli (assembly GCF_008016535.1). GTDB lineage: Bacteria > Spirochaetota > Brachyspiria > Brachyspirales > Brachyspiraceae > Brachyspira > Brachyspira pilosicoli_A. The sequence goes on from NZ_SAXY01000042.1 coordinate 10,754, forward strand.
TTGTTTTATAAAATATTATTTTTCAGTGTTGTAATAATAAGCATAGAAAAACTTATGTTTGCCAAGCACATCATACTGAACATCTTTTAAATTATCATTTACCAATAAAGGCAAAGTATAATAATATATAGGAATTATAGCCATATCTTCCATAAACAATTCTTCTGCTCTATGAAGTAAAGGCATTCTTATATTATTGTCATCAGTAGCAGAAGCATTAGCTAATAATCTATCATATATAGCACTATTATAGCTTTCAACATTTTGAGGACTGTAACTTAAAAACATACCCAAAAAAGTCATAGGGTCATCATAATCGCCAATCCAACCATTTCTTGCTATAACATAAGTTCTACTATAACGTGATGATTGAAATACTGCCCACTCTTCGCTTACTATAGTAGTATCTATACCTAAATTATTTTTCCACATCTGTTGAATAGCTTCAAATATAGATGTATGTTCACCAGGATTGGTTTTAAACTCAAGCACAGGAAAATTCTCTCCGTTTGGATATCCTGCTTCAGCTAATAATTTTTTTGCCTCTTCTATATTTTTTTGATAATCTTCAGGATTTAAACTAAAACTGTCCATGCCATTTTCTCTAAAACTTCCAGTAATATCAGATATCTGCGGAGGAACAACAGCAGCAGCAGGAGTTTGACCGCCTCTTGTAACCTGCTCTACTATATAATTTCTGTCAATAGCCAAAGCTAATGCCCTTCTCACTCTCTTATCTCTCAATGCTTCATTAGTAACATTTAAGCTATAATAATATAAACCAAGATAAGGTTTTATTTCTAAATATCCTTCTTCTTTTAATGTATCCATATCCTGAGTAGGTACCCTATTAGAGAAATATATAGAACCATCTTTTATACCAGCAACAACAGAAGTAGGATTATCCATCAATATAAAAATTAGTTTCTTAGGAACTATAGCAGATAAATTCCAATAATTAGTATTAACTTCCATTACTATTCTGCTGTCAATTTCTCTTTCAGTCATTTTAAAAGGACCATTTCCAATATAAGTATCAGCACTCATAGTCCAAGTATCAGGATTAGCCTCAACAATATCTCTTCTCAAAGGGAAATAAACAGGATAAGCCATAAGCTGGTCAAAGTATGGTGTAGGAGCTTCCAAAGTAACCTCTAAAGTATTATCATCAATAGCCTTAACACCTAAAGATTCAACAGGCATCTGACCAGCAGTAATCTTTTTAGCATTTTTTAAAGGCTCCATCTGATAACTATAATTAGCAGCCGTTTTAGGATCAGCCGCCCTTCTCCAACTATATACAAAATCATCAGCTACAACAGGCTTTCCATCAGACCATTTAGCATTGCTTCTAATATGAAACACATACTTAGTTCCATTCTCACTAATATCCCAACTCTCAGCAACACCGCCTACAATTTTACCTTCTTTATCTTTCTGTGCTAAACCCTCAAAAGCATGTATTATATACATACTTCCGTCTATAGCAGAGTTTAATGTTGGGTCAATAGTTTGAGGTTCAGGACCAACATTCAAACGCAAAACTCCCTCTTCGTGTATATTTCCTCCTCCGCAAGAAGCAAATAAGAATATAGAATAAGCTAATAATAGAAACTTTATAAACTTACTCATAATCATAACTCCATTATCTATATTTTCACAAATAGTATTTTATAATAATAAGTATAAAAGGTCAAATTTTTAATTACCAATTTTAAGTATTAAATATAGTTTTTATATAATATTTTGAATTTTAAAAAATTAGGCTTACTAAAAATATATATTATAATAAATATTTATATTGTTTTTTTGTTTTATTCAACTTTTTCCCGCCTTCGCTCTGCGGACTTCGTCAAAGTTGCAAAAAATGCAAATGTTTTAACTTTGTATGTTGGTAAATATATATAAATAAATATAATATATTTTTATCTATACATAAAAAGCTATACTTCATTAAATGCAGTTCTTTTGGTTCTTTCATACCAATACCACAGGCACTTCCTTTGCTCGTAAAAGAACTGGGGTGCTACCCTACAGGCACGCTTCCAGTGGCAAAACACTGCAAATATCTTATTTAAATAAATGTTTTTTACAAAAAATTGAGTTAATTTTATTGTTCTTTTTCCCGCAGCTATGGGACTTCGTCAAAGAAACAAAAAGTGCAAATATTTAAGTTTTAGCTATAAAATAATAAATTAATCTTTAGACACACCTAAAATAGAGTTTTTACCAGAATACACTTAAATAATAAAAAGTTAAAAATAAATAAACTAATGAAACATATTTATAGTTTTTTAATTTTAACAAAACAAAATTATTTTACATATTCACCATTATTGTCAAACTTCACACCTGTCTTTGGAAAATCCAAATCTGCATATTCATTTAGTTTTTTTATAGCAGTATTAGCTGAATCAACACTAGGTATTCCGCCATTTACTAAACGTACAGGTATAACTTTTGCTTTAGAAAATTTTAAATCATCATTTAAAGTAATTTGAAGTATTGCACTAATTCCATTGTTTCCAGATAAAGAGAATTGTCTATATCCAACGAAATTACCAAGAGAATAAGCTATAAAAGTATTATTATACATTTCCATAGCTCTAAGCACATGCGGACCATGACCAATTACTAAATCAGCACCTGCATCACTAACAGCCCTTGCAAACTTATAAACATCTCCCCTATTCTCTTTATAAAAATATTCAGTAGTTTTAGGCACCCTAAACATACTGCTTCCCTCAGCTCCGCCATGAAAACTTACAATTAAAAAATCGCATTCTTTTTTTGTTTTCTCAACTAAAGCCTTAGCAGCTGCAATATCCTGTATCGCATTATTAGCATAAGAAAAATAATAAAAAGCCAAAAAGCCTATTTTTTTACCCTTAACGTCTATAAAAGAAGCCTGATTTAAAACATTGCCAACAACTTCCATTCCAGCTTTTTTAACATACTCTTGAGTTTGAGTATAACCCTTAGCACCAAAATCTCTTGAATGATTATTAGCAACTGCCACTATATCAAAGCCTGCCTCAGATATTCTATCAGCCATATACGGAGGCATACGAAAAGAATATGAACGCTTGCCTGTTTTAGCAGATTTTGTCTCTGAGTTTGCTATAGCTCCTTCTAAATTTGCAAAACTTATATCTGAAGCTTTTAAAAATGATGATACACTTTTAAAAACATCTTTTCCTTCATTGGGAGGCAAATAACTTTTATCCGGATGATCGCTTCCAGTCATAACATCGCCTACAAAAGATAATGTTATTTCAGAGTATAAAGAAAATTGAAATAATAATATTAATAATACAACAAAACTTTTCATAATAATATGATTTTAGCATAAAAATAAATAAATTCAATATTATGTTTACAATTTATATTAAAAGTTTTTTCTTTTTTACCGAATTAATATAAAGTTAGATAATATTTACATTATATGTACTTGACAATATATAAAAATTTAGTATTATACTAACGAATAATTTTTAATTAATAATCTAAAATTTAAAAGAATTACAGCCATGAGAAAATTTAAATACACAAGAGTTCGAAGAAAACAAAATATCATACAAAAAATAAAAAAATATTTCATAGAAGATAGTAATAAAAATGTATTTCCATACTTTCTAAAAAAATCATTATTAATAGCAGTATCATTTATAATGTTTATCGTTTTAATTAATTTTTTGATACTTGGTGCTAAAAGAAATTCTAATAATAATTTGTATGCTCAAAATATAGATGATTCAAAAAATACTTCTGAATTATATAATAAAATAGTAGGTGAAGTAAAAGAAATGAAAATAGAAACTAATAATATAGTTACAGAAGAAGATATAAAAGATATGCCAGCAGTTGCTTCTACGCCTGTTGCTTCTATAGAAAAGGCATCTGATGCTTTTTATGATTATTTAGTTTCTGATGATTCGCTTGTAAGCGATGGTACTATCAGCCTTAAATATGATGAATATACAATAGAAGAAGGTCATAATTTAAGCAGCATATCAAAAAAAATAGGTGCTAATTTAGATACTATAGTAAGTGTTAATAAAATAAGCAATGCCAACAAATTAAGGCCTGGACAAACTATAATGATACCAAATAGAAATGGTTTGCTTTATGTTATTAAGAAGAATGAAACATTAGAAGAGATTAGCGACAGATATGATGTTGAACTTAACAGAGTATTAAGCTTTAACAAAATAGACAGAGACAACATTAACACTGGAGATGAAATATTTTTACCCGGTGCTAAATACACATTAGATGAAAGAATAGATAAGTTCGGTCAAATGTTCAGCTTACCTACAGTTGTAACAAGAATAAGCAGTGTGTTTGGATATAGAATACACCCAATCACAGGAGTAAGAAGAAAACATTTAGGAGTAGATATACCGGGCGGATTAAATACTCCTATATATGCTGCTAGAAAAGGAAAGGTTATATTTGCAGGATACAGCGGCGGCTTTGGAAATTTGGTTATAGTTCGTCATGACAAAGGATACACTACATACTACGGACACTTAAATAAAATCACTACCACAGTTGGTGCTAATGTGGGTGTTGGTGTAATGATAGGAAGAATGGGAAGCACTGGTAATTCTACAGGAAGCCATTTACATTTTGAAGTAAGAAGAAACGGCGTGGCATTAAACCCTGCTGACTTTATACCTATAGGAAAATTCATTAAAAGAAGATAATTAAAATAAATAATCTAAAAAATAAAATAAGGAAGCAGTAAATAACGCTGTTTCCTTTTTTGTTTATATAAAATAAAATTATTGCTAAAATATATTAATAAATATTCATATTGTTTTAATTTTACTGATTATTAATATATATAAAATAATGCTATATGTTGTGGTTATATTTCATTAAATGCAGTTCTTTTGGTTCTTTTATACCAATAAAAGAACTGGGGGTGTGTACCCTAAGGGCACGCTTCGCAGGGGGCAAAGCCACCACAAATCACAAACTTACAAAAAATGTCATATAAGTTTTTTATTTTATTCAACTTTTTCCCGCCGCAAAAAGTTGCAAAAAGTGCAAGTTAAGAAAATAATACTAAATCATATTCATTATTTTTATTGTAAGACAACTTATTAATTTATACTACAATTATTATATTAACTTAATAAAATACAGTCCTTCACAAAACATATTCTAACAATATAAATTTCTTTTATAAACTACATGATTCTACTAAGCAAGCAAAAAATCGCTATCTTCTTCTCTTGATAAAAAATTTCATAACCTCGTTAATATAATTACTAGATGTATCTAATACTATATTTTCTATAGAGTTTCTTTTTAAAAACTGTAATTTATCTTCAAGCATTTTACTCTGCTCATTGATATAAGCCTCTCTCACATTCTTATTGCCCATATCAAAATAAACATACTCATCATTCTCTAAATCTGATAAAACTAATGTACCAAGCAAATGCGGCATTTCATATTCTAATTTATCATTAACCAAACACACCACAAAATCATTTCTCTTTCTTGTAATGTCTATCTGTTTTTTCGGCAAATCAGAACATGCATCCGTTATAAGGAATGTAATACTATCTCTTTTTTGTATATTATTAAAATATTCTAAAGCATTAGCAATATTAGTTTCAGCACTTTTAGGTTCAAACTCTATAAGCTCTCTAATAATTCTAAGCACATGATTTTTTCCTTTATTTAGAGGAATAAACTTTTCAACAGTATCGGTAAATATTAAAAGCCCAACTTTGTCATTGTTTTTTAGAGCAGAAAAAGATAATAAAGCACTAAGCTCTACAATAAGATTATGCTTAGTTTTTGTAAGTCCAAAATCAGTAGAAGCAGAAAAGTCCGCTAATATAATAACATTAAGCTCTCTCTCTTCTTTAAACCTCTTAATAAAAGGCTCATTATATCTAGCACTCACCTTCCAATCCATAGCCCTCACATCATCTCCAATATTATATTTTCTCACCTCATCAAACTCTATACCATGTCCCTTAAAAGCAGAATGATACTGCCCAGCAAAATAAGAGTTTACTATACGCGAAGTTTTTATTTCTATTTGTCTAACAGATTTTAGTATATCTTTGGTTGTTATAGTGCTATCTCTAAACATATTTATTTCCTCTAGTGCTTAAACTATACAAAAGATTTGAGGTTTTGTCAATTTTTATATTTTCTAAATTTCTATTTTTTAATTATTTGCAGGGCTTTGCCCTTAACGAAGTACACACTGTGCAGCACCCCACTTCTTTTATTGGTATAAAAGAAGCAAAAGAACTGCATTTTATAAAATTTAGCTTTTCATGTATATAAAAAATATAGACATTATTTTATATACTCCAAAATATAAAGCTAAAACACTCACACTTTTTGGTTCTTTTGACGAAGTCCGCACCGCGACCGAAGGAAGTGCCTGTGGGTGCGAGCTGCGGGAAAAATTTGAATAAAATAAAAAACTTATGTGAGAATTTTTTTTAGTTTGTAATTTGTGGGGACTAGCCCCACACCCCCACTTCTTTTGGTGACCCAAAGAAGCAAAAGGACTGCATTTAATTAAGTATAGCTTTTTATGTATATACAAAATATTAATACTGTTTTATATATTCCAAAGATATAAAACTAAAGCATTTGCACTTTCGCGAAGCGTACCCGTAGGGTAAAAACTTTGATGAAGTCCGCACCGCGAAGGCGGGAAAAAGTTGAATAAAATAAAAATTACAAAATATACTTATTCAATCATATAATAACTTCAATCAATATAAAAAACAAGGGCACACTTTCTTCAAGCATACCCTTGCAATTTATTCATATTAATTATTGATTACAGATTCACTACAGAATTAACTCTCTCGTCAGTAATGGCTTTAGTAGGACATTTAGCTATACTCTCTTCTGTGATAGCATAATCTTCATAATTAACTATAGCCAAATTATTGTCCATTCTCATACCGCCCTCTTTAGTGTTTTTTACACAAATACTACATCCTATACAAGCTCTATCGCAAGCCTTTTTAGCAATAGGACCTTTATCTTTAGATTTACAGTACACATGAAACTTTTGAGCTACAGGGTGAATCTCTATAAGTTTTTGAGGACAAGCCTTAACACAAGCATTACAAGACACACATTTATCTTCAACTATAATAGGAACCCCAGTCTCACTTTTAATAATAGCACCAAAATCGCAAGCCTTCATACAATCATAAAGACCAACACAGCCATAAGAACAGTCCTTGTTTCCTCCAGCCATAACAGCAGAAACACAAGTCTGAGCACCATTATAAACCTGATTAGATTTAGCTATATCCTTATGTCCATGACAAAATATATAAGCTCTAGTTCTCTCTTTTTGAGGCGGAGTAACCTTGCCTAAATATTTAGCAACAGCCTCAGCAGTAGCAGCACCACCCACAGAACAGCCGTCAACAGGAGCCTCATCAGCAACTAAAGCCTTAGCAAATTGAGCACAGCCCGGATAACCGCATCCCCCGCAATTAGCACCAGGAAGCATCTCTGTCACTTCTGTAACCCTCTCATCAACCTCAACTCTAAAGATTTTAGAAGAAAATATTAATAAAACAGCCAATATCAAAGCTATTAAAGCAGAAGATATTGAAGCCACTAATATAGATGTAACCATTTTTACTATCCTTTAATAAAAAATCTCAGAAATATCAGATTTTTATGATACCTGAAAAACCATAGAATATAAGAGCTAATATACCAGCAGTAATAAAAGGCATAGCAGGACCCTTAAAAGCCTCTGGTATGTTTGCAGTTACTAAACGCTCTCTAATGCTAGCCATTATAACCAATGCCAAAGTAAAACCAACTCCAGCACCTAAAGCAAATACTATATTCTGTATAAAATTATATTTATATAAAACACCAAATAAAGCTAAACCTAATACACAGCAGTTAGTAGTAATAAGAGGAAGATAAATACCTAAAGATAAATATAAACTCTCACTAGTTTTTCTTACAACCATCTCTACAAATTGAACCAAAGCAGCTATTACTATAATAAATAAAATAGTCTGTAAGAACTCAATTTTAAAAGGCACTAATATATAATATTGTATCATCCAACTAACAGCAGCAGTAAGCACAAGTACAAATGTAACCGCAATACCCATACTTACAGCAGAATCTAATTTATTGGAAACACCCAAAAAAGGACATATACCTAAAAACTTAGTTAATACAAAATTATTAACTAACACAGTAGCAACAAAAAGAAGTACTAAATTCATAATAATTACCTCACTCTAGCATCTATAGTTCTTTTAATAGCTATTAATACTCCCAAAGTAAAGAAAGCACCCGGAGCTAATATCATCACAATCCAAGGAGTAGTAATTTCATTATAAGCATTTAAAGCAAAAGGCATAGCAGATTCAACAAAACCTCTTACTGTACCAACTATATCAAACCCAAGCCAAGTGCCATTACCCAAAATCTCTCTAATAGAACCTAATAATAATAAAGCCATAAAGAAACCTACACCATTACCCAAAGCATCAAAAATACTAGGTATAATACCATTCTTATTAGCAAAAGCTTCTGCCCTACCCAATATTATACAGTTTACAACAATAAGTGGTATATATGGCCCTAATGCCAATGATAAAGCGTAAAACTTAGCCTTCATAACTATATCTGTTAAAGTTACAAAAGCTGCTATTACTACAATGTATCCCATAATTCTTACTTCATTAGCATAAACTTTTTTGACTATAGAAATCAAAGCTGATGAACAAACAAGTACAAATATAGTAGCCACTGACATACCTATGGCATTCATAACACTGCTTGTTACTGCTAAACTAGGACACATTCCAAGAATCTGTACGAAAGTAGGATTATTTTTCCATACTCCATCAATAAATACTTGAGAATTTTTCATAATTAATTTAACCCTGATTTAATTAAAATTATTTTCTATTATTTTAACATATATAAGTATAATTTCAAGCATAAGAAAACAATTTACTTAAAATATATTTATTTATTTATTTATTTTTAGTGATAATAATATTTTTTTGATATATTTATAATTATTAACTTTATTTTTTTTATTTTTTTATTATAATATTTCGCATGAAAAATATAGATTTAAACAACATAAAAAGAATAGTTTTCAAATTTGGAACTAATGTATTAAGAAATGATGAAGGATATATTTCTTTAGCTAGAATATATTCTTTTATAGAGGCTATAGCTAAATATAAAAAAATGGGCAAAGAGGTTTTGATTGTTACATCTGGGGCTGTTGGTTTGGGGGCAAAAAAAATTAATGCTGCAGATTTAAGCGAAGTATCTCTAAAACAAGCATGTGCCGCAATCGGGCAATCACAGCTTATGTCTATTTACGAAGATGGCTTTTCTAAGTTTGATATTGTTACTGCACAGATTTTACTTACAGAAGAAGATTTTTCAAACAGAAGAAGATATTTAAACCTTCGCTCTACTTTAGATACATTATTAAAATATAACGTAATACCTATAATAAATGAAAATGACACTGTTTCAAGCGATGAGCTTAAATTATTATACGATGTTACTCAAATAAGTTTTTCTGATAATGATAAACTATCTGCATTAGTAGCCAGTGAGCTTGATGCAGATTTACTTATAATACTTTCTGACATCAATGGGCTTTATGATGATAACCCTAAAACTAATACTAATGCTAATTTTATACATGAAGTTTTTGAGGTTACAAAAGAAATAGAAAGTTTGGGGCTTGATGCTTCTAAAGGCGGAAGAGGAGGAATGAAAACAAAATTGCAGGCCGCTAAAATTGTTACAAGGTCAGGATGTGCTTTGATTATTGCTAACGGTAAAACTCCAAACATTTTAAATAATATATTTACTACAAAAGAAAAAACTATATTCTACCCCGTAGAAGAAAACAATGAATTAAACACAAAAAAAAGATGGATTGCTTATGCTACAACTATTATAGGAAAACTTGTTGTAAACAATGGTGCTAAAAAGGCTATTATAGAGAAAGAATCAAGTCTTCTTCCTATTGGTGTAACAAAGGTTGTAAACAATTTTAAGAAAGGGGACATTGTAAGCATTATAGATGAAGAGGGCGAAGAGTTTGCGAGGGGTATTATTAATTATAACTCTGAAGATACAAATAAAATTATAGGCAAGCATTCTGATTCTATATTAGAGATATTAGGCTACAAAAATTATGATGCTCTAATTACAAGGGACTACATAGTGTTATTATAAAATAATATAGCTAAACAAATATATTATTAATAAAAGTTTTTATTTTATTCAACTTTTTCCCGCAGCAAAAAGTTGCAAAAAGTGCAAATACTATAATTAATATTTTTTAGAATATGTAAAACTAAAATAATATTTATATTTTGACTGTACATAAAAAGCTAAACTTCTTAAATGCAGTTCTTTTGGTTCTTTTATACCAATAAAAGAACTGAGGGTACGGGGCAAAACCCTGCAAATATCTTGATGTAAATGAATCATTTTTTATATTAAGATATATTAAAAAAATTATTGTTCTTTTTCCCGCTTTCGCTCTGCGGACTTCGTCAAAAGAACCAAAAAGTGCGAGTGTTTTAACTTTGTATGTTGGAAATATATGAATAAATCTAAGATATTTCATCTATACATAAAAATATATACTTCATTAAACGCAGTTATTCTCAAAACGTATCCGAAAATAAAAACTTTGCAGTGGTAAAAGAACAACAAAAAATTGATAAACTTAATAATTTTTTTAGTATATATATTTTTTATATAAAAAACTAAAATTAATATTAATCTTGTCATGGAGCCATAGATATTGTACTTTTACTTGCTATAATATTTTTGATTCTTTCTTTGATTGTAATATACAATAACGAAGAAATCAATCTTTGATTGTTATAAAAATGTGTATATTCTTTTAATT
>NZ_SAXY01000043.1 GCF_008016535.1 Brachyspira pilosicoli
TATTGTTTAAAATATATAAAAGTGATAAAAAGCATAGTTTCCAAAGAAAGTTTTCTTGGTCTGCCATTATTAAAACCTTTATATACTTTTCTTAATTCTTCTAAAAGAAATAAATATGTTTTTTTAAGCCAATCACACTTTGACAATCAATCATTTTTATAAAATCCTTTTTTACGAATATATTAACATAATTCTTACTTCTTTGAAACTATAAATTGATTTGTCAAGTACTTTTGAAACAAGTCTATTATGAGATTTTTTAGACAAAGTTTATGTTTTTTATTTTTATTGTTAGCTATAATATCCTGTTCGGGAGGCTCTTCTAGCAAAGGTAAAACAACAATAAGATATATGTATTGGGATGTTACATATAATGATACTTTTGATGCTTTAAAAAGGGCTTTTGAAGAAAAATATACAAATATACAGGTTATTGCTGAAATAGTACCTTTTAAACAATATTTCACTAAGTTACAATCAGCAGCTTCAAGCAGTGATATGGCAGATGTATTTTGGATGAATTTCCCTAATGCTCCTACATACATATCTGCTAATATATTAGAACCCTTAACATTCATAAATGATGATCCTGAATTAAAATCTTATGCAGATAATATGCCAAAACCTGCACATGATATTTATTTTAAAAATAATAATTATTATGCTATTCCTAAAGGTATGGACTCTATAGTATGTTTTGTTAATACAAAAATATTTAAAGATGCTAATGTTGCTATACCTAATAATAATTGGACTTTAGATGATTTAGTAAAAGTTGCTCAAGAACTTCAACCTAAATTGCCAGCTAATAGTTATGTATATGGTTTGGAATTAAATGAACAAAATGGTTATTTACCTTATGTTTTTGGTAATGGCGGTTATGATATAAAAGATGGCACTAACATAGGTTGGGATAACCCTAAAACAATAGAAGCTATAGAATTATATACAAAAATAATTAATGAGCCTTGGTCTAGAGACCCTAATAGTGAAATAAGAGTTGCTGAAGATTATTTAGCTGGAAGATCTGCTATATTACAGGACTTAAGCACATTATTATATTCTATGCAAAAAAATCCAGAATTATTGTCTAATACTATAATTTTACCTCTTCCTGTTATTACAGAAGGAAATCCTAGTTGTTTACATTCTGTTGGAGATGCTATTTTTGCTAAAAGTAAAAATAAAGAGGCTGCTATAGAGTTCTTTAAGTTTATGAACTCTCCAGAAGGTTTAGAAATACAGGCTAAAACTAGTATTTTCTTCCCATTGTCAGAGCCTTATATCAGCATACAAACAGAAAATTTACCTGTAAGTAAAGAATCTATATCAAATATAGTTTATAGTTGTACTAATAGTTTCCCTTATCCTTCTACATTAGAGTTTACAAGATATTTTAAAGATATGGATACAGCTGTAAAATCTATAGTACAAGAAAATAAACCAGCATCTGATACATTAAAAGCTCTTTCTGAAAATGTAAGAGGTTATATTAAATAATAAAAAATTAATAGGCAGATATTATTATGATTAACAATTATAGAATCAGAGGGATATTAGTTGCTTTTGCTTTTATATTGCCTACATTTTTAGGTTTAGCAATATTTTACTATTATCCTTTCGTTCAAAATATCATTAATAGTTTTTTGGAAATAGATTATTTTGATAATGTAGTTGGTTGGGTTGGGCTATCCAATTATAAAGAGGTATTAAATAATGAACATTTGTCTCATAGTATTATTTTTACTATGAAATATGCTATTGTTACAACTGTATTAAGTGTAGTACTTTCTTTATTATTTGCTATAGCTTTGAATAAAAATATAAAAGGAGTGGGTATATATAGAGTATTATTCTATTTACCTGTTATAGCAATGCCTATAGCAATAATAGCTATTTGGAAGTGGATATTTAATTATGATTTTGGATTTGCCAATGCTATATTAGTTTCTATGGGATTTGTAGGGGTTCCATGGCTTAGAGAATCTGATGCTTTGTTTTTTGTAATAGTATTAATAGGTGTTTGGGGCAGAGTTGGATACAATATGATTATAATATATGCGGGCTTACAAAATATACCTACATTATATTATGAGGCAGCTAAGATAGATGGAGCTAATGCTGTATCAAGGTTTTTTAATATAACAATACCAATGATATCTCCTACTCTATTTTTTGTAACAGTATTAACTACAATAAGTTCTTTACAGGTCTTTGAATCTATATACGGACTCATAACAGCAAATACTAAAGTTGCTCAAGAAAGTTCTACTGTTATATACACTTTTTTTGAATATGCTTTTGTTAACAATCAAAAAGGTGTTGCCAGTGCATTATCAGTAATATTTTTAATAATCATATTAATTATTACTATAATACAGTTTGTTTTACAAAAATACTGGGTTCATTATGATCAAAATTGAGGTTTAACATGTTGAAAACAGCATCTATTAAAAATGAAAAGAAAATTGGGAATGTAATAATATACATTTTCCTTACTATAGGGGCTATTATTAGCATATTTCCTTTTATAATACTTCTTCTTACTTGTTTTAAAACATATCAAGAGAGTATTAGTGTTCCTATGGTATTTTTTCCTAAATCTATTAATTTAAACAATTTTAAAAGTTTATTTGAAACTATTCCTTTTATGATAATGTTTTATAACACTGTTATTGTTACAATTGTTGTTGTTATATTTCAGGTTTTATTCTCTGCTATGGCTGGATATAGTTTAGTATTTTTAAAATTACCATTGAGGCGTATACTTCTTATAGTTTTCATAGCTGTACTTATGGTTCCATCTCAAGTTTATGTATTGCCTCAATTTTTATTAATACAAAAGATGGGTTTAACAAATACACTATTAGCCATTATGCTGCCTTTAATACCTAGTGCTTTTGGTACATTTATGTTTAGGCAGGCTTATGCTATAATGCCTATGTCATTATATGAAGCGGCTGTATTAGATGGAGCTAATGATTTTAGAGTATTTTGGCATGTAATATTGCCTTTATCTAAGCCTACTTGTTTATCTTTAGCGGTTCTAGCAGGTTTAAATGCATGGAATAATTTGCTTTGGCCATTGATAGTAAATTCTTCTCAAGATAAATATACATTGTCTGTAGGAGTATCCACTTTGGTTACTAACTCTTTAGTTGAGTATCCTGTTATAATGTGCGGTTCTTTACTTGCACTTTTACCTATGGTTATAGCATTTTTATTTTTGAAAAAGTATATATTTGAAAGTACTTCATATTTTGGAAATAAATAACAAATATAAAAAAATTAATTAAATGAGGAGTTATTACATTATGAGTAATAAAATAAAAATAGCAGTTATAGGGGCTGGAAACAGGTATTTATTCGCTTATTCTTCTTACATAAAGAAGCATTCAAATGATATCGAATTAGTAGCGATAGCTGATATTTCAGAAGAGAGAAGAAAAATTGTAGGCGATTTCCATGAGTTAAAACAAGAGCAAATATTTTCAGATTGGAAGCCTATGCTCGAGTATATTAAAGACAAAAATGTTAATGGTGTATTTATTACTACTAGTGATAAAGATCATTATCTTCCAGCTATGGAATGTTTAAGAAGAGGCTATCATCTAATGCTTGAAAAACCTATGTCTCCGAATATACAAGAATGTATTGATATGGTTAATCTTGCAAATGAAAAGAAATTGATAGTAATGGTGGCACATGTATTAAGATACACTCCTTTCTTCATGAAAATAAAAGAAATTATTAAAAGCGGAGTTATTGGTAAGGTTCAAACTATTGCACATAATGAAAATATTTTAGCTTTTCATATGGCACATAGTTTTGTTAGAGGAAATTGGGGCAATTCTAATACATCAAGCCCTATAATATTGGCTAAAAGCTGCCATGATTTAGATATTTTAGTTTCTTTAGTTGGTGATGATAAAGAATGCACTCATGTTGCTGGTTTTGGTAATTTAGGACATTTCAAGAAAGAATGTGCTCCTAAAGGTGCTACTGAGAGATGTTCTGATAAATGTCCTGTATATAAAACTTGTCCTTACAGTGTTGATGTTTATTATCATTTAATGGATAAGAGAGAGAGATCTTTTGCTACAGTTGTTGCTCCTGCAAATACTAAAGAAGCATTGACTGAGGCTTTAAAAACTAGTCCTTATGGAAGATGTGTTTATCATTGCGATAATAATGTTTGCGATCATATGTCTAATATTATTGAGTTTAATGACGGAACTACAGTTACTTTTGAATTGACTGCATTTACTGATGAGATGAGCAGAACAATTAAAGTTATGGGTTCTCATGGACAGATAAGAGCAACTACAGAAACAGATACTGTAGAAGTATCAGTATTTGGTGCTGGTGATGGTGATTATAAAAATAAAAATCTAACAGTTTATCACCCATTACAAGAAGCTCAAAAATCTAATCCTGAAGTTTCTGGTCATGATGGCGGTGATGATAGATTTATGGCTGGTTTTGTAAGTGCTTTAAGAGGAGAAACAGAACCATTTACTTCTGCTTCTGTATCTTTAAAAAGTCATCTTATGGCATTTGCTCTTGAAAAATCAAGATTAGAACATAAAGTTATAGATATGTCTTCTTTTAAATGATAATTTCATTATTAATAACATATCTATTTATTGACAACGATGTTAAAAATTATTATACTTTGTAGTATACTTATTTAGGAGTTTTCAATATGAAAAAAGTTCTTCTATTATTATGTAGTTTTGTATTTGTTTTTTTCTTGTTCTCTTGCGGTAAAGCAGATGATTCCAACAAAAAAAAGATTGTATATTGGTCTATGTGGAATGAAGTAGAGCCACAAGGACAGGTTATTAAAGCAGCAATAGAAGATTATATGAAAAAATATCCAGATGTTGCTGTAGAAGTAAACTGGAACGGAAGAGAAATAAGAAAAACTCTTCAGCCTGCTCTCGATAATAATCAGGCTATAGATTTATGGGATGAAGATTTAGAAAGAACTATAAGAACTTGGGGAAAGTATGCTTTGCCTTTAGACGAATATGTTGCTAAAAGTTATGACGGAACAGATGGAAAGGCATATCAAAATGTTGTAATTAAATCTCTTTTAGATTTAGGTAAAACTTTTTCTGAAGACGGTAAACTTTATGCTGTACCATATCAGCCATTTACTTTCCTAATCATGTATAACAAAGACCATTTTGCTAAAGCAGGAATCACAAAACTTCCAGAAACTTGGGCTGAGTTTAAAGATGCTTGTGCTAAATTAAAAGCAGCAGGATATATACCTATAACTGTAGATGATGCTTATGTTGATGTAATAATCGGATATCAAATAGCAAGATATAAAGGTTCTGATTGGGTAAAAAAATTAGTACAACAAGGTTTATGGGACGATCCGGCAGTTTTACAAGCTGCTAAAGATTGGGAAGAGATGTATAAATTGGGCTATATATCTCCTAACGTAGCTGGAAATAAATATCCTCAAGGTCAGCAAGAAATAGCAAACGGCGAAGTATCTATGTATTTGAATGGTACTTGGCTTGTTAATGAAATAATGCCTACTACAGGTCCTGATTTCCCTTGGGGACAATTCCCTTATCCTACAGTTCCTAACGGAGTATCTGGTCTTTATGATTTAAATTATGGCGGACAATCTTTCCAAGTTAATAAAAATACTAAATATCCAGAAGAAGTATTCCAATTAATAGTTCATCTTACTACTGGAGAATGGGATAAACAGTTAGCAGAAAAAACTTATGGCGTACCTATGGCTAATACTACTGACTGGCCTAAACAATTAACTGATGCTAAAGAGGTATTCTCTAAATTAGGTTCTTGCTATCCTTGGGCTGGAGGTATTGAATTTAATCCTGATAAAACTCCAGTTATAACAGCAGCTTTCACAGGTGTTCTTACTGGTAAAAGCACTGCTGAACAATTCGTAGCTGAAGTAAAAAAATAAAATAATAAAAAATGCTTAATTACTATGTTATTATGAATTATACTTCATAATAACATAGTTTTATATAGGAGTAGTAGTATGTTAAAAAAGACTAGATTGCCTATGATTATTCTCTTTTTGGCTCCTGCAGTTTTACTTTATATACTTATCTTTCTTTATCCTACAATAAAAACTATTTTAATGAGTTTTTTTAAGATGGATTCTATATCGGCTAAAATGTCTGAATGGTCTTTTGTAGGTTTAGGGAATTTTATGAATCTGTTAAATAGTCAAGTATTTATGCAGTCTATGAAAAATATTTTCTTCATATGGCTTATAGGTGGAATTATAATATTCTTTTTTGCCATACTATTTGCAGTTATTCTTACTTCTGGAGTAAAATTCAAATCTTTTTATAGGTCAGTTATATATTTACCTAACGTAGTATCTGCTGTTGCTATGGCTACTATGTGGATTCATTATGTTTATAATGCAAGATATGGACTTCTAAAAAATGTATTTAGTTTTTTGCATTTAGATAAATTAGCAGAAATGCAATGGACTTCTCCTGATAATGTATTTATGGCATTGGTTATAGCATATTCTTTTGGTATGGTTGGATATTTTATGCTTATTTTTATAGCAGGAATAGATAGAATACCTAAAGACTTTTATGAGGCAGCTACTATTGATGGGGCAAATGCATTTCAGCAGTTTTTCCAAATTACTCTTCCTTTATTGTCTGATATTATGAGAACAAATGTAGTTTTATGGACAATTAATGCTGTAGGCTTTTTTGTTTGGTCGCAATTATTCTCTCCATTAATACCAGAGCCGGGAACCGTTACACCTATGGTTTACATGTATCAGGAAGTGTTTGGAGCTAATAATAATGTTATTATAGATAGAAATGTTGGTAATGGTGCTGCTGTCGGAGTAGTACTTACTTTGGTAATTGTTTTATCTTCTATTATTACAAATGCCATATTTAAAGACAAAAAATTGGAATTTTAATTCTTAAGGGAAAAATAATGACTAAAAAATATAAACAAATTGATTTATTGCCAGGATATGCTTTATTATCGCTTTGGTGTGCTTTTACTTTTTTAGTTATAGGCTGGATAATATTGGCTTCTTTTTCTACTACACCAAATATATTTCAAAATACTTTATTTAAAGATGGTTTGCATCCGGAAAATTATGTTAAAGCATTAGTTACACATAATGTAGCTAAATATTTTTTAAACTCCATTATATACACTATTATTTCTTGTTTCGGAATAGTATTAGTTGGAGCACCTGCTGCATATATTTTAGCAAGATTTCTGTTTAAATTTAATAATGCAATACAAAAAGTGTTTGTAATGGCTTTAGGTATACCTGCTATTATGATTATTATGCCTCTTTTTGGTATAGTAACTGCACTTAAAATGACTAATTCAAGATTGGTATTAATAATACTTTACATAGGAATTAATATACCTTTTACTGTATTCTTTCTCATAGCTTTCTTTAAAAATTTATCATTTACATTTGAAGAAGCTGCAGCAATAGATGGATGCAGCCCTATGAAAACTTTTTGGATAATAATGCTTCCATTGGCTCAGCCCGGTATAATAACAGTTACTATTTTCAACTTTATTACTGTGTGGAACGAATATTTTATGGCTTTAATATTTGCTAATAATTCTAATATGAGACCCCTTGCTGTAGGCTTATTCTCTATGATTCAATCTATGAGATATACCGGTGATTGGGCAGGTATGTTTGCTGCGGTTGTTATAGTATTCTTGCCTACTTTTATACTATATATTATACTTTCAGAGAAAATTATTGCTAATGTTACTGGCGGTGCGATAAAAGGATAATCAAGGATTTTAAATGAAAATATATATTTCCAATTTGCAAATAGAAGGAAGTTTATTAAAAGGAGAAAATCCTTTACCTATATTTAGAGATAGACAAAAAGATAAACCTATTCAAAGTGATGGTACTCTCACAGAAGAAAGTATGGAAAATATAGGCTATGAAATTGGTCTTAGAGTATTACCATATAAACTTCAGGATAGATATGATAGAAATAGAACTAATATAAAATTAAAGACTGTTGTTATAGAAAATGATAAAATTAAGGCGGTTTTTTTATGTGAATATGGCGGTAGGTTATATTCTATGCAAGATAAAGAAACAGGAAAAGAAATTCTATTTAAAAATCCTGTTTTTCAGCTTGCCAATTTAGCTACAAGGAATGCATGGTTTTCTGGAGGAATAGAATGGAATGTGTCTCAGTTTGGTCATTCTCTTCAGACATGCGAACCTTTGTTTTTTGCTACAGTGAAAGATAAAAATAATGAAGAGTTTCTAAGAATTTATGAATTTGAAAGAACAAAGAGAATATATTATCAAATAGATTTTAGATTATTAGATGGAGATAAAAATCTATATGCATATATAAAAATCATTAATGATGATGACTATAAGAAATCTATGTATTGGTGGACTAATATTGCTGTTAGAGAAGAGAAAAATATAAGAGTTTTTTCTTCTACAGAAGATATAGTTTATATTTATCAAGATAGTGTTGGTTCTACTGAAAACGCTATAAAAAAATTTGGAGCTTCTAAACTACCAAAAACTCCATTTGTAGAAGATGGAAGTTATCCGCTTAATTTCCAATATTCTAGTGAATACTTCTTTCAAACTAAAAAAGATACTATTAGTCCTTGGGAAGCTGCTGTTTATAATGATGGCTTTATGTTTTTTGAAAGGTCTACAAATAAATTAAGATATAGAAAAATGTTTTGCTGGGGTAATTTGAAAGGCGGAAGAAAGTGGGAAAGCTTTTTATCTAAAGACAACGAAGGAGAATATATTGAACTTCAGGCTGGTATAATGCCTACTCAGGTTAATGGTTTTGATATGGATGCTAACAGTATAATAGAATTTATTCAGGCATTTAGTTTTGATAATTTAAAAGATAATTATGATGATATATTTGCTGAAGATTATTCTAAGGCTAGAGAAAAAGTAGAAAAAATAGTTGATAATAATATTAATGAAAATTATTTGAACAGCCTTATGAAAATATATTCAGAAGAATCAAATTTAGAAATTAATGAAGTTTTATTCTATGGCAATGGTTGGGGAGCTTTAGAAGATATTAGAAGAGAAAAATACAAGTTAAAAAAATCTCCTTCTGCACTTAAATTCCCAAAAGATTCTATAAAAGAAGATTGCAAAATATGGCTTGATTTATTAGAAAATGGATATATGAATGAGTTAGAAACTGAAGAATTGCCAATATCATATATGATAGATTATAAAGATATATTAGAAAATTCTAGCAAAATTAACGCAGCTTCTCTTTTACATCTCGGAATTATATATTATGAAAATTTTGAAGAAGATAAAGCTTTAGAAATATGGTTAAAATCAATAGATATTAAACCTACAGCAATTGCTTACAGAAATATATCTGTATATTATAAAAATAAAGACGATTATAAAAAAGCTCTCTATTATATGGAAAATACTATTAGTATTTTTGATGGAAAAGAAATAGATGAAGCTTTTTTAGCTGAGTATTTTTATTTATTAGACTATTTAAAAGAATATGATAAAATAATACAACTATACGAAAAATATGGATATTATGAAAAAATAGCTATATATGCCGCACGTTCGTATTTGGCGTTAAAACAGTATGAAAAACTTGAAAAAATATTTAAAATGGAACAGATTACTATAAGGGAGGGAGAAAACTATATACTTGATGTTTATTTTGAATATATTGCTATGCTAAAATCTAAAAAAGATGGTGTTGAATTTAATAAAGAACTTATAAAAAAAGTAAGAATGGAGGAACAAGCTCCTGAAAATTTAGATTTTAGAATGGTAAAAAGATAAGCGGTAATTTAATAATATAAAATTATTATCTTATTAGCTGTTAAAAATATGTATATCTTTTTAATTTATATGTTATCGGTTATAAATGTGAAAGATTGACATAAAAAAGTAAAATTATATTTGTTAAAAGCTTGACAATTGGCTAAAAATTTATTAAACTTTAGAATATAAGTTTTTTATATTTAATAATTATAGTAAATAATTTAATATTTTATAAAAAGTATTAAAATAAAAAATAAAAAAAGCAAGGTGTTATAATATTATGTCTAGCATAAAATTTGAGCATGTAAGAAAAGTATATGACAACAAAGTTGAGGTTGTTAAAGACTTTAGTTTGGATATAGCCGACAAGGAATTTGTAATTCTTGTAGGGCCTTCAGGCTGTGGTAAATCTACAACTTTACGTATGATAGCTGGTCTTGAAGAAATTACAGACGGTAAACTTTATATTGGAGATAGACTCATAAATGATGTAGCTCCAAAAGATAGAGACATTGCTATGGTATTTCAGAATTATGCTTTATATCCGCATATGTCTGTATTTAAGAATATGGCTTTTGGTTTGGAACTTAGAAAAACTCCAAAAGATGAAATTAAAAAAAGAGTTGAATGGGCAGCGCAAATACTTGATATAGCTCATTTGCTTGATAGAAAACCTAAAGCATTATCTGGTGGTCAGCGTCAGAGGGTGGCTTTGGGAAGAGCTATGGTAAGAAATCCATCCGTTTTCTTATTAGATGAACCTCTTTCTAACCTTGATGCTAAATTAAGAGTTCAGATGCGTACTGAATTAATTAAACTTCATAAACAATTACAAACAACATTTGTATATGTTACACACGACCAAGTTGAAGCTATGACTATGGGTACTAAAATTGTTGTTATGAAAGATGGGGATATTATGCAAGTGGATGATGCTAAAACTCTTTATAATCATCCTAAAAATTTATTTGTAGCAGGATTTATTGGTGCTCCTCAAATGAATTTTATCAATGCTAAACTTGCTAAGAAAAATTCTAAATGGTATGCTAGTTTTGATAAATATGAAATAGAATTAAATGACCCTAGGCTTGATAAAATAGATGATTCTTATAATGATAAAGAAGTTACATTAGGTATTAGACCAGAAAATATTATTTTAGATAAAAATAATTCTGGCACTAATTCTATAGAAGCTATAATCGACGTAATTGAAGTGATTGGTTCTGAAAGTTATTTATATATGAACTTTGGAGATTCACATGTTACTATAAGAATTAATACTAGTGATGATTATTCTAGAGATCAACATGCATTTATGCATTTCGATTTAAGCAAACTTCATATTTTTGATAAAAATACTGAAAAAAATATTTTAGTAGAACAATAATTAATTAAAATAAGACTAGAATAATGAATATTCTAGTCTTATTTTTATATAATCTCAATTCATTATTCATACACTTTTTTAAATATATAATATAGTTTTATAAACGATTTTTTATATATAATTTCTTCTCATTGTTTAAAATCATTTTTACAAAATAGATTATAAAAAATTATAGTGGCGTTATTAGTTTTATACTGCATTTAATTTCTATTTAAATTTAAAAGTATATCTAACAAAATATAATAAAATGCACAGGTGCCAAACATATTGCAGTTAGGAATTCCTTAATTTCTTAAAGTATAGCATAGGTGTATCATAATTTAAAGCAGAATGTATTCGTTTGTGATTGAAAAAGTTATTATATTTCCTTAATTTTAGATTTGCTTTTTCTAAGGTTAATTCTTGTGTACAAAAGTCATAGAATTCTTTTTGGTCTAGCCTATGTGCACTCTCTACTACGCCATTATACCAAGGTGATGCAATTGGACTATAAACCCTTTTAATATAGTTTTTCTTACAAAATATATCTAATGGGTGTTCAGTATTAAATGAATGTTTACGGTAAGTAAATTCTGTACCATTGTCCGTTTGAATACAATGTATTCTAAAAGGAAAATAATCTATAAGCCGTTTCATAAAATCAATGGTACTGTATGGACTTTTTTCATTGTATAAATATCTAAAGCTCATTCTTGTTGCTATATCTACAGCAGTAAATTGATAATAATGTATTTCTCCAAAAAAAGCATATTTAACATCTATTTGTACCTTTTCTCCTGCTTCTTTAATATAAATAGCATGCTTTCCTTTATGTTTTCTCTTAATTTTTTTCTTTTTACTTCTATACAAATTATTTTCTTTTAGAACAGTTTCTATAGCTGTTGTTCCTACTTTAATGTCTTCTAACTCTAATTGTTTTTTTATTTTTAATTTACCATAACCGTATAATTTTCTTATTTCAATTATTCTTTTAATAATCTTTTTATTTTTCAATTTATTTTTATTAGTTTTAGGTTTAGTAGATTTAGGTTTTATAATAGAATAAGTTTCTAATTGGCTTTTCCAATAATAATATGTTCTAATACTAATCTTATATTTTAAAGCTAATACTTCTTTATTTTTAACTTTATTAATTTTTAGAACTATCTTTTTTCTTTGATTTGAAGTATATTCTTTCATAGGTATTCCTTTAAATTTGAACTATATATATTATAAGGAATACCTACTTTTTTTAAACTAAAAAAACGTGCAATATGTATGGCTCCTAAACACAAAATATAATAAAAAACAATTGCAATAAAAATAGTTTTATTATATAACTGTTTATTGAATTTTTATTTTAAGGATTTTATCTTATGCCAGCTAATTTGAAAGAAGCTCTAACCTTTGACGATGTATTATTAGTACCCCAAGAATCAGATATTCTTCCCAAAGATGTATCTTTAGAAAGAAAATTAACAAAAAAAATCACATTAAAAACTCCATTAATAAGTTCCCCTATGGACACAGTAACAGAATCAAAAATGGCTATAGCAATGGCTTTATGCGGAGCTTTGGGAGTTATACATAAAAATATGCCTTTAGAACAACAGGCTAAAGAAGTAGAAATTGTAAAAAGTTTTAAAAATATAGAAAATAAAGAAAAAGCAAGCATTGATGAAAAAGGTTCTTTAATTGCTGCTGCTGCTATAGGAATATCTGATGATAGATATGAAAGAACAGAGAAATTAATAGAAGCTGGTGTAAATGTAATAGTAATAGATACAGCACATGGACATTCAAAAAATGTATTAGATGCAATAGCTGATATTAAAAAGAAATATTCTCAAGTAGAAGTTATAGCTGGAAACATTGCTACAAAGGACGGAGCTAAGGCTTTGATTGATGCGGGAGTTGATGCTATAAAAATAGGTATAGGTGCTGGCTCTATATGTACAACAAGAATTATTGCAGGAGTTGGGGTTCCTCAGCTTACTGCTATAGAAGATGCTTCTGAGATAGCTAAACAAAATAATGTGGGTGCTATTGCTGACGGCGGTATAAAATATTCTGGTGATATAGTAAAGGCTTTTGCTATAGGGGCTGATGCTGTAATGGCTGGAGGACTTTTCTCTTCTACATATGAGGCTCCAGGTGATGTTATTATAATAGACGGTAAAAAATATAAGCCTTATAGAGGAATGGGGTCTGTTGGTGCTATGCTTCATGGAAGTAAAGACAGATATTTTCAAAGCGAGGTTGTAAATAAATCTAAATTTGTTCCTGAAGGTATAGAAGGGGTTACCGAATATAAAGGACATGTTGCTGATGTTGTTTATCAGATTACAGGCGGTATTCGTTCTGGAATGGGTTATATTGGTGCTAAAACTATAGAAGAGTTACAGAAAAAGGCAGTATTCTTGAAGATTACAAATCAAGGTCTTGCAGAAAGCCATGTACATGATGTAAAAATTACTTCTAAAGCTCCTAATTATTAAAATATATTTTTATATAAAAAGCAGATTTATTTCAAAACTAAATTAATAAATAGTTATACTGTTTAATTTTTTAGTATTTTAAATTTATAATTGGGGCTTTGCCCCCCTGCAAAGCGTACCCGTAGGGTAAACCCCCAGTTCTTTTATTAGTATAATATATTATTTAATACAATTATATTTTATCAAAAATAAATTTTTTAGTTATAAAAGTAATCTTCTCAAGTAGTTTTTAAACAAGTATATTATTATAAATACCCTATTTTTTGAAGTATCCTATTTGCTACCAATTTTGCATCTATATCTTCTATACATACATGATTATTTGGGCAGTTTTTTCTTTTGTAGCATCTTGCACATTCTAAACCCTCTACCCTAATTGTTTCAGAGTTTTCTGCTATAGGCCCTACCCTAATTTCACTAGTTGGACCGAATATCGCTATAAGCAGTTTTTTAAAAGCACACCCCGTATGCATTGGAAAAGAATCAACTGTAATCATTCCCAATGACTCTTTTATTAAATAAGCTAATTCATTTAAATTAAAATAGCTCGATGTGTTTAATACATTTTCAAAACCATTGGCTATTTCAATGCATTTTTCATTATAGTCTTTTGTTGCTGACACCACTATTTGTATTTTACTTATTTTTCTTATCTCTTCAATTATCTCCCTAGACTTCTTTACAGATAAGTCTTTAGTATCCCACCTTGAAAAAGGAGAAAACAAAATATAATCTTTATCTAATTTTATATTTAAACTTTCTATTTTTTTATTAAAAATATCTTCTATATTGCTTGGCAAAAAATAATCTAAGTCAGTACCATCACTCGGGCAGTCAATATAATCCAAAAATGAAATTAAACCAACTATAGCATTAATATCTTTATAATAATTGCTTTTAACTCCAAACCATTTTCCTTTGGCAAACTTATTTTTTGAATGGCACAAATAAAGAAATATAACGCTTCTTTCAAGACCTTGTAAATCTATTGCTATATCATAATGCTCTTTTCTCACTTCTTTAATATGAAAAAAAAACTCTTTAATTGTAGAGAAAAATTTAGAAGGCGAAGCAAATATTTCTTTTTCGTATTTATATATATCAAGTACATATAATTTATTTATATATGGATTATTTTCAAGTATGCTTAAAGCTCTTTTATCTGTTACTACATCAATAGTGCAGTCGCTTTTCCATTTTTTTAATGCCCTAATAACAGGTGTTGCATGAAGCACATCGCCAAGAGAAGTTTGTTTTATTAGAAGTATTTTCATAAACTATTATTATCTATCTTCTTTAAAGAAATATTCTTCTACTCTTATACAAATTTCATGATAAATAGCTTCATGATATTCCTGAGCAATATATGTTTCTTTTGCAGGTGCTTTTATAGCAATATCTGCCATTTCAGCAAGTTTGCCGCCATTATTGTTGGTAAAAGATATTATTTTTATTCCCATAGCCTTAGCAACTTTAGAAGCATGTATAATATTTTTAGCATTGCCAGATGTACTTATGGCAATAAAAATATCCCCACTATCTCCAAAAGCTAATAACTGCTGAGCAAATATTAAATACGGGGCTCTGTCGTTTAAATATGCAGTAGAAAGCCCCATATGAGAAGTTAAAGCAATGGCCCTAAGAGGAGCTTCTAAATTATCAGCAATATATTCTCCGTCTTCCATAGATAAAAGCTCTTTTCTAATCTCTTCTTTTATAGGTCTTTTTTTTACAAAACTTTTTAATAACTCACCTGCAATATGTTCACTGTCGCAAGCACTTCCCCCATTGCCGGCTATTAAAACTTTATTTCCATTTTTATAACAATTAATTATAGACTCTATTGCCAAATCTATATTACTTTTTATTGGTTCTAATTCTTTAAATCTTTCAATTAAATTAGCCATAACACATAACTTCCTTATCTTCATTAATTAAATATGAGCATTAAGCCACTCAACTATTTCATTCATTACATCATATCTTTGCACATCATTTAATATCTCATGTCTTCCGTCTTTATATAAACTTATATTAACATCATTAAAACCTAAAGATTTATACATTTCATATACCCATTTTACACCCTTTCCCATATTTCCAACAGGGTCTTTATCACCAGATATTAAAAGTATAGGAAAATCTTTACTCATATTAGAATAATTATCCTTATCTGAAATCTTATCTATCAAATTAAATAATTGTATATAAGTTTCTATACTAGCAGGCTTACTAGCAAAATACTCATCTTCTAATACCTTATTAATCTCTTCTTTATCTGAAGTAAGCCAAGCTAAATCTGATTTATCTTTAGGAAAATATTTTTTTCCATATCCTCCAACAGATAATTTATCTAATAATTTAGCTCTTTTCCTTCCTCCAAAAATTGACTTTTGAACATTTGCTATTAATTTGCCAATACTTTCTATTTTATTAGGTTTTCCCTTAGTACCCATTATAATAGCACCATTTAAATCTTTATGATATTTTATTAAAAAGCCTCTTGTTAAAAAAGAGCCCATACTATGCCCTAGCATAAAATATGGGATATTAGGATAATCAGCTTTTACTGTAACCATAAGATGCTTCATATCTCCTAATATTAAATCAGCACCATTTTTATCAGCAATATGTCCTATACCATCTTTACTAACCGTGCTTCTTCCAAAACCTCTATGGTCATCAGCACATACCAAAAAACCATTCTCTGCCAATTTGCTAGCTAGTTCTTTATATCTACCAGCATGCTCGCCAAGTCCATGAACTATTTGTACTATTGCCTTAGGCTGAGTGTCTGGAGTAAAAATATAAGTATACATTCTATGACCATCATCAGATATCAATACTCTATTATCTATTTTCATAAATATATCTCCAAATAACAATTATTATTATTATGTAAATTGTATACTATTTTTTTTCTTTATGCAAATATTAACATAATATTGAAAAATTATTTAGATATATCTACTTTTATTTTTTTTAGCCAATTATTAATTTTTGAATCTAAATCAGATACATCTTTTCTTTTTATAGATATATAATTTAATATTTTACTGTCGGGGCATGTTTCTTTTATATAAGAAATGCTTTTATATACTCTTGAGCCTTCATTTAATATAAAAGGTGCTATATCTTTACCCTTTAAATCATTCTTTATCAAAAAACTTTTCATAGGCAAAGCCATATCACCTAGCCATATAGGGTATCCTATAATAATATTATCATATCTAGATAAATCAACACTGCCATTCAATTCTGGAAGCTTATTATTATCAATATCATCTTCTACTTGAGCTACTATATCATCATATTCATTTGGATATGGTATTTTTGTGGTAATTTTATATATATCAGCTCCTGTAATTTTTTTAATCTTATTAGCTACTATTTCTGTATTACCATTCCAAGAATAGTATACTATAATTGTTTTGCTGCCATTAAACTCTGTGTTTACAACAGAAGCATTATGTTCATTTAATAAAGCAGATTTAGTTATTTTTCTATCATTGATATTTGAATTACATGATACTATAAACAACAGCAATAATGCAAAAACTTTAGATATTCTTTTCATTTTATATAATACCCCTATATATATAACTAATTAACTATGCATTTTGAAATATTTTTTATTTGATAGATTAAAATATTTATTTTATATTATACTTGACTTTTAATTTTTAGTCTAATATAATATATCAGGTTGCTTTATAAAATTTAAGGAGAGTTTTAGTAAAATGAAAAATATAATATCTATAATTGTTTTAATGATAACTCTATTTTCAACTTCAGTAATACAAGCAGTAGAAACAAAATATATTCCAAGCACTTCTCAAGCTGTATTTTCTATAAAATTAAATGAATTATCTTCAAAAGCTGAAATTAATTTACAAAAAACTCTTAATAAATTGTTTATGCAAAAGTTTGCTGATAATTTTGCTGCATATAGAGATGATGAATATGTAGTAGAGGCTATGACTAATAGATTAGAACAGATATTAGATTTTTCTAAATCTTCAAAAATAGTTTCATTTAATAGTTACCAAGAAGTGGCTGTAATAATTGATGTATTAGATGCAGCTGAATTAAATAGAATTATGATAAAAATAGCAAGCCAAGAAGATAAATTAATATCTTTTAGCGATAATTATACTTACAGATATTTTTATCTTGATGATACAACTTTAATATCTTGGAATGATGAAGTACTTACAGTAGAAACAAAATTAGATGATGTTTATTGGTATAATGATGAGTTTAATAAAGAAAATAATATTATAAATATAGCTGATTCAATATTTAATACTGCTTCTCCTCTTACAAATGAAAAGTTTATGGAATTAGAAAGCCAAACTAATGATTTTTATGCTTGGGTTGATTTAGAAGATTGCTTTATAGTAGATAATGATGAGTTTACAAAGTTTTTATTTGGAAGAAGTTATGATAGTATATCTAAAGAAAGTTATAAAGATGCTATATTGACAGCTAAGGTTAATTTTAATATTGGAAATGCTGATATAGTAGTAGATACATATTCTCCAAATTATCCTTATGATAGTTCTTTACTAAAAAAAGAATTAGCTGATAATATATATACTTTTGTTAATGGTGAGAATAATTATGGATTTTTGTCATTAGCTTTTAACAGCACTGAACTTTCTAAGCATTTAAAAACTATGTTTGGAGAACAATTTCCATTTAGTGAAGATTTTGAAGAATTAGAAGAGTATGGAATCGATGTTTATAAACTTATAGAACTTTTGGGCGGCGATATATTTGTATCTGAATGGGACAGCAATGAAAACGAAGACCCTGATTTACTTATTTCTGCTTCCATTACTGATGAAAACACAATCAAAATCATATTAGATGCTTTGTCTGATGAAGTTAATAATGATATATATACACTTGGAGGTTATACTTGTTATGTTAAAGATTCTATACTTTATATGACTAGTAATCCTACTGTTATAGAAAAAATAATGAATAATGAAATGCCTAATGTTAAGCTAAGCGAAGATAAAATTAATTTAGCTAAAAATAATAGTTTTGTATTATATTTAGAGTTAAATTCTAATTTAGCTTTATATGGTATTGGAGATGAGTATACTGAAAATTTTGAATCTGTATATTTAACTTCAAATATATTAGAGGCTAATCATACTCAAATGTTAATAAAAGTAAATACAAGAGATAAAGAAAAAAATGCTTTGAGCATTATTAAAACATTTATTGGCGGATTAGAATAATATTATAAATGAGATTAGATGAATACGTACATCATAACGGATATACTGAAAGCAGGTCCAAGGCACAGGATATAATATTAGCTGGATGTGTATTTGTTAATGGTGTTAAAGTAACTTCTAAGGCTCAAAAAATAAAAGATACTGATAAAATAGAAATAATACAAAATAAAAAATATGTATCTAGAGCTGGAGAAAAGTTAGAGAAAGCATTATTGGAATTTAATCTTTCTGTAGAAAATAAAATATGTTTAGACATAGGAGCTTCTACGGGTGGATTTACCGATTGCCTTCTCTCTTATGGTGCTAAAAAAGTATATGCTTTAGATGTTGGTCATAATCAGCTTGTATACAAATTAAGAAATGATAAAAGAGTAATTTCAATAGAAGATTTTAATGCTAAAGATATAAAAAGAGAAATGTTTGAAGGAGAAACACCTTCTATTGTAGTTAGCGATGTTTCTTTTATATCTATTTCAAAAATTGCTCCTATTATATTTAAAGAATTATATGATTTAGAATATTGGGTAAGTCTTATTAAACCTCAATTTGAAGCAGAAAAAGGCGAAGTTTCAAAAGGAGGAATTATTAAAGATGATATATTAAGAGAAAAAATAGTTAATAATGCAATTAATAGAATTACAGCAGTCGGGTTTAAAGAGATAAATAGAACTATATCCCCAATAAAAGGCTCTAAAGGAAATATAGAGTATTTATCATATTTTATTATTTAATTTATTATTTCTTTATTTTATTTGATGTTCTTTGTTTATATATTTTATATTCTTCATAAAACTCTTATGTATCTTTTACCATAATATGTCCGTCATCCATTATAGAAACAGACTTTATTTTTTTCAACTCTGCTTCTTTATTAGCATCAGCTGTAAGGCCAACCATAGAACAAAGATCATTAAAATTGTATGGGAATATTATTTGTTTTGAGTTTTTGAATATTAATTCATATTTAATTAAAGCTTCTAATATAATTACAAACTTGCTGACATTATTATTAGCATTAAAAGATTTTATTCTAGATATTGTAATATAAACTCTCATACTCATAACTTTTATAAGATAGAGTCTTATACTATTATCTCTTAATACCAATTCCATAAACTCTTCTTTTTTAGCAAGCTGTATAACAGAATCCTGCAACACTATTGCTGTAGTAAAAAGAGGTCTAATATCGCTTTTAGGGGCATATCCATTAAGTATTTCATTATTTACGCATACTCTTCTTGTAACTTGTCTGGAATTAAATATATTATATACGCCAACTTTTCCATATCTAATAATATATATGTAATAATTATACTGAAACTCTGTATATAAAAAATATCCCTTTTTAAACTTATAAACATTATTATCTATATATTCAGGCTCTTCTATCGTTCCTAAAGTATCTATTTTATTTCTAATAACTCCGACATCTTCAGCATTAGGATTTAATTCCAAATATTTAGCATATATTTTTGATGCTGCATCAGTATAGCCATTCTCTTAATAAATATTAGCCATACTTATCATATCTATTCTATTTTTATCAGTATAATAATTATAGCCTGTATTAACTTTATTCAAAAAATAATAATATCTATTAATCCATCTCTCCAAATTAAGAAGCAAATATTCATAAACTTTATTTATTATATTAGCATTTTCAATCTTTTCTATCTCATAAACATTCATTTCCAAAACTTCAACATCTTCTATTGCCTTAATTATTGATGTATAAGGTTCATTTATAACAGCATTAAATAAGCCTATTATTTCATCTTCTTTATATTCTATAGTATAATCATCTGCAAAATAGTTATATGCTAAAACTTTGCCTTTGATAATTATATAGAATTTATATTTAGGATCTTGCCCATCTATAAATATTGTTGATGATTTTGGAAATTTAATTGTCTTGTTAGTCTTCTTATTCATAATACAAACCCATTATTAAAACTTGATAGTTTAATTTTAATAAAAATAATAACTATGTCAATAGTATTTATGTATTTTTCTTAAAAATTAATTTTTTTATTAGATTTTAATATTATTCTATGCATTAATATGATTAAAATATTGTATATTAATAATGTTATAAAAAATACTTTCATTACAAACATAAAATTTTCAAAAGTTCTAAGTCCATTTCTTAAAGAAAAATACACATAAGCAAATATAATTAAGTATCCGTAAAAAGGTGCAAATAATTTATATGCAAGTCCGTAGTTAAACGTAATAACAGTAAACCCTAAAGAAAAACCAAATATTGCAGCCTGCGGGATTAATGGAATAATAGCTTCATATCTATTTGTAAACTGTATCAATACAACTTGTTTAGCAAATATAATTAAAAATGCTGACAAACAAATAGAAGCAAATACAAAAAGTGATATAGAATAATAAAGTATCTTTTTTTCTTTATTTGTATTATTGTCTTTTTTAGAAATTAATATATAAGAGAACATCACTGAAGCTATTGGTGTGCCTATATAAAAAAACATTTTTATTATTAATGATATTGTAGAATAGTAGCCTGCACTTGTTTTATCTAAATATCTGTTAGCCATTAATACATCGCTTAATGATATCCAATTAAATATAAAATTTATTATAACAATATTTATTATATAAGTTAAAAATACATATAAGTTTTGTTTAGAGAAATATGTATTTATTTTTTTTAGGGAAATAAAATATGGAAGATTAAGCTTTTTTAGTTCTATCAAATTAATAATTAAATATAAAATACAAAATAAAGTTACAGATATAATAGCTTTTTCTAATGTAAGAGACGTTATAATAAAATATGCCAAAAGTAAAATTTTTGCTATAAATATTGCTATTAAACTTGCAATATAATCATAAGCTATATAATTATTAATTTTTAGTATTGATTGCGACACTATAGTTAAAATAGTAGCAAATATTCCAATAGATATTATAAAAAGAGAAGTATAGCTTTTTATATTAAAAAGTATATCAATAAGCGGTATAGATAATATATATAATATAGATATCACAGATGCAATAATATACCCATAAGCCCAATAGACTTTAGCATCTTCATCATCTTTATAATTATGCATTATATAATAACTGAAACTAGATACTGTTAAAACTATTATAGAATATATATTTATGATGCCATTATAATGAGCAAAATCAGATATTGATAAACTTCTATTTACATAAATTGAAGAAACATAATTTAATACACTAGCCAAACCATTTATAAATACTAATAATGCATAATTAATATAATATGAATATTTTTTATATAATTCTTTTATATTATACATATTATATTAACTGTACACCTTTTGTATTTATTATCTTCTTCTTAAGAACCATATAAGAATACCTAATATACCAAACAAACAAGGCAAACCAATTTGAGCAACATATCTTATAAAATTAGTTTGAGTTGTTGTAAGAGTAAGATTTTTAATACTAGCCTCTTTTGGTCTTATAGTTATCTTTTGTCTTGCTTCTAATAGATAAGCGACTGTATTCATAAATAAATCTTTATTACCTGCAAAAGCAACATCCACAGATTGACCTTGCTCAGGATTAATATATGCATTTAGAGCAAAAGTAGCATCTCCAAATACAACAATTCTTGCAGGCACATCTCTTCCCTCAATATCATAAGTTCCAGCAATAGCCAAAGGTACAGGACCAGCAATATCTGTTCTAGGATTAAATCTTGCACGAGATAAATCAAAAGTAGCTTCCTGTTTACCATAGCCTTGAGGAGAAGTAGTAATTATATTCTCAAAACTTCCTCCATACTTGCTTTCTCCAGATAAAATACTTCTTGCCACAACTAAACAAGCAAATACATTACCCTCTTTTAAAGTTTGTGTTATAGGATGAGTAGTATATTGCGGAACTACATTAACAGGTATAACTACGCTTGATACAGGGTCTATTATATAATCATCTTTAGTTTTAAATCCCCAATCAGATAAAAATACATCTAAATTAGAATTAAAATTACTTCTATCCATAAAACTATCATAAAGCACAAGCAATTTTCCGCCTGTTTTTACATAATTATCTAATTTTTCCATTTCAAAATCACTAAAAGTTTCAATAGGAGAAGCTATTACAATTAAAGAAGCATCTGTTGGAATATTTTCTAATATAATATTTAAATCTCTTACTTTATAATTTTCATTTTCCAAATAAGTTTTAACATAAGATAACCCCTCCCCTCCTCTATCTTGTAATTGTCTCTCTCCATGACCAACTGTAAAATACACAACATAAGACTCTTGTTCTAATAAAGTGTATATAGCCTGAGTGAATTTCTCTTCGCCAACAAATAAAGGCTCTGAAGTAACCTTAGATTGAGTAGTTAAATCTTTTCTATATACTCTCACCTGTTTACCTTGATTATAACTAAAAATTATCTCGCCAACCTGAGTCATTTGATATTTACTTTTAGCAGAAGGTTTTTCTATTGGGTTAATATATTCAACTGTAATATGTTTGCTTAATCTTTGATATTGGTCTAATAATAAATCAGAACGCCAATCAGCAGAAGTGGGGTCTGTACTCGGAGACCTTAAAACAACTATTGATAATGGACTATCTATTCTAGAAATTACATCCATAGTTTGCTGAGAAACTGTGTATGATTTATTTTGTGTTAAATCAAATCTTATTGGAAAGTTTACACTTATAATATAAAGCCCTACTAATATAGCTAAAATTATAAGAAGCGAAAGTATGCCAAAAAAAGCTTTATGAACAAATCTAGTTTTTAATAGAGAGATTATATTATTTTTTTCTATTATAACAGTAATTGTTGTAATTATTAAAGTAATAGCTAATACAATCCAAAAAACAGCAGTAGGTCTTTGTGTAACAGCGTAAAAAAATATCCAAGCGAAAAATAATAGTACCCAAGAAGCAATAGTGGCAATTTTTAAATTAAACTTTTTATTTGACATTGATTTATAAATTCCATTTTTTATTAAGATTTAATTGAAATGTTTTAATAAATTTCAATACTGTTTTTATAATCGTATAACTAAAGAAATACTTTATAATTATTTTTTTATTTGCTGTTTTAGATAAGCAGATATAAACTCATCAATATTTCCGTCCATTACAGAGTTCATATTACCAGTTTCATGCCCCGTTCTCAAATCTTTTACCATCTGATAAGGCTGAAAAACATAACTTCTAATCTGATTACCCCAAGCAATATCAGTTTTTTCACCCGCTATTTTTTGTTTTTCTTTATCAAGTTTTTCTTTTTCTAATTGATAAAGTTTAGCCTTAAGCATTTTCATAGCCATATCTTTATTGTTATGCTGACTTCTCTCAGCCTGACATTGAACAACTATATTTGTAGGTATATGGGTTATCCTTATAGCGGAAGAAGTTTTATTAACGTGCTGACCGCCAGCTCCGGAAGCTCTGTAAGTATCTATTCTCAAATCAGCCTGATTAATTTCAACTTCAATATCTTCATCTATATCCGGCATAACACTCACAGCAACAAAGGAAGTATGTCTCTTAGCATTAGCATCAAAAGGCGATATTCTCACAAGCCTATGCACCCCTATTTCAGAGCGTAAATATCCATAAGCATAAAGCCCCTGCACATAAAAACTTATTTGTTTTATACCAGCCTCATCACCGGGAAGCTCATCAGTAGTCTCAACTGTAAAACCATGCCTCTCACAAAAACGCACATACATTCTTGAAAGCATAGAAGCCCAATCGCAGCTCTCAGTGCCGCCTGCCCCAGCATTTAAAGTTAAATATGCATTCTTGCTGTCAAACTCTCCAGAAAATAGATTCTTAGTCTCTAATTCATTAAAAACCTTTTGAAGTTCAATACATTCAGTTTCTAATTCTTTCTCCATTTCTGTATCATTTGATTCTATCGCCATTTCAACAAGTTCATAAATATTATTAGCATTTTTTATTAAGTTTTCAATAGGCTCTATCTTATCAAGAAGAAGCATTCTCTCTTTCATTACTTTTTGAGCAGCAATATTATCATTCCAAAAATCATCTTTTGAGGATATTTCATCAATCTCTTTTACCCTTTTATATATAGCTTCAGGGTCAAAGATACCCCCTTAAAATTTCAGTCTGCTCTTTAATTTCCAATACAATATTTTTTATTTCAGATAATGTCATAATATTTTCCAATATTTAATTATTATTCTATAGGAAGCATTCTAACGCCATTAGTAGGTTTTACAATATAAACATCAGCATCCCTTCTGGTTTTTTCTTTATAATTAGAATATAAAGCTTCTATTACATTCTCTACTTCAGCTTTCTTAAGTACAATTAAAACTCCGCCGCCAAAACCTGTACCAATCATACGTGCACCAAGAACTCCATCCATCTTTGAAGCTTCCTCTACTAAAATATCTTGCTCTGCAGTAGAAACTTCATACAACTTACTTAAACCCTCATGAGTTTTTGATATTAATGCTGCTAAATCTTTAATAGCACCTTTCTTTATAGCCTTAACAGCCTGATTTACCCTATCTTCCTCAGAAGATACATATAAAGCTCTTCTTTGTTCTTTATTTTGCAATGTTTCCTTAATAAAATCAGCATCTTTTGGCTTTAAATCTGATAAGAATTTAATAGAGGACTTTTTTTCTTTAAGCTTTTTTAAAGCATTATCGCATTCTCTTTTTCTAGCATTATATTCGCTATCACTGGAAGTTCTCTTTTTATTACTATTAACTACAGCTATACAATATTCACCAAAATTTATATCCAAATATTCATAACTCATTTTTAACATATTAAATAATAATAAACTATTTTCTTTTCCTAAAAATATAGTAATGTGATCGCTTAACGAAGTTCTATGAGAAGCGTATTTAATCTCTCCTTCATAAGACAATTTTGCTAATTCTATAATATCAGTTTTATCTAAAGCATTTATATCAAAAATAGCATAAGTCAAACAAGCACATAATGAACTAGATGAAGCTAATGAAGTATTAAAAGGTAAATCTGTATATGCATAAATATCCATACCAGTTATTTTATATTCTCTTTCCAATAATATTGAAAAAACACCCTTGAAATATATAGCCCATTCATCTTCTTTATTCTTTTCTAATTCATTAAAAGTAAATGATTTTTTAGCTTTAAATGAATGACCATAAATATTAATTTTATTATCAGGTCTTTTTCTTACTACTAAATAAGTACCCCTATCAACAGTAGCAGTTATAGTATCACCGCCAGAATAGTCTATAAGTTCACCTATAAAAGTTAGTCTTCCTGGAGCAAAATACAATTTTACTTCGCCTTTTTGTCCAAAGACATCTCTAAATCTTTCTACTAATCTCAAATGTAATTTTGGTATCATATAACCTTCTCAGTTAAATTATTTGTTATTTACATTATAAATTTGAAAAAAGTCAACTACTTTTAACAGATAATATAATCGATAATATTATTAAAATGTTAACATATTTTTATATAATTTTATTCCCTTAAAAATAACATATAAAAACTAAAAAGTCAATTATAAATAGTATTTACACTTTATCTTTTTCCAAAAAACAACTTAGCACATAGTTTAAAAATATCAGATGCTATAATCACCACGAAAGATAAAGCAACTATTTTTATCCAAGTATAAAAGCTTAAAGGTACAGTATTAAAGAAAGCACCCGCAAACTGTGTAGCTAATATCTGTAATACAAAAGTACCAAGCATACTTAAAAGCACTAATTTATTATCAAAAAAATGTTTGAATACACTATCATAACCCAATTCTCTGCTATTAAAAGAATTAAATATTTGAAACATTACAAACATAACAAATAATACAGTAGAAGCCTCATTATCGCTTACATTTAATATATTAAGTTTACTTTGAAGCATAAATAGTATAATCATAACAGTACCCGAATATATAATTTTTCTAAGCATACTTAAAGTAACAATATTAGCATTTCTTTTAATAGGCTTTCTCTTCATTAAGTTACTTCTAATAGGTTCAAGTCCTAAAGCAATAGCAGGAGGTCCGTCCATAATAATATTTATCCATAATAACTGTATAGCTGTAAATGGAGATTTAAATCCTGTTAAAGTAGAGAGCAGCACAACTACAACAGAAGCAAAGTTAACAGTAAGCTGAAACTGTATAAATCTTTGGAAATTGTCATATATACCGCGTCCCCATTGAACTGCTTTAACTATTGTAGCAAATGAGTCATCAAGAAGCACTATATCACTAGCCTCTTTTGATACCTCTGTACCTGTTATACCCATAGCAACACCAACATCAGCATTTTTTATAGCAGGAGCATCATTTATACCATCACCAGTAACTGCAACAACATTTCCCATCTCTTTTATAGCATTAACAACACGCATTTTTACTGTAGGAGTGCTTCTTGCTATTACTGATATTTTACTTAAATTCTGTTTTAATGTGCTATCGTCCATAGCATCTATGTCTTTTGCCTCAAGAACTATGCTGTTTTCATCAAGTATTTTTAATTCTCTTGCAATAGCCCTTGCTGTAACTATATTATCTCCTGTAAGCATTTTTATGTTTATACCAGCACTTCTACACTGTTCAACAGCATCATAAACCTCTTTTCTAACAGGGTCAGATATAGCAACAAATCCGTCATATATCATATCGCTTTCAAGTTTTTCTCTTATGTTCTCTACATTATCATCAACTTTTTTATGAGCAAATGCTATAACCCTCTTTGCCTCCTCCTGAAACTTCTCTATAGCCTCTTCTATAGATTTTTTCTCTTCGCTGCTAATATCACACATAGCCATTATTTTTTCAGGGCTTCCCTTTGTAAATACAATGCTTTCACCGTCTATTTTGGCAACTGTAGTCATATTTTTTGTTTCTGATGAGAAAGGATATTCATATATTATTTTCGCACTTTCTCTTATAGTTTTATAATCAAAACCAGATTTTTTAGCCCCCACAAGTAAAGCACATTCTGTAGGGTTACCCAAAAACTTAATTTGTCCATCTTCTTTATAATCAATATCTGCTGTAGAGTTAATAGCAAAGTTATTAATTATATTTTTATCTTTTATATTCTCAGGCTCAACATAAGCACAATTAACAAATAATTGATTTAATGTCATTTTGTTTTCTGTAAGAGTACCTGTTTTATCAGAACAAATCACATTAACGCTTCCTATAGTCTCGCAAGCAACCATCTTCTTAACCAACGCATTTTGTCTAGCCATTTTTATAATATTAATAGATAAAGATACAGCTACTATCGTAGGAAGACCCTCTGGAACAGAAGCTACAATCAATACTATACTAGTAATAAAAGCATCAGATATAGTTTCAAAATTAGCAGTTCCAAGTCTAATATGATTAACTACTTGAATTATAAATACTATCATAGAAGCAGTTATACCAAGTAAGGCTATTTTTTTACCCAATTCTGCTAATTTCTCTTGTAGAGGTGTTGAAGTTCTTTGTGTTTTAGAAAGCTCTCTTGCTATTTTACCAAACTCTGTAGAATCTCCAACTGAAGTAATAACCATTTTGCCATTACCAGTAGTAACAAAAGAACCCGAATAAGCCATATTGATTCTATCTGCCACCGCTGTTTTTTCATCTGTAATTACAGCTTCAGAATCTTTTTCTACAGGAACACTTTCTCCTGTTAAAGCAGATTCATCTATATTAAGCGATACACTCTCAATAAGTCTTCCGTCTGCAGGAAGTTTGTTACCTGTTTCTATAAAAGCAATATCACCAACAAGCAAATCTTTTTGATTTATTATCTCTATATTGCCTTCCCTTATAACTTTTACTCTAATATCTTCATTTATACTATTTAAAGCCTCAAATGCTTTAGCACTTTTTCCTTCCATCACTATTGTAATTGTAATAGATAAACTTATAGCTATAAATATTCCCACACATTCCAAAAAGTCTGCATGCCCGCCATTAAAATATGCTACAGTGTTTACACCTATCGCTATTAATCCTGCAAATATAAGCATGAGTATCATAGGCTCTTTTAATGACTCTAATATTTTTTGAAGCAATGTGGCACTTTTTTCTTTGGTAAAGCTATTAGCACCATACTTCTCTAAACTTAATTTTTGAGCTTCTTTTGTAAGACCTATTTTTGTGTCAACATTAAGCTCTTTGAGAATATCTTCTTTTTTTCCTAAAAAACTATTTATCATAACAACCTCTCATTTATAATAAACTGTAAAAAAAATGCATAAAAAAAGACTCATGCATAAATAAATCATCAAAGTATTTTTTTATTAACTTTAAAAATTTATTTATACCTGAGTCTCATTAATTAAGGCTAGCCAAACTTCTATTATTTGTTGAATTTTTTATTAGAAGTTGCGATTGTTGACTTTGCCACGTAAATATACGTCAATTACTCCCTCTGAGTATGCACATATAATAAACTATAATATATATAATGTCAAGCAAATTAACATTAATTATATATTAAAAAAAATAAAAAAAATGATATAATAATTTTTATATATGATTTTTTACATGTTTTAATTTTTAAGGAGAAAAAATGTCTAATATTAATAGAAAAGATTTAGCTAAAAGCATAATAAATGCTTGTTTAAATATGAGAAAAGATGGCGTTAATCAAGGCACATCTGGAAATATAAGCATAAGATATAAAGACGGTATGCTTATAACTCCTACCAGCATGCCTTATGAGATTATGACTCCTGATGATATTGTTTTTGTAGATGGTAATGGAAATCCGGAAAAAAACAAAAAGCCTTCAAGCGAATGGAGATTTCATTTATCAATTTTAAAAGATAATCCTAAGTTTAATGCTGTAATACATAATCATGCTATTTACTCTTCTATGGTTTCTATATTGAATGTAGATTGTATTCCGGCTATTCATTATATGATAGGCGTTGCGGGCGGAAAGAAAATTCCTTGTGCAGAATATGCTACTTATGGAACTCAAGAGCTATGTGACAATATTTCAAAAGTAATGAAAGGATATAAGGCTTGTATATTAAAAAATCATGGGCTTTTAGCAGCTGATGAAACATTAGAAAAAGCATATAGTGTTATGATAGAAGTAGAAAATTTAGCTAGATTATATATTGGCATTAGAAGTATTGGAGATTATAAAGTTTTATCTGACAGTGAAATGAATATGGTTTTAGCTAAGTTTAATAATTACGGACTTAATGTGGAGTATAAAAAATAAATATTAACTTTTGATGACTATATATAAATATTATAAAACTATTAAAAAATTTTTATTTATATTTATATTTTTTACAAATTATTATAAAATAGCTTTATTATTATATATTTTATTTTTATAAAAAACAAATTGGAGATAAACTACGATGAAAAAAATTAGTTTAGTAATGATTTTTATATTAATATCAGCTTTTGCACTACATGCAGATGTTATCGAAGATGAGGTATTTAGATTAATAAATTTAGAGAGAAGCAAAGTATCTCTTCCTCCTCTTCCAAATAATCAAAGATTACACTCTCTAGCACTTTATCATAGCGATAATATGGCTAAAAATAAGTTCTTCAGCAATACAGATTTAGAAGGTCTTGATTCTAAAGGAAGACAATTAAAATTATACCCAGAGATGGTTGGAAATATTACAGAAAGTTTTACAAAATTAGAAGTAATACCTCTAACTGATAAAAATGCTGCTGCAAGCATTGTTAAAAATTTAATGAATACACCAGACTACAAAAAAGTAATATTATCAAAAGATTTTAATGCTATGGGTGTTGGAGCTTCAAAAAGAGGTGTTGGAGTATATACAACTGTAACTTTAGCAAATATTATAGCTGAGTCTGTTAATTTTAAGCCTGAAGTGAAATATGGTGATGATATTACTGTACAATATAGAATATTAAATAAAGCACCTTTCACAGATTTTAAGATAGCTGTTGAAATGGCTGACCCTAAGGCTAAAATAGTTGGAGATGACGGTAAAACTTATGTAGGCAAAGTGATATATGATGTTACAGATGCAGGCAACACTGTTATAAGCAAAACATTTAAAGCAGAATATGGTAAAGGCGAATATAAAGTTTCATTACTATATAAAGGCGAACATTTCTCAAGCAATACAAGAGTTATAACAGTTCAATAAAAATTAAAGAGAATAAATAATGAAATTTAGACATAGGTTTACAATAAAAAAAGGCATAGATTTAACTCCTATGATGGATATAGTATTTAACTTATTAATATTTTTCATGATAGGAGCTACAATTATGCAAACTCCTCAAATAGAAATTAGTTTACCTAAGTCTACTTCAGCTGTAGGAAAAGAAAAAAATGAAAATATAATAATAACTATATCTAAAGAAGGCAGTATATACGTTAATGAAGAGGCAGTAAACGATATAGACGAGTATCTTAATAATTTAGCAAAAGTTGAAGGAGAATTAGATAAACCTGTGGAGATAAGGTCAGATGAAGATGTTAGAACTCAAGTTTTAATATCTGTAATAGACAGTGTAAAAAATGCTGGTTTTACAAGATTAGCTATAGCAACAGATACTAAAAATAATAATTAGCAAATTTAATATAGTAATAGGAGTATTTATTTATGAAAACTATAGATGCAAGAGGCGTTCCTTGCCCAAAACCTTTGATATTAACTAAAACAGCTTTAACAAATGCTAATATTAATGAAGAGATTGAGGTTCTTATTGATGATGAAG
This sequence comes from Brachyspira pilosicoli, assembly GCF_008016535.1. Taxonomy (GTDB): domain Bacteria; phylum Spirochaetota; class Brachyspiria; order Brachyspirales; family Brachyspiraceae; genus Brachyspira; species Brachyspira pilosicoli_A. The sequence goes on from NZ_SAXY01000043.1 coordinate 31,643, forward strand.
TGGCATTTCACAATATAACCGATTTTCTTAATAATAATAAAATAACATATTCTAATAATGGAATGAATTTTAAAATAATAAAAAACAAAGAATTATCACAAAATGAATCATCAAAAGAAAAATCATCAGGTCCTGTAATAGCTGTAGTGGATAAAAAAGCTATGGGGCAAGGAAATGAGGAACTTGGCGAATTATTGTTAAAAGCATTTTTGGGAGCTTTAAAAGATGCTAGTCCAAAACCTGAAGCTTTATATTGTTATAATGGTGGGGTTTATTTAGGTATTGATGAGCCTTATAAAAGCTTATTACAAGAGCTTAGAGATGCGGGGATAAAAATATTTTTCTGCGGAACTTGTGTTAAGTTTTATGAGTTAGAAGGAATAAAAGTAGAAGAGCAAACTAATATGCTTGGTATAATAGAGGCTATGGCTAATGCTTCTGCTGTAATTAGAGCATAATTTTTTATGGAGAAATACTATTATTTTGATAATTCAACAACGAGTTTCCCTAAACCCAAAGAAGTTGCCGAAGATATGAGTAATTTTTTGCTTAATATTGGTGGCACTTATGGAAGGGTAAACACAAAAAGAGGCAAATACACTACAGAAAAGATAGAAGAATGCAGAGAGCTTTTAGCAAATAAGTTTATAGGCACAAAAAAAGATTCTAATATTGTATTTACTTCTGGGGCAACAAGGGCTGTTAATGATATATTAATAGGTTTAGACTTGCATGACACAAAAGTTTTAATTTCATCATTAGAGCATAATGCAGTACTAAGACCTATTTATCATTTACATAAAAACAAAAAAGTTGAATATCAATTAATTCCTTCAAAGGATAACGGAAAAATTGATATTGAAGGTTTATATAAAATAATAAAAAATAATAAAATATCGCTTGCTATAGTGAATATGGAAAGTAATATTAGCGGAGTTATACAGCCTATAAAAGAGATAAAAGAAACACTCAAAGATATTCCCCTACTCGTTGATGCTACGCAATATATAGGTATTGGTGATATATTTGCCGATGATTGGAATATAGACTATTTGGCATTTACTGGTCATAAGGGACTGCTTGGTCCCACTGGTACTGGTGGTTTTTATGTAAAAGAACCTAGCAAACTTAAAGCGTCATATTTTGGCGGGGGCTTTGGGGACGGATTTGAAACTCCTTACAGTGTGCCAGAAATATATGAGGCGGGCACTCCTAATACTGTGGGTACTATAGGGCTTTTGGCTGCATTAAAAAATAGACCTTCATGGAATATAACAATAGATGACATGATAGACACTATGAAAAAAATAGAAAGTTCAAATAAATATAAAGTAATTTGGTCTAGAGATAAATCTTCGCAGGGATTTTTATTTTCAATAGAATGTGATTCTCATATGGCTGAGATTGCTCATAGATTATATGATGATTATAATATAGAGTGCCGATATGGTTTCCATTGTGCAATTTTAGCTCATAATTTTTACAACAATAATAATGGTGCTATAAGATTTTCTTTTTCACCATACACTACAAAAGAAGATTTAAAATATTTAGCTGATGTACTTATAAATAAATTATAGGATTTTGATATATGAATAAAAGTTTTTGTTATTTAAAAACACCAAGAGATTTAATAAAGGCAGAGAAAATATTAGCAGATGCCGGTATTGAAGTAATTGTGCGTCCTGCACCAGAGCCTATATTTGGTGTTTGCAATATGGCTATAGATATAAAAGATAATGACAAAGTATATATAGTTTCTTTACTTGAGGCGGCTGGTTTAGTAGTATTAATAAAAGAAAGTGAATAATATATAAATATAATTTGTTACTTTATTTATTTTATAAAAATTATCAACTTTTTCCCGCAGCACACGGTGTGGACTTCGTCAAAGTTGCAAAAAGTGCACTCTATATGTTGGAATATGTACTAATATAAAATAATATCTGTATTTTTGGATATGCTTAAAAGCTAGTTTTTTAATGCAGCCTTTTTGCTTCTTTGCGGCAGGCCAAAGGCACTCCCTTCGGTCGCAAAAGAAGCGGGGTGCGGGGCAAAGCCCTGCAAATATTTAAAATTAAAAACTAAATTTTGATAAATTTAAAAATTTTTAGTATATACTATTCATGTTCTAATAGCTTTTTGTAAGAAACTTCTATTGTAAAAGCTCCAAGCGGTGCTGTTATTAATATTGCAAGCACTGCTATTACAAGTATAATTTCACCAGAAGCAAAACCTAATGATAAAGGAATAGAGCCTATTGCAGCCTGCACTGTTGCTTTAGGGCAATATGCTATCATAGAAAATATGCGTTCCTTTTTATTAAGTTTAGTTTTTATTAATGATACAAACACCCCTAACATTCTAAATATTAAAACAGCAAATATTAATACAACTCCTAAAACTCCACTCTTTAGAGCATAATTAATATTTACTGCAGCACCCACTAACACAAAAAGAATAATTTCAGCAGCTACCCAAAGTTTTGAGTATTTTAATGAAAGCCTTTTTGATAATTCTTCTTGTCATGGAGCCATAGATATTGTACTTTTACTTGCTATAATATTTTTGATTCTTTCTTTGATTGTAATATACAATAACGAAGAAATCAATCTTTGATTGTTATAAAAATGTGTATATTCTTTTAATTTTTCTCTTAATAATTCTACTGTGATATTTTTATTTAATCGTGAATAAAATTCTCTTTCGTCTATGCCGTGTACTCTTTCTACTACGCCATTGTATCTTGGTGTTGCTATGGATAATGCTAATGAAGGCGTTAAAAAAATAGCAGATTATATTACTGATGATGTTGATAATGACGGCATATTTAATGCTCTAAAACATTTTAATATAATATAATTTTTTTATTTACTCATTTATTTTTATGATTATTTATCCGATAATATAAGTAATAATTTGACTTAATTTTTAAATTTATTATAATATAAAATATAAGTTTAATGGAGTTTTCTTATGACTAAAAAAATATTGCTACTTTTATTTGTTATTTTTATAATATCTATAATGTTTATGAGCTGTAAAAAATTCGATACAACAGCAACAAATGTATCACAAACAGGAAATTATACTAGCATAGACCCTATTTTAGGTCAAGATTATAAATTAAAAGTTGATACAGCTGGAGGAACTAGTATAACTATAGGAATAGCGGATTCTACTGGAAAGACAATAGGAACTCCAGAAACTATAGATAAATTATATCAAGAAACAGGAAGCAGTAATTATAGTTTTCAAAATGGTGTAATGTCCGGCAATTTTAGCATATTATCAGCAGATCAAATAAAAATAAGTTTTGTAAGAAATACTCCTCCATATCTTAGCGTAAGAGATATAATTTGTACTTCTGCTAATAATCCTTAATTTGAAGGAATTGAATAATGGAGGGTTTAAGATTTATTAAAATAATATTTGGTTTTTCTGTTTTACTACTAGTTATTTTTTTAATAAGCTGTCAAAGCCCTATTTTTCAAATTCCATATAATGCAAAAAATGACCTTGCTACAAATACTCAATATCATAATAAATATATTAGTAAAAGTAGTGTAGGTCAAAATCAAGATGAAAAGTTAAATGCTTTAATAACAAGTGATGGTATTTATATATGGATTGGAGGCAGTTCTTTTCCAGCCGATAACAATTTCGCAGTAAAAAATTCTAATATTGATGGTGAATTACCGCATTATGCTTTTAACAATGAAGAAATAGTTGGAACTCTTACATTTATGAGTCAAACTAAAATCAATATAAGTTTTGCTACAATGTATAAGCCATATTTAAATATTCAAAATGTAACTTGTAATAAAGTTCAATAAAATATTTACTTTCATTAAAAATTAAAATATATATGTCGATAATTAAACAGATATATAATTTTGGAGTTTTTTATGAAAAAAACTATTATATTGTTGATAAGCTTATTTGTAATATTTTTAGCATCTTGTAAGGCAAACACAGGTCCTATAGCAACAGAAGGTACACCAACAGATGCTTTAAAAAGTGTAGGTCCTGTATTGGGTACAGCATATCTTTGGATAACGATAACTCCAGGAGAGAATAGCGCTGTTGTTATTCAATTTGGTAGTGCCACTGCTCCAAATACAACAGGAGAAACTATTACATTTGATACTAATATACAAGATATTTCTCCTGCAAAAGATGAAAATAATTCTAGCTATGCCTTTCAAACAGGAACACTTACAGGAAGTTTAGAGATATTAGACTCAAAAAGAGCAGAAATTAGTTTTACACAAAATGTAACTCCATATATAAAAATAATGGAAGCCGTATGTGAAAGCACTGCTGCTACTGCACCATAATAAATTATTATTGACTAAATTAAATAAATTTATTATACTTATAATATATAATTGGAGATGTTATTATTATGAATAAAGTAATAAGTTTTATAGCTATTTTTTTATCAGTAATATTTTTTATATCTTGTAAGGCAAGTACAGGTCCTATAGAAAACTCAGAAAAAACAGTTGGTATAGTTGGAAAAGGATTAAAAAGTACAAGCCCTGTATTAGGTACAGCGTATCTTTGGGTAACTTTACAGACAGATGGTTCTACTTCAACTATAAATTTGCAGTTTGGGAATAACGGTACTGTAGCACCACAAAATAAAGGTGAAGAAGTTAAGTTTAATGGTAATATAGAACATATATCTCCAACAGCTAATGAAAATGCTAACTCTTATGCATTTCAAAGCGGTACTGTAACAGGTGTAGTAGAAATATTAAGTGAAACTCAAGTTAAAGTAACTTTTTCTAGAAATATATCGCCATATCTAAAAATAAATGATGTAGTATGTACTGCTGTAAATTAAAATCAATAAATATATAAATCATTCTTTTTTATATAAATTAATAAGAAAGGTAATTTATGGAAAATGTTGCGATTATTGGTGCCGGCGGATGGGGTCTTGCTTTAGCTAATATTTTTTCTGAAAAACATAATATTAGAGTATGGGTGCATAGTGAAGATAGCTATAACAATCTTAAAAAATTCCATAGAAACGACAATTATTTACAAAATATACAATTAAATGAAAAAATAGAATTTAGTATGGAGCTTGATGAGGTTGTAAATGATGCTAAAATAATTATTATCGTAACTCCATCTTTTGCATTTTATAATACTTGTGAAAATATAGAACCATATATAAGTAATGATCAAATAATAATATCAGCAACAAAAGGATTAGATAGAAATACTGGTAAAACAATGAGTGAAGTTGCTAGAAGTATAATATCTGGAGAAGTAAATATTCTTACACTTTCTGGACCTTCTCATGCTGAGGAAGTTGCTAAGGGAGTACCTACTGCAGTGGTAATTGGAGGAGAGAAAGGAGTTTCAGAATATGTGAGGGATACTTTAACTGTGCCTCCTAAATTTAGAATATACAATTCTACAGATCAAAAGGGTGTAGAAATAGGTGGGGCTTTAAAAAATATTATAGCCATAGCTGGCGGCATAGTTGATGGGCTTAATTTGGGAGATAATACTAAAGCTGCTCTCATTACAAGAGGGCTTCATGAAATAGTAAGATTTGCTTTAAGTAAAGGAGCAAGAATAGACACTATGTATGGTCTTGCTGGAATAGGAGATTTAATAGTAACTTGCTCTAGTGGATTAAGCAGAAACAATAGACTTGGAAGAGAGCTTGCAAAGGGTAAAAAATATCAAGATGTTATAGCTAACTCTCATGGGCAAGTAGCTGAAGGAGTATACGCCACAACAGCTGCATACGAATACGCTAAAAAAAATAATATATACATGCCTATAACAGAGGCTATTTATAATATACTATTCAATAATGCAAATATACAAGACACTATAAAAGAACTAATGAGCAAAGATGCTAAAAGTGAAGGTTTTTATTAATTAATAAATTATTTAATTAATTATTCAATTTCTAATTATTCAATTCCATTAGCTTCTAGTATTTCATTATTTTTCAATTTATTAATGAAACTTCTTAATTCGTTTTTAGAAGTTGTTGCTGTATTTACCTTTCCTCTCTCTATAATTCTTTTAGTACCAAGACCTACTATAGTTTGAATATCTAATATAAAGCTAACAGTACCATCACCTAATATAGTAGCTCCAGCTATACCTTCAGATTTTGTTATACTATCTTTAAGAGTTTTAATAACAATGTCTTGCTCACCTATTAAGTTATTAACAAGTAAAGCAACTTTTTTATCTTCAGAAGATATAATAACAGCATAGTATGATTTAATATCAGTATATCTTGAAGGAAGTCTAAATAATTCTTTTATACTAAGTACATTAACAACCTCATCTCTTACCTTAATGACTTCAGTGCCTTCTAACTCATGTATTTCTGTAGGTTCTATTTTTATAGTTTCTAATATACTATTAATAGGAACTGCATAATATTCTTTTTCTGCATCTACTATTAGAGCCTGAATAATGGCAACAGTTAAAGGTATTCTTAAAGAGAAAGTAGAACCCTTACCATATTCTGTATCAATACCAACAGTACCATTAATCTTCTCTAAACTTTTTTTAACAACATCCATTCCTACCCCTCTTCCAGAAACATTTGTAATTTTGGAAGCGGTAGAAAAACCAGGAGCAAATATATATTCCAGCATTTCACGTTCTGTTAATTTAGCATCGGCAGATACAAGTCCCTTCTTCACAGCACTTTCAAATATCTTATGAGGCTGCATTCCTTTACCATCATCTGATATTTTTATAATAATAAGGTTACCTTCGTGGGAAGCCTGTAAAATTACAGTACCCACTCTAGGCTTTCCTGCATTTACCCTATCTTCAGGCATTTCTATACCATGGTCTACAGCATTTCTTATAATATGCACCAATGGATCAACTAAAGTCTCTATTACAGATTTGTCAAGCTCAGTATCTTCTCCATACATTTCTAACTTGATTTCTTTACCTAAATCTCTAGATAAATCTCTTATTAAACGAGGAAATCTATTAAATGTTTGTGCTATAGGAACCATTCTTATTTTCATTACAGTTTCTTGCAATTCATTTGTTACTCTTGTAAGAAGCTGATAAGAACTTCTATATCTATCTAAAGTATATTTGAAATCATCTTCTATTTTTGATATTTCATTTAACTTACTATTAAAACTATTAATATAGTTAGCTCTCAAGTCTTTAATTTCTTTTTTTTGTGCATAATCTTCAAATTTTCTAAGAATTTGTACTATAGTATCTCTATAATATTTTTTTATATCGTTTATTGAAGTGGAAATTAATTTTCCATAGGAAGACAAATCATCATCATACTGAACATAAGAACTTTTATTTGTAACTAACTCCCCTACTTGATTCATCATAGCATCTATTCTATCGCTTTCTACTCTCAAATAAGAACTTTGTCTATCAATTTTTTTATCTTTATTGACATTTTTTTCATCTTTTATTGCCGAAGAAACTTCTTTTGATTTTTTACTAGCTGCTATTTTCTCATAATCTTCTAATACAAACTCTTCTATTCTTATCTCATCAGTTGTTTCTGGGAAAGTTATATCATTGATTATATCATTATCTTCTTCTACAGTAGCTAATAAATATATTACATCTTGATAAAACTCATCTCCTTCCAAATTTTGTAATGGAGGCACACTTGTAACAATATCACCTTTCTCTTTAAGAGCAACAAATACTTGAACCCCTCCAACTGTTCTCATAGGGCTTTCGGAATTAAACTTAACATATACTAATTTTATTTTTAAGCCATCATCTTTATGTTCTCTTATAGTATTTAGTATATCATTATCTAAATTTAAATTATCATATTTATTTGATATATTACTAGATGTTTCAGTATTTAAATCTTCTGTAGTAGTTTGTGTTTCTGAACCTAATTTTGAATTTTTAAAATCATCTAATTTTTTTATTTCACCTTCTATATTTATAGAGCATACTGACTCATTACTAGCACAATTAATAAGCTCTTTTAAAATATCTATTCCTTTTAATAAAATATCTATAGTAGAATCATCAACATTAATTTTTTTGTCTCTTATTAAATCAAGTAAATCCTCAAATCTATGGGCATATTTTTGTGTATCGACAAGTTCTACAGCACCTGCACTTCCCTTCAAAGTATGCACTGCTCTAAATATTTCTTGCACAGCATCAACATTATCTCTATCTTTATCAAGAATAAGAATATTCTCTTCTAATCTATCCAACATTTCAAAAGCTTCTTCAAAGAAATCTTTAAGCAAACTTTTTATATAATCGTCCATTTAAAATCCTTATATTTTAAAAAATATTATTATCCATTATTTATTATCGGATAATATTAATTATATCTATAAATTTTACTTGACAATATAGTTATTTATTATATTATAAAACAAATTAAAAGTCTATATCATAAAGAGAGGCACAATTATGGAATTATGTATAATAGGTACAGGATATGTTGGACTCATAACTGGTGCTTGTTTAGCTGAAATGGGAAATTATGTTACATGTGTAGATAATGATAAAGAAAAATTAAAAAAATTAAAAAACGGAATAACTCCTTTATACGAACCAGGTTTAGAAGAACTTATAATTTCAAATGTGTCTGAGGGAAGATTAGAGTTTACAGATGATTTGGATTATGCTGTAAAAAAATCTATAGCTTGTTTTATAGCTGTTGGTACTCCTTCTGGAGATGATGGAAGCTGCGATTTAAGTTTTGTACTCTCTGTAGCTAATGATATAGGAAAGGCTATGAATGGATATAAAGTAATTGTTGATAAATCCACTGTACCTGTAGGCACTCATAAACTAGTAGAAGATGCTATTAAAAAGCATTATAATGGGGAATTTGATGTTGTTTCTAATCCTGAGTTTTTGAAGCAAGGTGCTGCTGTTGATGATTTTCTAAAGCCTGACAGAGTTGTTATTGGTTCTAATTCTGAAAAGGCAATAGACATTATGAGAGATATTTATAATCCATTTACAAGGACGGGAAATCCTATCATTATTATGGATGTTCGTTCTGCTGAAATGACTAAATATGCTGCTAATGCTTTTCTTGCTACAAAGATTTCTTTTGCTAATGAGATTGCTAATATATGTGAAAAAGTGGGGGCTAATGCTGATTTGGTGAGAATTGGTATGTCCAGCGACAGAAGAATAGGAAATCAATTTTTGTTTCATGGGCTTGGATATGGCGGAAGCTGTTTCCCTAAAGATGTGCAGGCTCTAATAAAAACTGCTTCAGATTATGGAATTAATTCTGATTTACTTAAGGCTACTCATCAAGTGAACATTAATCAAAGAAAAATTTTCGTTGATAAGATATTAAAATATTATAACAATGACATAAAAGGAAAAACTTTTGCTTTGTGGGGACTAGCATTCAAGCCTAGAACTAATGATATGAGAGAAGCTCCTGCTATCACAATCATTAATATGCTTCTTGAAAGGGGAGCTAAAATAAGAGCTTATGACCCTAAAGCTTTTGACAGTGCTAAGGCTATATTTGGAGATAAGATATATTATGCTGAAAACTCTTATGAAGCTTTAGAGAATGCTGATGCTTTAGTACTCGTTACAGAGTGGAATGAGTTTAGAAGACCTAATTTTGATAAAATAAAAGAATTATTAAAAGAACCTATAATATTTGACGGCAGAAATCAATACGATAAACAAAGAATGACTGAAAGAGGAATAAAATATATATCTTTAGGAAATGCTTAAAAAATAATGATATATTTCACTTCGGATACTCATTTTTTTGGCAGTATGCATGCTAAAAGAAAGATATTATTTAGTGAATATGCTGACATGCATAAAACTATATTTTATAATTGGAACTCTGTTGTAAATAATAATGATGACATATATATAATTGGCGATTTCTCTAATGAAAAAGGATATTTAAAAACAACAGAGCTTCTAAAAAACTTAAATGGAAATAAATATCTAATAAAAGGGAGTAATGATAATTTTTTAGAAAATAAAAAATTTGATTATTCTCTTTTTAATTTTGTTAAAGATTACCATGTACTTAATTTTGAAAATAAAAAAATAATATTATTCCACTACCCTATACTAGAATGGGAAGGATATCATCAAAACTCAATTTTAATTCATGGACATTGGCATAAAGATAAAAAATATAATAATAGAGCATTTAATGTGGCTTCTGATATTCATAATTTTACCCCAGTATCTATAAAACAAATATTGAATAATATAAATTAAATGTTATTATATAATTATGAATATATACAAACAATTACTTTTAAATAGACTTCATAAAAATATACAAGATAATAATAAAATAGAAAATGAAACCATAAGGCTTTTAACTTATGATGTAACAATAGAGCCTAATATTGTAGAGCTTGAAGAGAAAAGCAGTGTGTTGTGTTCTGTTTATTTTTACATAAAGGCTCCAATATTAGAAGAGAATTTTTATGAGTATTGTTCTGTTATAGCTAATGATAAATATAAGGCTATAGAGTTAGTTGCTGATGATTTTGTTTACTGTGCTTTTAATGGAATGATTGATTTTTTGAATGGTGTTTCCCATCATGAAATAGATACTTATATACTTGGAAATAAAAAAAGATTTAGTGTATGTGAAAGCCCTATAATAGGTCTTGGAAGCAGTATTGAAAAAGAAAAATTTTATAATGAATATGTAAAAAATGATGACAGTAATAATTATTCTTCTTTTTTATGGTATGCAATAAGCAAAGAGATTCCTTTTATGCTTGCAAATACTAGAGTAAATATTATTAAAGTTTATGGGGCTAAAATGCCTGATGGGGAAATTATTACAGAATGTTATATAAATAATAATCATAGCGAAAGTATTGAAAATGCTATAATTGAATATATTGATAAATGGGACAACAAAGAAGAGTTTTTTTCTATAAAGCAATTCTTTTTTATTCTTCAATATGATTATAGTTATAAAAAATATCCATACACAAGAGAAGAGATTGAATATTTTGTAATAGAATATGTATTAGAATTTGAAAAGAGCTATCAAAATTATGAAATATTTATGAGCAACATTAAAAATATAATAACAGACAAAAATATAAGAGAAGAGATTATTAATTTCGTACCAGAAATATGCACAGAAAATGCTTTCAGAGATATTAGGTTTGATGAGAGAGTAAAAGTTAATATAGGCTCTAACAATTATACAATATTAAAAAGTCAATTTACAAGCTACAAATATATAGAAGATGCATTAATAGACGGATTTTCTAATAAAATTTTTAAAGAAGAAACATTTAATAATTTAATACATATAAGCAATTCATACAACATAATATACGAAGCTATGCAAAACAATATTAAAACCAAAGACATAATAGTTTCAACAACATTTAATTTTACAGAAGATTATCAGTATATTTAAAATATATTATCCATATTATCTTTTATAGATGAATTTATAGAGTTAATAGAATCAAAACAATTTTGAAGCCTATAAAATATATAAGAATCTGTATTTATCGGCTCTTTTAAATCTTTGCTGTTAAAATTATCAATTTCATTTTTAAATAGTTTTGCTATATTCTCTAAAATAAATGATATATTCTCTATAAACATTAGCATATTGTTTTTATCTTCTTTTCTATTGTATTTTTTTAATAAATATATTAATTGCTCAGCTTCTACTATAAACTTTCTATTTGCCTCTATAAGTGAATCTGTAATTGGAGTACCTTTATATTTAGTTTGATTTTTTTCATGTATTATAATATTGTTTTTTATCATATATGCTTTTAATAATATTTCATACAAATAACTTGAAGTATCTTCACCATTAATAACACGTTTCATTTGATTGATTATCATAGTATCTATATCTATAAGCTCGCTAATTTTATCAACCATGCCCTTATGGCTTTCAGTCTTCATTATAAAGTTATCAAACAGCCACACTATAAACAAAGCAATCATAATAAATCCTACTCTCGATGAAGTAGAAAGTAATTTCGTCATATATGGAAAAGAAGATATTAATGCTGACATTGTGCCGTATATTTTTTTAAATAATGTATTTATAGAAGCTAAAGATAACACAAAGCATAATCCTATAAAAGGTATAATCATATGATAAGGCATATATCTAAATACAATAGCAAATATTAAAACCCCTATAATATTTCCTATAAAATTAACTTTTAAATTAGCTTTAACATCTTCATAAAAAGGATACATCATTATATAAGAAAGTATAGAAAGCCAATAACCCCTTATAGCTATTTTTGCCGGCAAAAAATAACTAATTGTAAATGTCATACACATTACAATACCCATCTTTAAGGCAAATCTAAAATGGCATTTATTGATATTAAACTCTTTTTTTATTATTCTAAATTTTAAATAAAACTCTTTTTCTATCTCTAAATCATCAGCTCTATTTTCAAACATATTATGTAGTATATTATCAAGTTTTCTTAATACATAAATCCATTCATAATTTTTATTCTCATCGCTAAGAATATAATTATCATTAAAAGTTTTTATTTGTTTTGTTATAGAATTAAATTCTTCTTCTTTTTTAGTAATATCATTTTTTAAAAACTCTCTAATATTCTCTAAAAGCTTATATAAATTAGAAAAATAATCAAAATCACTATTTATTAAATTATTAATGTTTTTATACTCTTTTTCTATTAACTGATTAACCTCTTCCAAAAATAATACAAACTCAAAATCATTAATATTCTTATTGCTCATAATGGAGTTTCTTTTTAATGAATCTGTATATATAGAAGATGTATATAACTTAATAGCAGAAAATAAATCGTCTATCTTTTTTAAATCACATTTTTTTCTGCATAGTAAGAGTAATTTTTTGTTTATAATACCAATACATTTTGAAGCCAAAGCATTATTATTATTTTTAGTTATTATTTTGTTTAATGATAAAAATATAAATATAATTATCAAAGCAAAACCGATAGATTCCATTCTAAGATGTATGTTTTCTATTGGTATATTATAAGCTTGAAATATCACATAAGCAAAACCATATATAAAATATCCCCTAGGCACAAAATCATCAGATAATAAAAACACTATCAAAAAAGGCACTACAAAATTAAGTATTATTATTAAAAAAATATTTTGTTCTGCAATGGTAGCTAGAAACCCAAGTAAAAGTATTCTAAAAGCTACAAGAGGATAATTTGATGCTGTAAAACTTTGACGCATTAATGCACATATAAATATACTCACCACACCAATAGTAGAGTTTTCTCTTCCATAGAGTTTTGAAGTTATAACAAGAATAAAAAGCCCCACCAAAACACTTGGAGTTAAGGCTGCAACTCTTTTTAGAAATGAAATAAATATTTCTTTTTGTTTTATATAATTATCTTTAGATAATATACTAAAACTTATTTATTTTATCATAATAATCAATATAAATAAAAATAAAAAATAGTCAATAAGAAAATTATATATAACTTTTTAATTATTAATTTTTTAATTGAATTTTATATTGTAAATAGTATAATGGATGTCAATATTTATATAGGCTAAGCAATGAAATTAAATTATAATCACACATTATATGCAAGTTATAATGGATACATAACACAAGCTATAATAAATATTTTTCCGCCACTTATTTTTATAGTTTTTCAAAAAGATTTTAATATATCACTAACACAAATAGGTTTATTATCTTCTTTTAATTTTGCAATGCAAATGATAATTGATTTTTTAGCTATTAAGTTTATAGATAAAATAGGATATAGAATACCAATAGTTTTAGCACATATATTTTCTGCTTTAGGATTAATACTGCTTGGCATACTTCCTTTTTTTATTAATCCATATATTGCTATACTAATATGTTTTTTTATTAATGCTATAAGCGGAGGTTTAATAGAAGTTTTAGTAAGCCCAATAGTAGAAGCTCTTCCTAAAAAACAAAAAACTAAAGCTATGAACATACTTCATTCTTTTTACTGCTGGGGCTCTATGGCAGTTGTAATATTTTCTACAATATATTTTAATTTATTTGGCATAGAAAATTGGAAATACTTGTCTATTATTTGGGCAATAGTTCCTTTAATAAATATATTTTTATTTGCTAATGTTCCCATAAATGTATTGATTACTCATGAAGAAAATAAAAACGCTGATAATACAGTATCTATAAGAAAATTATTATCTGTAAAAATAGTGTTAGTTTTTGTTTTACTTATGATATGTGCAGGAGCTAGTGAACAGACAATCGCACAGTGGGTATCATTATTTGCTGAGTTAGGTCTTAATGTAAATAAAAGTTTCGGGGATATATTTGGGGCTAGCATGTTTGCTTTTTGTATGGGAATAGTTAGGCTTATTTATGGATTTAAATCTGAACAGATTGACATAAAAAAAGCTCTTATTGCGTCTTCTATATTTTGCTTTATTGGTTATATTATAATAGTGTTTAGTCCTTATGCTTTTATATCATTAATAGGCTGTGCTTTAGTAGGTCTTTCTGTAGCTATAATGTGGCCTTCTGTGTTTAGCTTAGCATCAAAAAATTATAGTAAAGGTGGCACTGCAATGTTTGCTTTGCTTGCTTTGGCTGGAGATGTTGGTTGTGCTGTTGGACCTGGAATTGTAGGGTTTGTTTCTAATAATAAAAAAATAATAATTATGTTTAACAATATTCTTTTGGATAATAATATTATGCAAATAGGATTGAAGGCAGGTATATTTTTTGCTGTAATATTTCCTATAATAATGTTTATAACTTTAATATTTTTTAGAAGAAAAGAAAATTAATCTTTTACAACTTCATCTATTAACCTAAACAAATCATTTTTATTTTCACATTTCATAAACTCGATTTTTTTATCCATTCTAAAACCAGTAAGATATTTCATAATAAATTTACGCATAAAATGTATACCGCTCACCTCTCCATAAAGTTCACAGCATCCATTTATATGCTCTATTAAAACAGATTTTAAATTTCTAGTATCATCATCATTATACTTAGAATTATCATCAAATATAGTATTTAATTCTCTAAACACCCAAGGATTACCAATAGCAGCTCTTCCCACCATAATGCCATCAACCTTAGATATCTCAAAAGCCCTTTTAGCATCTTCTTTTGTTTTTATATCCCCATTTCCAATCAATATATAATTTTCTCCTAAAGCCTCTTTTACTTTAGCAATAGCCTCCCAATCTGCAACTCCTTTGTATAAATCGCTTGCATATCTGCCGTGAAGAGTAAGAAATACTGCCCCATTCTCTTTTAGAGCTAAAGCCCTTTCTATCTCACCTCCCTCGCCCCTCTGAAAGCCTAATCTTATCTTTACACTGACAGGCAAAGGAGAAACACTTTTCACAGTATTAAGTATAGAAACCATCTTGTCTATATCGGATAAAAGCCCAGCCCCTCCATTGTTTCGCACCACCTTTTTTGTAGGGCAGCCCATATTAATATCTATAAATGAAAAACCAGATAAATCTGTAAGCTCTATCGCCTTCTTAAAATCATCTTCTTTATTTCCAAATATTTGCAAAGATATAGGATATTCATCTTCCTTATGTTCCATATATCTATAAGTCTTTTTTATCATTCTTGCCAAAGCAGCAGCACTTACTAATTCTGTTACAAGAAGTCCGGCACCAAATCTTCTTGAAAGCCTTCTAAATACATAATCAGTATAACCTGCCATAGGTGCTAGAAAAAATCTTGAAGGAATCTCTACATTTTCTATTGTTATTTTTCTATTCATAAAACTTAAACCTTATTTCAAGTTAGAGAATTATATACAATTAATAAAAAACTTCAATAAAAATATTATTTAATTACTGTTAAGGAGTGTTAGATATTGGACATTTTTTAGTATAAAAAAAGCAGTATCCTTGTTATAATATTTTGAACATAAAACAAATAAAAAGGATGCTACTATGAAAAGAGATTATAGCACAGAATTTAAATTATTTATAGTGGATGAAGCATTAGAAACTAAAAATATTAAAAGATTTCTAAAGATAGAAGAAATACCCAAATCTACTTTTTATGCTTGGCTTAAAAAATATAAAGACACTGGAACTGTCGCTAATTTTAGCACTAGACCAAAAACTTCTCCAAATATCTTTAATAATCAAAAAGCTATTAATTTAATTATTGAACTCTATACTAAAGAATATCGAGGTAAGCATTATATTAAAGCATATTTAAATCGTGAAGGCATTAAGATAGGGGTTACAGCTATAGAGAATGTACTAAAAAGAAATAATCTTTGGAGATATAAAACAAAAAAGAAAAAGAAGCGATATGATAAGCGTAAATTTGTCTCTAAAATACAAA
>NZ_SAXY01000044.1 GCF_008016535.1 Brachyspira pilosicoli
CTAAGTAAATTGATAAACTGTTTTTCTGCCTAATTTGATATATTTAGTGTCTATTTGAACTATTTTGCCTTCTTTTTGTATTTTAGAGACAAATTTTCGTTTATCATATCGCTTCTTTTTCTTTTTTGTTTTATATCTCCAAAGATTATTTCTTTTTAGTACATTCTCTATAGCTGTAACACCTATCTTAATGCCTTCACGATTTAAATATGCTTTAATATAATGCTTACCTCGATATTCTTTAGTATAGAGTTTAATAATTAAATTAATAGCTTCTTGATTATTAAAGATATTTGGGGAAGTTTTTGGTCTAGTGCTAAAATTGGCGACAGTTCCAGTGTCTTTATATTTTTTAAGCCAAGCATAAAAAGTAGATTTGGGTATTTCTTCTATCTTTAAAAATCTTTTAATATTTTTAGTTTCTAATGCTTCATCCACTATAAATAATTTAAATTCTGTGCTATAATCTTTTTTCATAGTAGCATCCTTTTTATTTGTTTTATGTTCAAAATATTATAACAAGGATACTGCTTTTTTTATACTAAAAAATGTCCAATATCTCATACTCCTAAACAATTTATGTATATAATATATTGATTTTATGTTATTAATATAATATTATATTTGGAGTAGGAAAATTGAATTATGATGAAAAATAATGTATTAATAATAGATGATGAAGAAGATATTTTAAATGCATGCAAAAATGTATTAGAAGATGAAGGATATGATGTTGATATTGCCAAGAGCTATGATGAGGCTTTAAAAACATTTAATGACAAAAAAGTAGATTTAGTATTTTTAGATGTATGGCTTCCTAATGTAGATGGTTTGGATATATTATCAAATATAAAAAATAAATATCCTAATACTAATGTCATTATGATGAGCGGGCATGCTGGGGTGGAAACTGCGGTAAGGGCTACAAAAATGGGTGCTTATGACTTTTTAGAGAAACCTATCAGCATTAGTAAATTATTATCTTCCTGCGATGAAGTATTTAAAAAAGAAAATGCTCAAACTAATAATAATGCTTCAAACAATATAAATACTCATCATCATAAATCTAATAACAAATATAAAGTAAAGCAAAAAACTATTGCTAAAAGTATAGTAATAAGCGGTTTTGCATTAATGGAAGGAAGAAAAACAGCACTTACTTTAGTGCCTGCAGAAGTAAATACCGGCATAGTTTTTGTGGATATTAATACAAACACTCAAATAAAACTAGACCACACCAACATACTTTCAAAAGATAAATCAGGTGCGGTAAACTCTACAGCATTAGTTGCAGGAAACAGATATATAAAAACAACCGAGCATTTCTTGGCAGCACTTCATATGATGGGCATAACAAATTTAATAGTAAAATGCGACGGAGAAGTTCCTAATGTTGATGGTTCTGCTTTGGTATTTTGCGATGCTTTGAAAGAGGCGGGTTTTGTTGAGCAGGATGATTATATAGAGCCTATAGTGATAGATGAAACTCTCACTTATGGAAATGTGAATGATAATGAAACTTATATAATACTTTCTCCATACAATGGTCTTGAGGTGAGTTTGCGTATAGACTTTGCTGGCAGCATTGGAGTTCAGGAGTATACATACAAGTTTGATAATTTTAAGCAGTTTACTGATGAAGTGGGAAGGGCGAGGTCTTTTAACACTATAGATAATATTGATTATGCTCAAAAGATGGGTATGGCTGGAAGCGGAATGATAGGAAGCCATATACTTCTTTGTGATGGAAAGGTAATTAATACAAAACTTCATTTCGATAATGAGTTTGTAAGACATAAGATTTTGGATATAATAGGAGACTTGTATATATTAGGAAGACCTATAATAGGAAAGGTGCAAGCTAATAAATCTTCACATTCATTTAACCATTCTGTTGTACATGATCTTGCTAAGAGATATTTATAAAGGACAGCTAAAATTAATGCCAAATAGTAGAACAAGGACTAATTTAGAAGAAAATAATAATATATCCTTATATTTTGCAGACGCTAAAAGAGAAAAACTTCTCACAAGGGAAGAGGAAATAGAATTAACTCAAAGGCTAAAAAAAGGCGATTCTCAGGCTAGGGCTAAACTTATAAGAAGCAATTTGAGGTTTGTAATAAGCATTGCTAAGCAGTATAAAAACAGCGGTTTGCTTTTAGAAGATTTAATAGGCGAAGGAAATTTAGGGCTTATAATAGCAACTGATAGGTTTGACCCTGATAAAGGATATCATTTTATTTCTTATGCGGTTTATTGGATTAGGCAGAGCATACTAAGGGCTATTAATGAAAAATCAAGACTTATAAGGCTTCCTTTAAATAAGGCTATGGATTTGGTGGATTTGGAGAGGGCTGTTCATCAATGCTGCTATAAAACTGGTCATATGCCTGATGTTGATGATTTGGCTTCTATATTAAAAAAAGAGCCTAGAGAAATTAGAAATATTATGGCTATGAATAATGAATATGTGTCGCTTGAAAAAGATTTTAATATGGACGGCGTTAAAGACAGATTAGTTGATGTAGTTGAAGATAAAAACAGCAAAACTGTAGAAGACATATTATCTGATAAAGAGCTTACTGAAGAGTTAAAAATCGCTATGGAAGAGCTTTCTGATATAGAAAAAGAGATAATCAATGCAAGATACGGTCTTGACCAAGAGAAAAAGACATTAAAAGAGGTTGGAGAGAAGTATTCATTCACCAAAGAACGCATAAGACAGATAGAAAAAAAGGCTCTTAAAAAAATGCACTCCAAAAGATATAACTCTCTTAAAGATTTCTTAAACTAATGTCAGGTCTTTATATACATATACCCTTTTGCACATACAAATGTAGTTACTGTAATTTTTATTCTGTCGTTAATATGAATAATATAGAAATATATAAAAACTACATAGAAGCACTTATATTAGAATTAAAACTAAGAATAAAAGATTATAATGAAGAAATAAATACAATATACTTTGGAGGAGGCACTCCTTCAGTATTTAACGCTAATTTACTAAAATATTTGCTAGACAACATATTAAATATTCTCAAAAATTATCAAGACATAAAACTAATAAAAGAAATAACAATAGAGTCAAACATTAATGATATAAACAGTGAATATATTAATTTTTTAGAAAGTGTAGAGAATATAAGAATATCCCTAGGCCTTCAAACATTCAATGAAAAATCTTTGTCTATTATAAACAGACGCACAGAATTAGGCGAGATAGTTAATGCCCTAACACTCTTAAACGCATCTGCTATAAATAACATTTCTCTTGACTTTATATCGGGACTTCCCCTAAATGATAAGCTTCAAACAAAAAAAGACATTCTAAAAGCATTAGAAATACTCCCCAAAACAAAACATATATCGCTTTACTATTTGGAGCTTACAAAATCATTAGAAGAGAAATGGAGGGATTATCTGCCAAAAGAAGAGGAAAGTGTAGAATATTACAAAATAGCCTCAGACACATTAAGAGATTTGGGCTTTATAAGATACGAAATATCAAATTATGCTATTAATAATTATGAGTCAATACATAATTCAAACTACTGGAAACTAAAAAATTATTTAGGTCTAGGTGCTTCTGCTGTAGGATACTACAACAGCGAAAGATATGAAAATATAAAAAACATAAAAGACTATATTGAATATATTAAACAAAATAAAAAACCTATTAAAGAAACAGAATATATAGATAAAGAAACACAAAAAAAAGAGTTTATATTTCTTTCTTTGAGAACTGTAAAGGGCATAGATATAAATAATTATAATAATATATTTAAAGAAAATTTTATAGACAAATATTCATCAATTATAAAAGACAATAAAATTTATTTCCTTATAACAGATGAATATTTATCTATAAAAGAAAATTATTTTAATTATGCAGATGAGATTAGTTTATTATTTTTATGATTTGTTTAATGATTCTTGAAACTCTTTATTATTCATTAGGTATTTATCAACTATAACCGCCAAAGCACTATCTTGTTTTTTTAACTCCTTAGCTCCTCTTGTAATGGAACAAAGGCTTGCATTTAAGCTTTTTGCTATTTCATATTGAGGCATCTTCCTCCTGATCAGGGTGACTATCCTAAGCCTTTGCTGAATCATATCTTGCTCGTCCTTGGTAAAAAGCTCTGAAAGCAGGCTTTTAATAAACTTCTCATCGTTTTCTGTTGCTAAAATATGTGCTAATAAGTCCATTGATACTCCTATATATTATTAAATATAATATTACTTTTTATGATATTTATATATAGTTAAGTATAGAACAAATATAATTTTTTGCAAGTGTAATTATGTTTTTATCTTAAAAATATGCTTTTTATTTTGGTATGCCAGGAAGTATGTAGTCAAATAAAGTATAGCTTCCCTTAAATAAAGTATTCATATCTGAAGCATTAATAATATTAGGTCTTACAGCATTATTTTTTATATATCTATAAGAATCTATAACGCCATTATTAAAGTTCATATATAAATACTTCATAGCAGTATAATAATCTCCCGATAAATCTGTGCTGTATGTAAACATTAATTTATTATTATTTCTATCTCTTAAATATCTGAATATATCAGCATTTTTAGCAGGAGATAAGAATATATCTTCTTTATTATAAGGCTTATTGTAGTTGGTGTCTATTCCTATATAGTGAGTAAGAGGCACTTTTCTTTTTCCATTAGCATAACCAACAGCTAAACTCTCTAATGATGTGTAAAAATTAGTTTGAGTATTTAATTTAATATTAGCCCTGCCTATATTAATAACGTCCATAGGCACGTACTTTAACTCTCTTATCTTAATAACATCAGCATTCTTAAAGTCATTAAAATAAGCAAAAGGTATAGTAAATAAATTAGGATAAGAGCCTGTAATATAAACAGTCTTCACCCTTGAAGCATTTTTAGAAACACTAGAAGATAGCATTTGAGATTCTAATGTTCTTAATGCTTTTAGTCTTTCATTGGCATTAGGAGCATTCGTAAATGCGGTTAAACTACTTCTCAATTTGTCAATAGATACAAGGGAAGATTTTTTTACTTCATTATCACCCACAACATAGCTGTAAGAAGTGTATTTATCATCTTCATAAGAATAGAATATAAACATAGTATTAGTGTTTTCATTACTAAATATGTTATATGCATTATAAATATTCTTTCTAAAATCGCTCTCAGGCACTCTTATTTTATTTAGAAGTCCGTATATATAGCTTGGCTTATCTTTATAAAGCGAATAAAACAAATTGGCAAATGATGAAATAGTATTAGCTTCAAATATATACTGATTGCCGTAAATATAATCCATAGTTAAGAATATATTAGCTTCATTTGTAGTTTTATTATCTAATATGGTATTTGCAACTGTGAGTATTTGATTTGTATTTGTCATTAGAGTAAGCAAGTTTGTTACTTTATCTAAAGGAGTTTTAGCATATATCAAATCATAAAGCACTGCTATTTCTAATATTTTATTTTTGTTTGTGCCTTTAGTTCTCTGTGCTATATAATTTACATACCTTACATTATTTTCTACAGTCTCCCCTGACTTTAAGAATCTTGACAATGTACGAGGTGTAAAATATTCATCTACTAAATGATAATTTTCATTTGTGTATAGATACATAAAATGCAAAGCTCTTCTAGCACCTTTAACTGCCCCCTCATCTCCGAGTCTTCTATAAACAGGAAGCATCGCCTTCATAAAATAGTAGGCATTAGAATCGCTTATATTACTGTAGGAGGAAGCAAAATATTTATATCCGTCTTCAGATAGATTGTATGCAGTGTTAGTGTCTTTTGCATTATATCTATCTTCTATAAAATAAGCATAATTGTCCATAACCTCATTAGGAGATTGTGAGTAGCTTATAATATTAGAAATCATGCTAACAGAAGACGTTTTTTTGTATGATGAGAGTAAACGGCTTT
Organism: Brachyspira pilosicoli; assembly: GCF_008016535.1. GTDB lineage: Bacteria > Spirochaetota > Brachyspiria > Brachyspirales > Brachyspiraceae > Brachyspira > Brachyspira pilosicoli_A. The sequence goes on from NZ_SAXY01000044.1 coordinate 5,944, forward strand.
TGAAATTATAAGTTTCATTTGAAAGAGTGGTCATGCTATTATCTGGCTTTCCGTATACTGTAAATAAATTGTTGTCATAGCCTTTCATGCTCTCTTCCAAAGAATTAGTTACAAGTCTTTGGAAATAATTAGTATAAAACATTATTCTTGAATATGTATTAGAATTGCCTACCACTAATGCTATATTATTAACTTCTTTTAATACTTCTTTATTTTCATCAAAAGTTTTCTTGTCTGCATAAAGTATGTAGAAATTCTTTTTCATCAAGTTTGATATATCAGAAGCTTTAGTGTCTGTAATATCCACAACCAAAGGCACATAGGAGTTAGTTAATAAATCCTCAAAAGGTATAAATCTAAACTTTCTTACTCTGTTAGCAGAGCGGGTGGTGTTATTAGTATATAGATTAGTGCTTTCTTCATTATTATTATTTTCTACATAATTAACCTGCATCACTCTTACATTATTTGAAGAATAGTTGGCATTAACATTATTTGTAAGAAGAGAATTGCTCGCAGAAGAAGATGATGCTGTCATATCTATGTTTTTTCTGTCGCTTCTATTAACTCTGTAAAAAGAAATTAATCTGTTATCAACATAAGCAACCTTTGGAGGAAGCATATATTCGGTAGAATCATAAAGCTCTCGCACAAATGCGTCATTACTAACCATAACAATAGGACTCTCACCAATATGAGTAACATAATTTTTTGTTTTTATTAAGTCATTAGTTTGATAATAGAAATAAGTCTTTTTATTCTCCCTCACAAATCTATAACCCAAATAGGTATCCCATATTAAAGTTTCATCACTACGCATTGATTTATCTATATCACTAGCCTTCACATCGCAAATTACTATATGTTTTATAGGTGTATTTTCAAAAGTTTTAATAGCCTCTTTTTCATACTCTGTAATTTCTTTTAGAGATGATGCTTCTAGCTTTTTGTCATAATTAGCTGTTACTGCAGACAAATATTTTTGATAAGCATAGAGAGCTTTTTCATATAGTTTATAATAATCTCTAAGATAATAGTTATTCTCTCCGAGTGTATAGAGTCTTTTATCTAAAAAATCCTTACGCATGTCTATTGCATCAAACATAGCAAGTATATTAATGCTCGCATCAGGATAATTGCCTTCCAAAAACTCTATTACTTTATACCTCGCCTCTTCAAGTATAGGGTTATTTTCTTCTGCAAAGGTAATCATAAACACGCTTTCTCTTAATCTCTGCAATATCCTAAACACATACATTACAGGCTCATCAAGACTGTCCGGATAAATATCTCTATACTTCTCACTAAAATCTATTAAAGTAGTAAGTATAGCAATCTCCTCAACTGCAAAAGCATTAACCTTAGCCTTAGAAAAAGCAGATATATATTCCCTCGCCGCCTCTTCAATATTGCCCGCAAGCTCATAGGCCTTAGCCAAATTGTATAGAATAATTATTTCAGTTTTTAAGTCCACAGGGAAGTTTGAGTTTGATGAAAGAATATATTTATATCTGTCTATAGCATTTTTAAGCATATAAAGTCTTTGAACATTAACATCATGCATGCTCATATCCAAAGAGCCGTCATTTTTCTTTCTGTTAAGCATTAAATCATTAGCTTCAGCAGTAAGTTTCAAAGCCATTATATATTGAAAAGCTGCTATATGCGAATATAATAGTAATCTGTCTTTAGAGCTTACGCTGTTATTTGTAGAAAGTTCTTGAAGAGTTTTTACAGTAGTAAATAATTCCATAAAAAAATCTCTTCTCATAGCAGTTAAATCATTTTGAGATAAATATCTTAAATAAAGCGAAGATAAGCTCAAATAGTTTTTAGCATCGTTTTGAGCATTTTCGTATATTAAACTAGGGTTATTGTTTATAGCATTAGAGTTTAGAGTTTTTCTGTATTCTTCTATAGACTTTCTAAAAGAGATAACAGAATTAGAAACAGAGCCTTGCCTATAATATAAATAACCTTCATTGTTGTAGTAGGTAGAAAGCATTAGAGGCTGTATTGATTTTTTAGGCTTATCTTTAATAATATAATTTCTATAAGAAAATAAAGCCTCTCTTGCCTCAGAATATCTACCCATCTTCTCATAAAGCTCTTGATATATAGAATAGAGCATCTGCTGTTTATCGACATTAAGAGGCTCACCAGGTATATATCCTCCAAAAGAAGCAAGCCCTAAGTTTACAACATTAATATTAGCACCATATAAAGTAATACTTACATAATTAGGATTATATGAAGAAGAATCTAAACTGTCTATTTTTGCCTTCACATTATCGCAGTATTTTAAAGCATTATTATAATCTTCAAGTTTTAAGTAGCAAGCAGCTATAAGAAGTTCATTAAGTTCATTTTGCTCTACATTGTTTGTAATTATAGTATTTCTTTCTAATAATGATTCAATAGCTTTAGTGTAGTCTTTTTGTTCAATAGCTGCAACTGAAGTGTAGCCTACTATTTTGTATACTGCTTCACTGTCTCCAAGTCTTTCAAAAATCTCTCTTGCTTTATTATATTCTCTATAAGCTCCATTAATATCATTGTTCATCCACAAAGAATACCCGTAAAAGAAATGATACCAAGCCTTGCTTTTTTCACTTCCAACACTGTTTAATAAAGTTTCTGCTTCTTTATATTCATTAGCCGCATCAGAGTATCTGCCGTTTATTAAGTAAGAGTTTGCAAGCATTATAGATACAACATTAGGTTTAGTTTTTATCTTGCTTTTAGCCATTATAAGGGCGTCAATTATTTCACTTTCCAAATTTGGCGTTTGAAGAGTTAATTGATTGTAGCCTATATATTTATCATTATTTACATTATTGTCTTTATAGCTTGGCACTAATTCCATTATGCTTTTATATGTTTTATCGCTTTGAAGAACCTGCATCTTTAAGGCTTCTGCAAATGTAAGCATTTCAGCCTTTTTTATATAATAATTCTCTTCATCAGGATAAAGGAATATAGCAAAATCCATATAAGAAACTGCTTTATCTACTATAGTATTAAAAGACTTATTCAAATACAAATAAAATCCGTCTTCTCTTTTTTTCTCGCTAAGCACATACCTTTCGCTGTCATATTGTTTAGACATAGCTATGCCGTAATATCTATTAGCCAAATAATAATAAGCGTTAGCAAGCTCTGCATGTGCTGCATGCTCTGAATATCTTGTAGATAAAAGAGTTCTCTCCCTCTCTGCTATGGTCTGTTCAAGTGATTCTATAGTGCTATATGCTCTAAGCCCGCTTTCAATAATTCTCGAAGAAGCATTAGCATCGTTAGGATTATAAACTAAAACCTCTTGATAATTATCATAAGCAATATTATATCTACTTTCATTATAAGCATTGTCTGCTAAAGTTCTATAATAGTTGGCAAGTATTCTTTTGGATTCTTTTGCTTCATAAGTAGGCTCAAAGTTTTTGCCTCCGCTTTTTACAGCATTCACTAATAATTGATAAGCTGCATCATCTTTTTTGTCTAATAATATTTTAGCATTAGCATAATAACCCAAAGCAAGCATTATATCATTTTTTGATTCCATGTACGGCTGAAATAAATTTGTAGCTGCATCATAATTTTTGGCAAGTATAAGTCCGTCTAAATATATAAGCCTGCTTGCTACAGATAATGGTGCATAGGGGTGTGCATTATCTATTATTGTTTGATAAGGAATCTTTGAATCTTTTATAAAATCTTTTGCTATTTCAAGTCTGTCTGCAAATATTAAATCTTTTCTTCTGTAAGGTTTATTATACAAATCCTCATCTGCCGGATATTTATAATTATTATCTTCAAGTGAATGAGAATATAATTTTGATATTAATACATATAAATCTTTGCTGCTGTCATAGTCTATTATACTATTTAGAATTTCTAATGTTGAAGCATTTGTGTTATTTCTATTATATTTTTCATTAGCAGATATATAGCCCGCCCAAGATAAAGCATTTACTATGTTTTCATTGCTTGTGATAATTGATTCATTTGTAGTATAATATGAAGCATTAAGCCAATTATCATTAGTGTCAAAATTTTCATCTATCTTTAAAGCCAAAAATCCGTAAAAAGTATTGGTATATTCCGTTGTTAGAACATTTTTTGAAGTATTATAAATATCTATATTTTTATTTGTATAAGCCTGACACATTACATCGAAATATGCCTTTGATACATTACCCCTATCTTCATCTGAAGGGAAATACTCTGAAAACTTCTTTATTACTTCAACTTTCCTATCATACGGCAAAGCAACAAAGGTATTATACATATCATTGGCATTAGCATCTTTAATGAAATATTCTTTGGTAGAGCCCATAGTTACTATACTAGTGCCTGAAGTACTTAATACATAGCTTCCCACCAAAGCAGATTCATAAGCTACATTGAATGTGCTTAAACTTGTATTTTCTTCTAACACATAATATTGTCCTGTAGACAAAGAATAAGACATTAATCTTCTTTTATCATTATATGTTAAATTACCGTCTTTATCAGTATCGTTTATTATTTCAAAATAAATTATAGTATCATTGTTGTAGAATGACGGATTAAACTTAAAGGTTTTAGTATCAGTTAAAATCATCAAATTGGTTTGAATATCATTTGTGATGTAGGAGTTAGCTTGCAAGTCTATTACTGCTAATTGTGAATAAGGCTCTCCTATTTTTGAAGTAATAAAAGCAATATGCCTATCATTAAAAGAGAATGTAGGAGAAGAGGCTTCTATATCTGCTCTTTTAATTATTTCTTTACCATTTGGCTTAACTGTAAAGAGTTTTTTAATATTATTTTCTCTGTCTGAAACGAATGCTATCATATCGGCATTATGAGAGATTTCTGGGTCTGTATCATAGCCTTTATAATCTGTTATTCTCACTATACTTTGCTCTAAGTTCTCTAAATTATTTTTTGAAGTTCTAATACCAAGATTAACTAACTTGTATAAATAAATATCAGCAAAAGCATCATCTCTGGTAGAAGAAAATACCAAATATTTTGATTTACTGTCCACTGATACAGAAGAGTCTATTCCCGGGCTTCTTGTGAGTCTAAAAGTCTCAAGCGTATAAGAATCTACAGCAAATATATCTGTGTTTCCTGCATTTTCCCTAGAATAATATACCCAAGTTCCTTCCCTATCTATAACTGAATCTAAAACAGGATTACCCTCTCCGGAAGTTAGAGAATATCTTTTATACTCTCTTAGGAAAGATCTGCTGTTAAAAATGGAATCTGCACTCTTTTGACTGGATGCACAGGATAATAAAATAAATAATGGTAATAATAATAACCTTAATTTCATAAACCTTTTATAATAATAATTAAAAAATCATTATTCTTAAAACATTCAAAATATTTTAGAATGAAGCTAAAGCATCATCAACGCTGTCAAAAACTTCAAATAAATCTTCTAAATCTACAGTTTTTAATATTTTCTTTATTACATCAGGTACTGAAGCTAAAACAAGTCTTCCGTTTTTATCTTTTACTTTTCTCATCATATTAATAAATACTCTAATTCCGCTTGAGCTTAAATATTCAACTTTAGAAATCTCTAAAATTAAATTAATATTTCCAGACTCTATAAGAGCATCTAATTCGCTTTCTATAGATACAGATAAATTAACATCTAATTTACCTTCTAATTTTACAACTTTTGCTTTACCTTTATCTTCTATATTTAAACTCATAATATATTATTCTCCTTAAAGACTTATTTTAGAATATTATAACAAACATAATATTAAAGTCAATAATTAAGTAAAATGATAGAGCAGTTAAAATACTCACACCGCACGCACGGTGGAAAGATTTTTAAATATAATAAAAACTGCATTATTAATTTGTTTAGAAACCTTGTTTAGCTTAGCGTGCGTTGTATGATTCTAAATTTAAAAAAATCTTGGGCGGGCGGCTAACATAACAGCGAAAACAAAAAAAAGAAAAAACAATACATAAACAAAAGAAAACAGAAAGCCTAGAGGGCGGGAAAATGTAATTAAATTTTTATGTTTTTTATTATCTGCGGTGACTAGCCCCACACCCCCAGTTCTTTTACGACCAAAGGGAGTCCTTCAGGACGACCGAAGGAAGTGCCTGTGGTATTGGATAAAAGAACCAAAAGAACTGCATTTAATTAAGTATAGCTTTTTATGTATAAACAAAAATATAAACATTATTTTAGCTTTATATATTCCAAAATATAAAGTTAAAAACACTCGCACTTTCGCGAAGCGTATCCGAAGGATATAAGGTTCTTTTGACGAAGTCCGCACCGCGACCGAAGGAAGTGCCTGCGACCGTAGGAAGTCCTTCAGGGCGACCGAAGGAAGTACCTTTAGGTATGGGTGCGAGCTGCGGGAAAAAGAACAACAAAAAATTGACAAACTTAAAAATTTTTAGTATATATTCATTAAAACTATAAATTACTCTTTTAACGAATAGCACTTTCTCTCTGTAACAATATACAAATCGCTTAATTGCTTATACTGCTCCAAAAATACAGAAGAGTTTTTGATGTTATTTTTATTATTCGCATAACAGTAAATACAATCAGATAAGCAAGTGTTGTAAGCCCCTATGTCAATACTTTCAACGCACCCGCAATTAAGCCTTTGATTTTTGTCTTTCTTTGCTTTTATATTATATCCTACTATCTTTGATATAAGACTCTCATCAATGCATTTACTTTTACCAATATTAGGCAAATCCTCACAACAACTTTCTACAGTTATATTATAATGTTTGGCAATATCGCTAATAAAAGAAGCTAACTCAAAAATAGAGTCATCATCTTTTTTAATATTTATATCTTTTATTTTGTTTTCTATCTTTTTGTAAATATCAACAAAACTTATTATGCATTTTTGGGTATAGTTATGAAGCTCTTTTATTAAATATTCAAAATGTTTTTTATGATAATCAAGGCTATATTTATCGCTTAAAATAATAGGGTCATAACGCCACAAAACTTTTTCTTTTCCTATCTTTTCTGAAAGTTTTTTAAACGAATATATTATCTTCTCTTTTCTCTTTGAAATAACATTTTCTATATCTTCGCCGTATGAGTTAATTGTAAATTGAAAATAATATTTATAGTCTTTAATTAAATATAATTTATCAATCATAGGAGAAACATCTTTAGTCCAAAACACTATGCAATCAACCACATCAGCCGACAAATCTATCTTACTTACCTGATGACTATTAAAAGGATTTCTTACTAAACAATACCCCTCTTTTATTCTATCAAAAAACCAATCACAGTAATAACAAGGAATATCCGTTCTTCTGCTTGCACTTATTATCATAATAATTATTGAGTTATTTTAATATATTCTCTTAAAGCTTCTTCTGATGATTTGAAAGCTAATCTCTCAAAATCAATATTCTCTTTTTTTATAAACACCACTTCAGATGCATCATCAGAAGGCTTTACATCCGGCACATAATCTATTTTAGCATAAAAAAACATATCGGTAGTAACATACATCATACCCTCATAAATATACTCATTACTTCCGCTTATAAGAAAATGTATATTATCTATTTTTATGTTAGTCTCTTCAAAAAGCTCCCTTCTAACAGCATCTTCTATTTTTTCATAAGGCTCGCAAAATCCGCCCGGCAAATCAATATAGCCCTTCTTAGGCTCAAACTTTCTTTCAACAAATACAATGCCTTTAGGTGTTTCAACAACCATTCCGCCCGCAGAAGCGGGATTGACAAAATATCTCCTCCCGCACTTTGAACAGTTAAATATTTTCACGCCGTTATATATAAAAGAATCTTTCTCTCCGCAATAGGGACAGTATTTAAATTGATTTTTAATATGCTCTTTCATAACTTCTATTTATGTAAAATAAACTAATATCTCTTACCTTGCTTATAAATATGTCAGACTCTGCCCATATTCCAAAAGGTGCTTTCTTAAAAAATAAATTATCTTTGTTTGATAAGTTTACGCTTTTATGATGATAATTATTAGGGTCAACATTATAATAGTCGTATATATAATAATACTCTATATCCAGCTCTTTCATCTTTTCATCTATCACAGTTTCCATTTCTTCTATTGTGTTGGCAACTATATAATATGTAGAAACAAAAGATACAGTCTTACACTTTCCAAGACAGCGAACAGTAACATTCCACCATTTAGGCTCTTTATCTATTTTCTCATCATCATTAATTATAGCAAAACCAAAACTATGCTTTAAATTGTTAATAATATCATAATAATCAAATATATATTCATAAGTCTCACTATAACTCTCATAAGACACTATAGAAGATAAAGAATAATGCCAGTGAATATCAGAACTAATAAAAACAGGAGTCTCATCTAAAAGATTAAAAGAGTCTAATATTCTATTGATTTTCTTAATATTTTTAAAAGGAGTGTTTATAATTATTTCTTTATCTAAATTAATAAAAATCTCAAAATCATTATACTCATCAATAACCCCAAAGCCAACAAACCCGCATTCCACCCAAAGCTCATTATATTTTTTAAACACCCTTCTAATCTCGCTTAAAGATATATCAGGGTCGCTCATAAGCACATCAAACTCTCTGTTTATATCCTCGCTCTTTCTCTCTATCACCATAGTAGCGTAATATGGGAATAATTTTATTAATTTAAGAAACAAATCTGAAAGTCTATTTGCTGATATAGAAATGCTGTAAGAATACATATCAGCGCTATCCTCAGAAGTTTTTAATTCTATACTTACGCCCTCTTTAGGTTTAGAAAACTCTGTAGGAACTATACCCAAAGGCACATAAAAATCATTTATAATTATTCTTTTTTCTTTAATTTTATTTAATATACTTTTTCTTTTCTTGTTCTTTTGAAAATAGCTAATCACAATAGTCTCTCCATAAAACTAATAGGCATAAAAAATATTTGTGATATAATAATAAAAAAACGGCTCTATGTCAAGCATAATATTAATATTAAAGAAGATAAAAAAACAGTATTCCTTGACATAGATTTTTTTTGCTGTATACTATTTGTGCGATAAGGGAAATGAGGGTGAAAATCCCACGCTGGCCCGCAGCCGTAAAGCTTAGTTATTTTTTACTAACGAAGTCGGAATGCCTTATTGTAATAATAATCGAGTCGAGTGCACTATATTATGGGTTTTATCTAAAAACTTATAAACTTTTTATGTATTCGCTCCTAATTTTAAAGGAGTTTTTTTATGCAAAAACAAATCAAAATTTTTTCAACACTTTTAACTGTATTGGTTTTAGCCGTATCCTGTGCCAACACAAACCCAAACGACCCAATAAATACTGCTTGGAAAGATAATCCTAATCATAATTTATTAAAAAAAAGCTGGTATGATACAGCATCTACAGATTCTACATACAATTATGATGGAACAACATTTTCTTCTTCTTTGAAAGGAACAGTTAGTTATTCTTTTACAGTAGAAGAAATAGTTTGGGGTTCGGACAATACTTCAGGCATAATATACGGAAAATATACTGCTAATACAACTTCCCCAGAATTAGTAGGAAAATATTATGCAGTTTCATTTAAAAGTTTAACCGCTGAAAGTGTTTCTATAGCTGGTGCTTATAAACAAGATGGAGTTTCATCAACTGATACATTAGAAGAGGCAAAAACAACATTTACAGAAGCGAATGGATATTTTAGTCAATATTCAGATTGTAAAGTATATACTGGTGCTACTATCAAAACAGTGTCTTATGGAAATAAATCATATACAGGTGAAATAACTCAGGCAAAAATTGAACAATTATATAAAGAATCAGTAGCTAATAAAACAGTTTATTCTACATCTGCCTATACTACAGTAACAGGCGAGTTTAAAGCAGATGCTAACTATTATGAAACTAAATGGCAAAACGGAGCAAGTGCCAGAACTGTTTTTAAAAGATGTATAATTTATAAATGGAATGGAAAAGATTATATAGCAGGAATATATTGGGATAATAAAACAGGTGTTGGAATGCAAATAAGATATAGACTTATCATAATAGATGAAAAAGGTACTGAGCATGCTTGGTATGGCGGCGGAAGCGATGCTGGTGTAATACCAGATGAAAATACCAGTGATTGGGTTAAATATAATTTTGTTTTCGGATATTTAAAACTTAATTAAAAAAATAGTAAATATATAAAGGAGCGGTTGATAGCCGTTTCTTTATTATTAAATAGTTTTTATTTATATAAAGGAGCATTGTTATGCAAAAGCAAATTAAATTTTTATTAACACTTTTAACTGTATTGATATTAGCAATATCTTGCACTAATCCAAGCGACCCAAATAACGATAGCAACAATAACAACAATAATAACAACAACAACAATAATAATAATGGCATAACTATTGATACTACAAACTGGAAAGATAAGACTAATTATCAATGGTTACAAAAAACTTGGGAAACATCAGCAACATCAGCAAGCTCAAAGGTATTACAATATACAGATAATAAGAATAATGATACTGGTTCTCTTAACTCATATCATACATATCCAGATGTAAATGGTATGAATTATAATATGGTTATAGAATCAATAACTTGGATATCTGACACTGAAGGTATTATGTATGGTAAATTTGGATATATCTCTGATTACAATTTACTTGGAAAATATTATGCGATAGCATTTAAAAATTTAACTGAAAATAGTGTAGATTTTTCTGAAGCTTCATTAAGTAGTAAACAATACACTGAAACTTTAGAAGAAGCACAAACTACTTTCACAGTAGAAAGCGGAGCATTTGCTACTTATAATAGTTATACAGTAAAAACAGTACAATAAAAGAGGATAATATATAAAAAACTTATTCATTTATTAAAATAGCTTTTAATTAATTTAAATAAAGGAGCATTGTTATGCAAAAACAAATCAAAATTTTATTAACACTTTTAACAGTATTAATATTAGCAATATCTTGTGCTAATAACAACCCAAACGACCCAAATAATAACAATAATAACAATAATAATAATCAAACAGTAAAACCTGCTTGGAAACAAAATGTAAATTATTCACTACTTATCAAAGATTGGTATAATGAAAGACAACCAGAACTTAAAGAAGTATATCAAATTAGAGAAAACGGAAATGATAAAGTAGACTTTATTGTACCTGATCCTAGTGGAAATGTTAGCTATTCTATTGTTGTAACAGAAATTGTTTGGAACAGTGATAATAAATCAGGAATTATGTATGGTACATATAGCGTAGCTCCATCTTGGACTTCTGATGCATTAAATAAATGGTATGCTATCTTATTTAGTGATTTAACAGAAAATACTTTGTATATTTCTCAAGCTTATGTAACACCTTCAGCTGACGCTCCTAAAGGTAATTATACTGAAACTCTAGAAAAAGCAAAAGAGGTCTTCACTGAAGCAAATGATGCATTTACTCTTGGAACATATTTAGTACCGCAGACAAAATAAAATTATAACTAAAAAATAAATAACTGTATTGCATATTGTTTATTCAATATGCAATACATAAATTTTATAGATAAAATTTAATTATATGATATAATAAAAATTAAGGTAATTGTTATGAAAAATAAACTCAAATTTCTAACAACTATATTCATAATATTAATAATCTCTATTTCATGTGCTCAAAAGTCAGCAACAGACCCCAGACAAGAAGCAGACAAAGAAAACGTATCAGGCATAGAAATTGGAAATGGATACAAAGGAACTATATATTATGGTAATCAGTCTTTTTCAGGAGAAATAACTCAGACAAAAATTGAAGAACTATGGAAGAACATGGTTGCAAATAAAATCATATATGAAACTTCATCATATACTACAATAACAGGTGAATTTAGAGAAGATGCAAGCTATTATGAAACTAAATGGGAAAGCGGAACAAGTGCCAGAACTGTTTTTAAAAGATGTATGTTATGCAAATATAATGGCAAAAACTATATAGCTGGGGTATATTGGGATAATAAAACAGGCGTTGGAATGCTAATACGATACAGACTTATTATAATAGATGAAGAAGGTGTTGAACAGGCTTGGTATGGCGGCGGAAGTGATGCTAATGTAATACCCGATGAAAAAACTAGCGATTGGGTTAAGTATTGGTGGCCTTTTGGTTATATAAAACTTTAAAATAAATAATTAAATTAAAATAAAGGAGCATTATTATGCAAAAACAAATCAAAATCTTATTAACTCTATTAATGTCTTTAGCTTTAGCAGTATCATGTGCTGACCCAACTACTGATCCAAATAATAAAAATACAGGAACAGGTGATGGCACAACAGGTAATGGCACAGATATAGAAATAAGCACTGGTGTTGGAAATCGCAACTATAGATTTTTAGCAGATAAAAAGATTTTAGATTTAAGCTGGCAAGACCAAAGAAAAAAAGACTATTTCCATAGCAACTGGATGAATATTTTTACAAATCAAACTCTTAAAGCTGCGGGCGAAACAGTAAGTACAAGAACAACAGATAAAGAAGCAACTTATTTTGAAAACAATAGTGCTGTTTTAGGTAAATTTGTATATGCTACAAATATAGAATTTAAAGGTACAAACTATATAGGGGCATTGTATAATAACCCTAACCAAATATCTATGCCATGGATGTTGTTGCATGTAGATGCAGATGGAAAATTGATGATGGCTACTGCTGGGGTAAAGAGCCTCCTACAGAAGAAGATTGGAAGTCTAATGAACATGTTCTTCATAATGCTACTATAGAAAATTTTAAAAAATAATTTAATTAATAAAAAATAAATAGGCTGAGAAATTATGAGATATCTAATTATATTCCTTCTTGCTGTAAATATATTGTATTCGCAAAGCTATTTAATAAGAGAGTTAAAGGGAGGCATTTGGGTTACTTCTCAGGTAGAGATAACAAATAATACTCAAACAAATCAAAATAAGCAATCCTCTCTTCCTAAAAGTCCTATCAAATCAAACAGCCGTATTATAACTTCAGAAGAAATTGATAGAATGGGTTATAAAAATGCTCAGGAAGTTTTAGCAAATCAGCCCGGATTTGTTAATAAGGGCACATATATGGGTAATGAAGTAGTTGATCCTGCTGGAGCTAATGGAGATAATATAAAGATATATGTTAATGGCGTACTTATGAACACTGCTAAGGGAAATGCTGATGCAGGTGTCGACTTAAGAAGGATACCCTCAAACTTAATAGAAAAAATAGAGATAATAGGTAATTCTATTTATATAACAACAAAAACCCCTGCTCAGGATATACTTTTGGTATCATTAGGTTATGGCGCATATAATACTGTAAGACCTTCTATACTATTTTCCAGAAACATTGACGATAATCAAGTGTTTACTTTTACAGCAGATTCTTATTATAGTGACGGAAATTATTATTATGATTTTAGTAATTCATCAGGAAACAGAGTACAAGGAAATTTTAGAGATAATAGACAGTTTATTGCTAATTCATCTGCCAATTATAAATACACATTTAATAATAAAGACTTTATAAATGTATTTGCTAATGTATCATATTCAAGCTCTGCAGCACAATATGAAATTCCGCCTGTTAATAAAACAGATTCTTGGTTTACTTTTACTACTCTTACATCTGCAGTTTCATATAATGGTTTTTCTGATATTTTAGATTATAATATTACATTATCATATTTATTTGATTCATTTGTAGATAGACCATATTTTCAAGATGGTAAATATGTATCAGATTATAAATCACATGCTGCAGCTTTAACTACTTCCCTATCAAGAATGGACGAATTTATACCAAACACCATCACAATGTATAACAAATTAACTCCAGAATATAGATATGACATTCTCACAGAAGATACAAATGCAATAGAAACTAATTTCTATTATTATCCTCAAAGGCATTCAGTTTCATTAAAATATGAAATGCAGCTTTCCTTCGGATATTGGGACAATGCTACTCCTATATTTACATTTCTTCCAAGCATAAAATATGAGTATCAAAATGAAATATTTACAAACCAAAGAAATAAAAATTATTTGGCATATAATGCCGGATTTAATTTAAATTTTTATAAAGGATATGCATTATACTTTGGTTATATGAGTGATTATACAGCTCCTACTTTTAATGATCTTTATTATGGAGTATTTAGCAATCCTCAGCTGCTTCCAGAAAGCTATAATCAATTACTCACCAAATTAACATTAGAACCTGTAACCAATCTAAAAATAGAGGCTTCTTATGCATATACTATCTATACAAATAAAATAATTTGGTTTAGTAATGTACCTGAAAATGTGGATACAGCAACTTCTCATATAGTCAGCTCAAGCATAGGTTATGATATACCTTTTGCTGAGTATCATAAAATAAAAACAAAAATAGGATATTCTTATCAGTTAGCATATATGGGAAAAGATAAACTGCCAAAAATAGGTCTGCCTGAACATGTAGCAACAGCATTATTAGGATATGATTTTATACCTAAAAATGATGTATTAAGTTCATTATCTTTAAATATTTACTATACCTACTCCACTCCAAGGCCTTTATCAGATTACAGACCTATACGTTATTCTCAAGTATTCCATGATTTTAATATATCATTTTATTCTATATGGTTTAATCATTTGATATTCTCTATGCATTTTAAAAATATTTTTAATAAGACCCCAATACTTTCAACATATTCTGTTGCTAAGCCATTTACTTTTGAATTTGAAGTTGGGTATAATTTTTAGTATATGTTTGAAAAATTATATTTTTTGTGTTTTGTTTTATTCAAGTTTTATCGTAACAAAGTTTTTGCCTTCTTGGTACGCTTTGCGAAAGTGCAAGTACTATAGCTTTATATTTTGGAATATATAAAACAATGGCTATATTTTGATATACATAAAAAGCTATAATCTATTAAATGCAGTTCTTTTGGTTCTTTTATACCAATAAAAGAACTGGGGGTGTGGGGGCTAGTCCCCACAAACAAAAAACTTAAATTTTTTTAGTATATATTAAATAACTATAATTTATGTTTTTATTTTTATTCAACTTTTTCCCGCCTTCGCGGTGCGGACTTCGTCAAAGTTGCAAAAAGTGCAAGTAAAAGAATCATAACAAATCATATTAATTGTATTTTATATATAATATAAATAATATATTTAGCTAAAATGCAGTCCTTTTGCTTCTTTGGGTCACCACCGAGTAGGTGTCTAATCGGCAAAAGAAGTGGGGTGCTACCCTACGGGCACGCTTCGCAGGGGGCAAAGCCCTGCAAATAATAAAAATATAAAAATTTTATTTCTTGTTCTTGAAATAGTCGCAATACTGTGAAACCGTACATTCACTGCATAAAGGGCTAATGGGCTTACATAGGTTCTGTCCATAAATAACTAATGTGTCATTATAAACTCGCCAATATTCTTTTGGAAGCTTTTCTCTCAATGCAAACTCTGTTTCTTCCGGTGTCTTTGTGTGAACATAACCAAATCTATTTGATATTCTATGTACATGCGTGTCAACACATATTCCGTCTTTATCAAAAGCCTCTGTAACTACTAAATTAGCAACTTTTCTGCCTACCCCTTTGAGTTTTAAAAGCTCATCTATCTCATCAGGAACTTCCCCATTATAATCATCAATAATCATATGAGAAACTTCAAGTATATTTTTTGCCTTCACATTATAAAAACCTACAGGGTAAATAAGCTTAGCAATCTCTTCTTCTGTAAGCTTTATCATCTCTTTTGCATTTCCTGCCTTTTCAAACAGCCTCATAGAAGCATCTCTTGTTGTAGGGTCTTTTGTTCTAAGAGAAAGCATAGTAGAAATTAATATTTTATAAGCATCTCTGTTTGTAATTATTTTTATTTCTGTTACTACAGGCATAGGCATAGATTTGGTAACTTTTGTAAGTTCTTTCATTATAGGGTGTATATCTTTATCATTCATAAAAAACTCACCTATTCAAATAAATACATAAATACAGAATCTTGTTTTACAAATGGTTTTAATTCAGAATATCTAAACTCTATTTCAATAATACCATGTGCATAATCTGATATCTTATAGGCAGGCCATATAAACTTTATACCCGTTGGAGTAATATCGAATGTATCGCTTAATGTAATACTATTAAAATCAAAGAAATCAGATTCTGACATATTCTGAGTAAGTTTTATACGCATTAAATTAATTAAGTCAATATCAGCAACATCATCTATAAGCTCTGATATGCTTAAACCAATTCTCTTTCCTGTGGATATTAAATATATATTAGGCTGAAAATTATATATGCCATGAGCACCGCCTGCATAAGAATAATTGTATAAAGAAAATGATATTATTTTCTCATCTATAAATGATACCTCAATATTCCTTTGCATATTAAACTTATCATTTTCTGATGCAGTTTCTTTCCAAGTATTATATTGCGATGAAATTAAATTATTGAGCGTTGTTATTATATTTTCTTCATCTATAGATTTAGTATCATCAATGTCTAGAGATATTCTGTTTATTGCTTTTATGTTTTTGTTATTTTCTATAACAACAGCATCTCTGCTCGATTCAAAACTTCCATTATCATCTTTGATATTTAATTTTGCATTTATAAAGCTAATTTTATTTATAGGATAATTATTGTTTATAGAAAAAGAAAAATTGAAAGTATTATTTTTGTCAGCCGAAACCCAATTACCAGTAAAAACCATTTCACTGCTAATTTCACCATCTAAAGAACCTATTATTCTATCATTAATATTCTCATCAAGATGAAAGGTGTTTCCATTAATACCGCCCTTTATATCAGTAATCTGTTTTATAGTATCATAATAATATTTACCTGTAAGATTATTATTATTATCTATATATAAATACATACTTATAGGAGTATTGCCAATATTACCTTTAAGAAAATAAAAATCCTTTTTTGATATATCTATATTTTGACAAAAGAGTAAAGAAGAAAATAACAAAAAAACATAAACAACTTTTTTCATTTATAAACCCATTAAATTGTAATCTAAATATAATAATATAAATGAAAAAATAAAACAAGGGGGACTAATATCCCCCTAACAAATAAAATTATTTAATAATTTACTTAGCTATATAGTTAACTATTCTAGAAAACTTATCAGCAACTAGTGAAGCACCGCCAACCAAAGCACCGTCTATATTAGGCATATTAAGTAAATCATCAGCATTCTTTTCATTAACGCTTCCGCCGTAAAGTATAATCATACCCTCAGCAACACTCTCATTATAAATTGACTTTAATGTATCTCTTATAGTTTTATGCACATCATCAGCATCTTGAGGAGTAGCAGTTTTACCAGTACCAATAGCCCAAACAGGTTCATAAGCTATAACTACCTTTTTAGCCTCAGCTTCACTTAACCCCTTAAAAGCCTCCTTTACTTGACTGCTTACTATATTAGAAGTAATACCCTTTTCTCTCTCTTCTAAATGCTCCCCCACACATAAAACAGGCACTAAATTTTTATCTAAAGCTCTTTTTACTTTTTTGTTTATAAGCTCATCTTTTTCACCGAATATATCACGGCATTCAGAGTGTCCAATTATAACATATTCACATCCTACAGCCAAAAGCATATCAGCAGAAATCTGTCCAGTAAAAGCACCCTTCTCTTCAAAATATAAATTCTGTGCTCCTAATTTTATATTGCTTCCCTTAATAGCATTACAAACATCACTCAAACAAGTAAAAGTAGGTGCTATCATAATATCTCTATCTTTAACATCTTTTACTAAATCCTTTAATTGTTTAACTAACTCTAAAGCCTCTTTATTAGTATTATTCATTTTCCAGTTGCCAGCTATAAGTTTTCTTCTCATAATATATTATTCTCCTTAATTATTATAAAATATTATTAACTTAATTATTTTAATAAATTACTTAAATCTTTAAAATTATGTGCTGTTGAACCTTCTATAAATCCAAAAAGAACCATCTCTGTACTTATAATATTAGCCCCCAATTTTCTCATCTGCTCTAAACCAATTTGCTTATCATTATTAGTTCTAGAACCGCAAGCATCAGCAGCCACATAAACATTATATCCATTTTGAATCAAATGATAAACACTATAATATACGCATACATGTGTCTCAGTTCCAAATACTATAATATTTTTTTTATTTAAACTATTAAACTCCTCAACAAAATCTTCAGTAGCAAAAACACTAAAATTAGTCTTAGAAAATAATTTATGATGTTTAGGAAGTATCACTCTCTCATCAGTAGGTCCTAACCCTTTAGGATACTGCTCAGTAACTAAAACAGGTATATTATATATTTCAGAAGTTTTTAATAATATATTAGATTTTTTTATAACAGTATCTGCATTATCTATAGCTGCTAATAATTTACCCTGCAAATCTATACAAATATATAAAGAATTATTTTTATCTAATATAGGTTCATTCATTAATTTCATAAATAAATCCTTAAAAATATTATACAAACATTAAAAATACAAATAAGGGGAAACAACATAAACATTTGCTTCCCCTTAAAAAACTTTCAAAAACTCGCTTAATTATTATTGAGCAGCAGCAGCATCTTGTTGTTGCTGAGCATCGCCGCCATTAATACGTCTTTGTTCTAATTGTTGTAATTCAAAAGCTTCACGAACTCTAGCATTTTCAATAGCTTGTTTTCTTTCGTTCTCAGTTTTTAATAACTGCCAAGTAGCTTCATCATCTATATCTTCTTCGAAGTCAACAACTACTACATCATATTCCATAGTTATATCTTTAACATAAGTGATGAAATCTCCGCCTTGAGTATCTTTAGTTCTATAGAAACCTAAAGAGTCTAATCTTACAGAAGGAATCATTCTAGGATAAAGAGGTCTTCTTACTAATACTCTGTCGCGAACATTAGCTAAATACTCTCTGTTTTCCCATCTTAATTGTCTCCAACCGCTGAAGTAAAGAGCACCCATAGGATAAGATTTTAATTCACCTAATTCATTTTGTAAGTTTACAAAATAGCTAACTAAATAATTACGTCCATATACCCAAGAACTAATAGATTTAATTTCGCCAACATTTTTTACTATACCTTTACCACCTGTATATTTTGTACCATCAGTTCCGCCGTACATTTCAAGCTGAAAAGCAGGTTTTACTAAAGCATAACTATTCCAAGCTTGTAGAGGGAAATGTACTCTTATACCAAGAACTTTACCAGCTTCCCAAGCTCCGTTATTACCTTTACTATCTACGTTAGTAACATATGAATTCCTGCGATTTTCTGCTAATCTAGCAGATTCATTTAACCATACTACCCAGTTATCATTGTAAAGATTTTGCTGAACAGAAACTACTTCATTTGTATCATCTCCTGCTGGCTGCAAGTTATCAGCATTACCTGTTATAGCAAAATCAATTAAAGTTGAATTTGTTACACCGTAAGCAGATGCAGCAACAAAAATAGAAGCTAATACTGCGAATAACTTTTTCATAATTTATTGCACTCCTTGTACTAATTAATAAGCATAATAATAATATTTTATACACTAAATCACTTAATTTGTCAAGTAGATTTAATAAAAATAATTAAATCTATAAAAATAATATGTAATTTTAGTTGACATAATCTTTAAATTAAAATACAAAATATAACTTATTTATTAAGCATATTTTTTATTATAATTTTATTAAAAATATTTTTTTTATATTATTTAAAAAACTCCATTAATGATTTCTTTATATTAAACTTAAACTTTTTCTTTTCTCCTGTTTTTTTAGCATTAGGTATATTAACTTTTGTAGCCTCATCTAAACTCATCATAAGTATGCCAATAACAGCAGAATAAGCAGGATTATTAGCAATATCTGTAATACCGTAAATATTATTAGGAACTCCTATTCTCGCTGTAATAGGCATAGAACCTTTCACTGTGCTTTGATACGCTTTAGCCAATTCAACCAAACCGGGAAGCAAAGAACCTCCCCCTGTAAAAACCATACCAGCAGATAAAGAATCTATATACTTCATCTTTGATAATTCTTTGCCGCATAAACTAAGTATCTCTTCTACCCTAGCCTGTATAATTTCTGTTAAAAACTTTTTAGGTATAGCCTTAGTTTTTCCGTTTGTAGTAGGAACTTCAACTATTTCTCTGTCGCCTACCATATCTATAAAAGCACAGCCATATTCGCATTTTAATTTTTCTGCTGTAGGAATAGTTACTCTTAAACATTCAGCTATGTCATTAGTGATATGCTGACTTCCTATAGGTATAACAGCAGTATGCCAAACAGAGCCTTCCAAAAATACCATAAGCGATGTAGTAGAATGTCCTATATCAAATACAACCACTCCAAGCTCTTTTTCATCTTCTGTAAGACAAGCCTCAGCACTTCCGCGTACGCTTACTATAAAATCTTTACCGCTGAACTTCATTTTATTTAAAGTTCTTCTTAAGTTTTCGCTCACATATTTAAGCCCAGTAATTAGATGGACTTTAGTTTCTAATCTTGTTCCAGACATCCCTATAGGGTTTTTTATCTCATCTTGTCCGTCTAAAGAATATTCCTGTTCTATTGTTTCTATAATCTCTATATCTGAAGGCAAACGAACATTTTTAGCACTTTCTAATACTCTCTCTATTTCTAATTGAGTTATCTCTTTATCTTTTGTATTAACACCTATAACCCCTTTACTATTCATGCCTTTTATATGGTCGCCGCCTATAGTAGCTATCACATCAGGAGCCTGAAGCCCTGCCATATCTTCTGCTTTGTTGATAGATTTCTCTATAGCATCAGCAGCAGCATCTATATTTACTATAATACCCTTTCTAATGCCGTCACTCTCACTCTCCCCTATTCCTATAATATCAAGTTTATCCTCATTAACCCTTGCTATTACAGTTTTTATTGATGAAGTGCCGATATCTACACCAGCTATTATTGGCTCTTTCAAGGTTAAACTCCTAAATAATATTATGTTAATATTGTCGGTATATTATTATTTTCATTAATATTTTTTTAAATTAACGCTTTTTTATATAGACTAAATAGTTTTATACTGATAAGACTTAATCAATAACCCACTTACTTCCTTCTTGCTCCATAATAAATGTCTGCCTCATATTAGCAGTAGATTTATTTACCCTATCATAAACCGAAGTGCTAACATCTATATAAGCATTCTTGCCTTCAAGCTTTATGCTGTAAACCTTATCTATCTTCGTTTCAAACTCAAAATCTAATGAAGGGCTAGATGCAGCATATTCATCTGCATTTTTTACATTGCGTGTCTTAGATAAAACCTCTTTATAATTAGATGAATAAAAATTATTATAAGCTAACTTCACGCTCTCTTCATCATAAGGTAAAGATAAAAACTCTTCTAAAGATTTTAAAGCGGACGTTTTTAAAGCATCCTCATCATAATTTTTTATCTCAACAGCCTCTTTGTTTTCAACATTGCTTAAAATAATTTCTACTTTCTCGCTGCCACTCCCGCAAGAAACAAATAAACCAAATAAGCCAAATAAACTAAATAAAACAAATAAAAAAATTGTTAAAATATTATTATTCATAAAAATTAAAGCCCTTCCAATATCTCTTTTCTATTGTTTTGAGGAGGTATAGATTCTTTCTCATCTATTCTAGTTTGAGAAGTAGTTGTAATATTATTCATATTGATATATTTAACTATGCTAGGACGCTCTAATATAATTCTGTTGTCCCCATTCTGCCAAGAAACAGTTTCTGCATCCAAAAAAGCTCCTTTGCCGTATTTTGCCGACATAGAAGATAATAATTCTAAAAAATCTACCTGATCAGGCTGAAAATATATAGTAATAGAATATAATGAATCATCTTTAAAAATAAAATATCCGCTCTTATAAAACTTATTCTCTTCTAAAGATAAAAAATCAGCACTCTCTTCTGAAGCTAAATCCACTCCATTAGTGTTAAGCATATATTCTTTAGGAAGCATCATAGTATTATCTTCCAATATAGCTCTAATTGTATCTTCTCTACTAGAGCCTAATCTTATATTTTTAAATCCTGTAATAGGAACATTAATTACTGCAGGTTTTCTTCCTACTATGGCATCATTAGTTATATAACTTTCTTCTGTTGTTGTATTGTCGTTATTATTGTTTTGAGGAGGAGTATAAGCATCATTAGTCGCATATTGACTAAATAAATTGACACAAAACAAAAACATCATTATTAATATATATCTCATAATATTCTACCTACTTTAAACTATAATATAGTATCGACTATATTTTTAATTTAATTATTTTTTTTACATATACTTAAAATATATATTTATAACCTACATATAATATATAAAACTTATAAAATTATTTATTATAAAATTATTTTATTTACAAAAACAATAGTATTATAATAATTACATAAGAATTATGTATACTAAAATTTGAAAATATTCTAAAATATATTATATTATAATATGAAATATTCTATAAAAAAGTTTTTTAATGTAGGTGGTTATGAATATAAAAAATAATAGAGTAACAATAATATGCGGGCATTATGGAGTGGGGAAAACAACATTCTCCATCAATTATGCCATCTATTTAAAAAACAAAACAGACAAACAAATATATATAGCAGACTTGGATGTTGTTAATCCTTATTTTCGCTCAAGAGAACATGCTCAAAACCTAAAAGATAAAAATATAAAAATAATAGGAAGCTACCTGCCTCAATCTGGTTCAGATTTACCTGCTGTGTCTGCTGAAGTTTATTCTATATTTAATAACAAAGATATTATAGGAATAATAGATATGGGAGGAAACTCTGTTGGAAGCTTATCTTTTGCAACTTTTAGAGAGTGCGTTCAAACTGATGAAACTGATATATTTTTTGTTTTAAACGCTAACAGAAAAGAAAACTCCACATTTGAACTTGCTTTAGGTCATCTTATTTCTATAGAAGCAACTCTTGCATTAAATGTTACAGGAATAGTAAACAACACTCATCTTATGAATGATACTACTTTGGAAGATATTATAAAAGGTGAAGAGATAGCAGAAAAAATCTCTAAAGAAAAAAATATAGATGTAGTATGCAGTTGTGTTAATAGTAATTTTATTAAACAAAATATAAAAACAAGATATCAATTATTTAATATAGAATATGATATAAAAAATATAGGGAACGTTGTATAACTTAGTATGGATTATAGTAATAAAAAATTATATGAGTTAGCACCTTTGCTTTCTCCTAGCATATACGAAACTATATTTTATAATCAATACGAAATAAGAGCTGATAAAAATGCTATTATATTAGATGATAAAGTATTTGATGATGTTTATATAGAAGAAAAAATATATAGAAACTTTATATTGTCAAATTCAAATAGACTTGGAAAATCTTTAAACTATTTGGGGCTTAATCAGATGCATGGGGGAATTATTAATAATTTGGAAACAGATGGTAATAATAAACTTATATTGACTCTTATTGATACAGGAGTAGATAAATTAGCTAAAACTTTAATAGAAACAAAAGCTATTAATTTGGATATAAAACCATTTATAGTAAAAATAATATTTGAAAATGTTTACTGCTATTCTAATAATGATATAGATAAAGAAGAGTTTATCATAAAAAATAATGATACTATAATAGAAAAAACATACATACAAGATCAAATAACTTTAATAAATGATAACGAAATAGAAATTGTTATATCTATTCAAGATAAAGAAGAGAAATTAAGTTATTATATAATAAAATCTAAAAATACTTCTATTGTAGATGAAGCAAGAGATACTTGGCTTAGTACTTTTTATGGAAATGATTTTGCTATGCTTTATGATTATTTTATTAATGCTAGAAAAACTAATAAACTTGTTATGAATAGAAATGTATGCATTAGCATTATTGCAAAATATGAAGAGTTTATTTCTCAGCTGGATATATCTTAATGAAGAAAATAAAAAACTTATTAATACATGCTCCAAACTGGCTTGGTGATATAGTAATGTCTTTGCCTGCTATACATTTAATAAAAGAAGAATATAAAGACATAAAAATAACTGTATTAGCAAAGAAATCAATGTTTGGAATACTTACTGTAAGCGGTTTAGTTGACGATGTAATAGAGTTAAAAATATTTCCTTCTTTAAGAAAATATCATTTTGATGCTGCTTTACTTTTCCCTAATTCTTTTGAAAGTGCTTTTAGAATATTTGCTCATGGCATAAAAACACGTATAGGATATAAGGCTAATTATAGAAGTTTTATGCTTACAGAGAGTATTGAAAGAGAGAGTGTTAGGTGGATTCATACTGCTGATTATTATGTTAATTTACTTAAAGCTATTAATATAAATAAGCCTAGACCTATTATAAAACTGAACATAAAAGAAGATGTTTTAAACAATGCCAAAGAATATATTAAAACTATAAACCCACAAAACAAAAAAATATTTGCCTATGGTATAGGGGCTACTAATAGTTTTGGTAAAATCTGGAAAGAAGAATATTTTGCAGAAGTTATAAATTACTTATCAAATAAATATAATGCCATAACTTTATTTATAACTACTCCAAATGAAAAAGAGATATCTGATAAAATAAAATCTATGCTAAATCAAGAACCTATTATAAAATATACTTCATTAGATAATATAGCAGCTATGCTTAGCTTATGTGATGGATTTATAGGAAATGATTCTGGAGCTATGCATGTTGCTTCTATAGTTGGGATACCTACTTTAGCTCTATATTTTGCCACACCCGCCGGTATGAACGCCCCAATAGGTATTAATAGCCATATAATAGAAAAAAAACCAGATAATAAGGCCTGTATCTGCGGCGGCAGAAAATGCTCACTTAACACTTTTGAATGCAGAGAAGTAATAAAACCAGAAGAAGTTATAAATAAATTTGAAGGAATTATTAATGGATTATGATGTTACTCTTTCTATAACTACATACAATGAAGAAAAATATTTGCCCATACTTTTAGATTCCATAAAATCACAAAAGGCTAATTTAAAAATGGATATACTTGTTATAGATGATTCTTCTACAGACAAAACATTAGAAATAGCGAAGTCTTATGATGATGTAAGAATTATACATAATGATAAAAAGTCTGATGTTCAGTATATGAGAAATACAGGACTTAAAGAAGCATTTGGAAAGGTGATAATATTTTTTGATGCTGATGTTGCTATATCTGATAATTTTGTAGAGAATATGGTTCGTCCTATAATAGACGGAAAAACTGATACTACATTATGCAAAACTTATGCGGTATTAGAGGCTTTTTATGATGTGCTTCCCGAAAAGTATTCTCAAAGTTATGTTAATTTTATAAAGCATTGCCCAAGATTTATGATGAAGCGTTTTCCTGTGCAATTTGTTCTTTGGGTTGCAAGATGGTTTAAAATGATGAAAAATAAAAAATGTTTTGTAAGCATTTGGAATGTCCCAAATAGAACACATACTACAGGTATAGCTACAAAAACAGAAATTGCAAGAAAAACAGGCGGCTGGAAAGTGAGAATAGGAGATGGAGATGATGCTCAGTATTCAAATGATATATGCGATGCCAGCTCTAAAGTATTGTGGGTTGGAAAATGCTTGCTGTTTATTTCAAGAAGAAGAGTTTTTCCTACCGATAATGGCTGGATAACAGATATATTATTTAAGCCAATAAAAAAATGGTATAAAAACAAAATTAAAAAGAAAAATGATAATGATTATACAGAAAGTATAAGATAAGAAATAATTGATAAAAACATAATTATATTATATATTATATATAATAAATAATAATAAGGGAGTATAAATGATAACTTTTAAAACTATAGATGATAATGAAATGAAATATATTATGGAAAATAAAGAAGTAAGCGATAATATAAAAAATGTTTCAGAAAAAGTGCTTGCTATATTCACGCAAGATTGGTGCGGAGATTGGAAAGGATTAAAAAGAGAATTAAATACAAATGAACAAAATAAAGATATAGATTTAACTGTGTTTATATGTATATATAATGAAAGCAGCCTCTATGAAGAGTTTATGAATTTCAAAGAAAAAGAATGGAAAAATGAACTTATTCCTTATTTGAGATATTATAAAAACGGTAATTTTATTAAAGACACTAATCATTTGCCGTTTCAAAGAATTGTGAATGTGTTTAATCAATAATAATAATTTTGAAATAAAAAAAGCCAAATTAGAAGATTTAGAAGAGATTAGTAATTTAGCTAAAAGAATATACCTTAAATATAACTCATCATTAGATACAGATGAAGGAATAAATAATATATTAGCTTTTATTAATTATGATAATATATTAATGAGAACATATATTGACGGCTCTCTAATTCTTAAAGCAAAAGACATTAAAAAAAATATTATTATAGGCTTTATAGAAATAAGAAATTATAATCATATATCGCTTTTATTTATTGATGATGAGTATTTTAGACTAGGCGTAGCTAAAAAACTTTTTGAACAAGTTAAAGATATGATGCCAAGCGATAAGTACTCGGTTAACTCTAGCGATTATGCTATAGAGTTCTATAAAAAATTGGGCTTTGTTGCTATTTATGATGATATAAAAATAGAAAACGGCGTTCATTTTCACCCAATGATTTTTTAAAATACCTGATATATGTATATTGACAAATAACTTTTTTTGTATATACTATTACTATAAAAGGCATGCATATGTGAATATTAATAGATTTAATTGGTTCAATTATAAATTTTATAAAAAAGAAATTTTCAAAAATAGGCAAACATTAACCTAAATATTATTGCACAAGGGCTACTCCTCCCATGTGCAATAATACTATTTATTGTTTCATTACCTGCACATACACCTTTCTATTTCTTGCCCCATCAAACTCAAAGAAATATATATCCTGCCAAACACCTAATACTATATCTTTATTTTCTATTATGACTGTCAAACTAGGCGAAACTAAAGACGACAAAACATGTGCCTGTGAATTGCCTTCAGCATGCCTATAATTATCATGCTGAGCAACCACTTTATTGAAAGCATTCTTCATATCAAATAAAACATTACTGTCTGCATTTTCATTAATACCAACCCCCGCAGTAGTATGAGGCGTAAATATAACCGCTATACCAGATTCCGCATTCTCCTCAAAAACACATTTCCTAACCTCTTCAGTGATATCTATAATGTCAAATCTTGAATTAGTTTTTACATTGATAGTATGCATATAATACACTCCTTAATTTTTTATTATATAACAAATCTTAAAGCTAATTGCATTCCCACACTAAGAGTACTTATATTATGATACTGATAATGAGGATTATTAACACGTACAAAAACATCATAAAGAATATAGCTTCCCAAATTAATATTAATATATCTATTAACAGCAAATGAATAATCAAAGGCTAATTTAATAAAAGTAATGGGAGCTGCTTCACTGTAATATAAGCTAGTATTATAAATATTTTTATTATCAACTTTTTCTATATAATTTACTGTAGTAGGCATCTTTACGCCAATTCCAAAACCAATAGAAAAATTATCAATACTAAACTTTGGCAAAACACCAACAAGAATATTTTCAAAATAGTAGGAATAAGTAGTTTTTAAATCTTTAGACCTATAAGAATAACTATCATGACTATATCCAAACTCAGCTAATATGCTCAAAGCCATTCTATCAGATATTAAATACATATATCCAAATTGTAAAGAAGCCCCAATCTCAAAATCCACAAAACTCTTCATGCTTAAAACTGTAGGATTATTAATAAGCTTAGAATCTGAAAAACCAATGCTCATTCCAAAAGGTATATTTAATAATACTTCAAATCTGTTTTTCTGTGCAAATGCATTAAAACTTAAAATAAAAACAAAAATTATTATAAAAAATAGCCTCTTAAAAAAATACATTAAAAAAATACCTCAGTTTTAATATTATAATATTTTTTATTATTTGCAAATATACATATATATGATATAATAAACATATGCTTTATAATATCAATAATTTTATATCAACTTCAAATTGGCGTTATCTCTTTTATAGTCTTGATATAATCTTAGTAGCAATATTATTCTACATTTTTTATATGCTTATGTATAATACAAGAGCATATAGCATAGCCCTTGGTTTTATAATACTTTTTTTCATCACATTAATAGCCAAAATATTCGGACTCACTACCCTCTCATGGTTATTTGACAAATTTTTCCAAGTAGGTCTTATTGCAATAGTGGTGCTTTTTCAGGCAGAAATTAAACATGGTCTAATAATATTAGGCGGAAGAGCGTTATTTAAAAAATCTTTCGGATATGATGAAGATCAAATACAAAAAATTATGAGTGCAACTTTTAATCTGTCCTACAAAGGTTATGGTGCTTTAATAGTATTTCAAAGAAATATATCTCTGCATTCTCTTGTAGACAAAGCAGTAAAAATTAATGCAGACATCTCTATAGAATTATTAGAATCTATATTTTTTAAAAATAACCCCATACATGATGGTGCTGCTATCATAATGGAAAATAGAATAGCTGCAGCAAGTGCATATTTACCCCTCACAGAAACAGAGCCTCAAATAAAAAATAGAAGACTAGGCACTAGGCATAGGGCAGCAATTGGTATATCAGAGCAAACTGATGCTGTTGTGGTAGTTGTTTCAGAAGAAACTCAATGCGTTTCTATTGTTCATGGGGGAATATTAGAATATAATTTAAGCAGAGATGAATTATATAAAAGGCTTGGTGAACTTTTAGAGGTAAAAGTAGATTAAAATGAAAGATATTATAATAAAAAAATTTAAACAAAAAAAATTGTTATCCTATATAACAAACAGATTTTGGATTAAAGCTTTATGTTTAGTAATGTCTTTTATGCTTTTCTTGTATGTAAGATATCAGCAGGAATATAATAAAGAATATACCACAAAATTAAATATAAAAAATCTTCCTGCAAAACTATTAATTGCTAACGACATCAAAGAAACTATAACTATAGGCGTAAAAGGATTTAAAGATAATATATATGAGCTTCCAAGAGATTTTTCTGCTTATATAGATTTAACCAATGCACAAATTGGAAGTAATATGTATAGGGTATATTTAGAAGACGATGCGGATTATTCATCACTTAACATCAGTATAAATCCAAACAAAATACCAGTAGTGTTAGACCAATTAGCATACAAAACTGTTCCTATAGAAGTACAAACAGTAGGAAAAGCATCATTAGGGCTTGAAATTGAAAATATTATAATTAATCCTTCAAACACAATAATATCAGGTCCTAAAACTTTAATATCTCAAATAGATAAATTATATACTAGAACTATAGATCTTGATGATAAATATTTAGATTATAACACTAAACTTAATTTAAATATACCTCCAAATATTAAATCTGATACTTCCAGAGTAGATGCTAGTATAATTTTTAATAAAGATATAGAAATAGTAACATTTGAAAATATAGAATTAAATATAAACAATTTAAATAGCAGATTTAATATAAAATACAGTGAACCTTTAATTGTTAAAAAAATTGTATTAGAAATGAATAAAAACTTAATAGAAAACTTAAAAAAAGAGGATATACTACTTTCATTAAATTTAATAAACATCACAAATGAAGGTATATATTCTAATATTTCAATAGAAGCAAATATTCCAGATTATGCTAAATTATCATATATAGAACCTTCATTTTTCAATATAGAAGTAGAAAAAATATGGACAAATCAATAATAAAAAATATTAGGTTTGGGGATATTATTATTATTTTGATTATAGTAATATCCATTATTTATTATGGAAAAAACTTGATAGAAAACAATAGCAGTAAAATTATAATAGATACTCCTTCAAAATCTTTAAGATATGATTTGAATACAGACAGAGAAATAAAAGCAGAAGGGCTTATTGGAGAGACTACTATTATTATAAAAGACAAAAAAGTAAAATTTGAATATTCTCCATGCAGGGATAAACTTTGCATAAAAGCAGGCGAATTAAAAAATGCCCCTATAATATGCATGCCAAATGGAGTGTTAATAAGATTTGAAAAAAATACTGAAAATGATATAACAATAGATTCTGTTGTACAATAAATGTTATACAATAAATAAAGGTTTTTTAATATATGACACTTTTTGAAGAAATTAAAACACATACTGGCAAAAGAAGAGTTTATGATATAATATTTTTTGCTTTTTTATCTTCATTTATTGCCGCAATAGAAAATATGTTTCCAAGGCCCATACCATATTTTAGGATAGGGTTTTCTTTTATTATTATATTAATGGTTTTAGATTCATTTAATTTGAAAGAACTCCTTCTTATGATAGCAATAAAAAATATATCGGTTGCTATAGTATTTGCATATATTCTTACCCCTCCATTTTATCTTGGAATAACTGGCGGGATTATGTCTGTTATAGTAATGAAGGCAATGAGAAATTTTAAAAACATTTTTTCGCTTTTGGGTGTAAGCATTACCGGAGCATTAGTAAGCAATTTATCACAAGCAATACTTTCTCAATATCTTTTTAATTTGCCGGATATAAAATTTTTAATACTTCCTGTGTTAATAATATCATTAATAACAGGAAGCATAATAGGAATATTCACTATTATTTTTAACAGAGAATAAAAAATATTAGAAGTGTTTCAAAACTTAGAGGGATAATTAATTATAATAAAAATTTTATAGTTTATTAAAAATTTTTTATTTAAAAAATATATATAATGACACTATATGCTTATGTCTATACTTCATAAAAATGCAGTTCTTTTGGTTCTTTTATACCAATAAAAGAACTGGGGTGCTGCACGGTGTGTACTTCGTTAAGGGCAAAGCCCTGCAAATATATTAATTTAAGTGCAAATATTGAAGTTTTCCCTTACATTTAGCTAAAGTGTAAGTTAAGAAAACAATACTATTTTATATGTAATATAAATTATTAAATTAAAAAATATAAATATTTACTAATTTAGTTATAAAACAAATCCATTACAAAGTAGCAAACTTATAAATAGTTCTATGCTTAAACTCTCTATCTGGATAAAGTATTATACTTGGAAAATGATTATAATTTAGTGCTAAAGTAAAATACTGTGTCTCCAAGCAAAAAGCCTCATGTTTGTTTAATACTTGTCCTCTCACCTGTAAATTGTTTAGAGAATTAGCAGTGTAAAACAAAACAGAAGGCATATCTGTAAACACTTCTAAAGATATTAAACTCTCCTCAGAAACAACTTTCACTCTAGATTTTTTTATATCATTATCATCAAATACAAAACAATTATCGCATCCGCCTTTAGCTTTTATTATAGTGTCAATATCTTTCATATTTCTAAAATCATAAGGAGTATTATCAACTTTTAAAATCTCTCCGGAACTATCCCCATTTTCATTTTCAGGTAAATAATAATTAGCATCTATTGATATTTTATGATTGTTAATCTTACCCTTTCCATTCAAATTAAAATAAGAATGATTCATTATGTTTACTGGAGTTGGTTTATCAGTTATTGCTCTATAATCTATTATAACTTCATTATCTTCTGTAAGTGTGTATGTAACAGTTAAATCTAAATTACCAGGGTATCCTTCTTCACCGTCTTTTGATAAATAATGAAACTCTATTTTTTTATCAGCAATTTGTTTTGAAGTAAAAAACACATAAGACATCCCATCTGCTCCGCCATGCGTATGATGAGGTGCCTTGTTTGGATTTAATTTATATTCTTTATCTCCTATTTTAAAACTAGAGTTCAAAGTTTTACCAGCCACCCTTCCAACGGTACCTCCCATATGACCATTTTTTGCCTTGGCACTGTAAAAGCTAACATCATCAGAACCAAAAGCCACTTCAATATTTTCACCTTTTTTGTTTTTGAAAAATATACCCGTTATAGAAGCTCCAACATCTGCTAACTTTAGTTTTAAACCGTTACCATTTTCTAATGTATATAAAAATCCGTTTTCTCCAAACTTTTCTTTTATCATATAAATTTCTCCTAATTAAATATAATCTTACAAAAATTAAACATATAAATTTTAATATTCCAAAACTTATATAGCCTTATTATACATTAATAAAATAAAACTGCAAAAATAGTTATTGATTATTTATATATATTATGTTAATATAATTATGTTAATATAATTATGATAACTAAAGACAGCTACCTAAAAAATAACCTGATAGCCTATATCGGTAATAAAAGAAGACTTCTGCCCTTTATAGAAAATGCATTTCTAAATATTTTGCAAGAAGATAAAAATATAAAAACTGCATTAGATTTGTTTGCTGGAAGCGGAAGCGTGTCAAGACTTTTAAAAACTCTTAATTTAAAAGTATATTCAAATGATTGGGAGTATTATTCATATATATTAAACTACGCACATATATGCATAAACGAAAAAGATGTAAATAATATGTTTAAGCATACAGGAGGCGTTGAAAACACTATTAACATAATAAACAGCATAAAAAATATTGATGATAAAGATAGATACATTTCAAAATATTATGCCCCCTTAGATGACAATAATCCAGATTTAAAAAATGAAAGATTATTCTACACTCAATATAATGCCACAAGAATAGATATAATAAGACACAACATAGAAGAACTTTACAAAAATAAAGCAATAAATAAAAAAGAATATTATTATCTATTAGCTTCTATAATATATGAAGGGGCAACGCATACAAACACATCGGGCGTATTTAAAGCTTTTCACTCTGGTTTTGGAGGAAGAAACAAAGACGCTTTAAAAAGAATACTTTCGCCAATATCATTAAAAGAGCTTTCTTTATATGACGGAATAAAAGGTGAAGTAAGTATGCTTGATGCAAATGAATATGTATTAAAAAATAAAGATAAGCATTTTGATTTGGTGTATTTAGATCCTCCTTATAATCAGCATCAATATGGAAGTAATTATCATTTATTAAACACAATAGCACTATGGGACAAACCTGCAATAAATAGAGAAATATATATAAACGGCAAAAAAACAGATAAAGGCGGTATAAGAAAAGATTGGGTTAAAACAAAATCTGACTACTGCTATAAAAAAACGGCAAAAGATGCATTTAAAAACTTAATAGATAATATAAATGCAAGTCATATAGTATTGAGTTATTCTACAGACGGTATAATAGATTATGATGATTTGATTTCAATATTAGAAAGCAAAGGCAAATTAAAAATAGTAACTTCAGAGTATACAAAATATAGAGGAGCAAAACGCTCTGTAATAAATAAAACCAAAAATGTAGAATATTTATTTATAGTTGACACTAAAAAAAATAATACAAGCAGCAAAAATAATAATATAAAGTACATTGAAAATATAAGATTAAAATTAAATAACCCTGTAGATACCATAAAAGATAATTTGGTATTTGAAAACAAAAAAGAAGGAAATATCATATTAAAATTAGAATATACAACACATATAATAAATCAAGAAGAAATATGCCAAACATTAAAAAATAAATCATTAGAATATATAAAATTGTTTTCAGAGTTTTTAAATAAGCATATAAAAGAAAATAATATAGAAGCTTTAAAAATATATTTATCACACTTAAAAAACGCCATATTAATAAACGACAAAAAACTAATAAAATATTTTTCAAATCATATACTAACAATATATACAAGACTATGCTCAAAGAGGTCTAATGAATATATAGTTGATATCACAAATGAAATATTAAACATCATATCCTACTATAAACTTGATGATATAATATATATAGATAAAATAAAAAAGAGAATAGTTTATAATATATCACATTCAGAGATATCAGAAGAGAATAAAAAGAATATATTAGTAAAATTATAATTATAGTGAAATTTTTAATTTTTGTGTGGACTATCCCCATGCGAAGCGTTGCCGAAGGGCGAAAACTTTGACGAAGTCCACACCGTGTAAGGCGGGAAAAAGTTGAATAAAAATAAGAACATAAATTATAGTTGTTTAATATATACTAAAAAATTTTTATGTTTTTTAGTATTTGCGGGGACTAGCCACCGCACCCCTAGTTCTTTTGCGACCGAAGGAAGTGTCCTTGTGGCGTGGCACAAAGAACAAAAAAGACTATATTTTTAATCTCAAATTTAGGTTTCATAATATATTTAATATATATTACTAAAATATTAGCTATAGTATGTGCGTTTTTTGCAACTTTTTTGAGCGACAAAAAAGTTGATAATATTTTTTCACAAATATAAAAATTGACAAAATATAGTTGTTTAGGTATATATAACACTTAGACAATTATATTTTGCCAATATAGTAAATTACAGTTTTAATTTCTTATGCTAAACTCGCATCCGCAGTAATGCTGTCTATAAAGCCCTGCCTCATTAGCTATTATATTAGTCTTTTTAAATCCGTCTTTTTTCTTAAAATCTATATGCAAATATTCTATATTATCATATTTAGAAGCAATACTGTTTCCTATCATCTCTATAGCCTTGCTGTTTTTATGCGGACTCACACTCATAACAGTAGTAACATATTTTGCATTAATACTATGAGCATATTCAAAAGCCTTAGATATTCTATGCTTAAAACAAATATTGCACCTAGCACCCTTTTCAGGCTCATTCTCAAAACCCTTTATATCATTATACCAATCTTTTATATACGCTTCATTTTCTTCTATATATATGTCTATATTGTTATCTTTAGTAAACTTTATAAACTCATCTCTTCGTCTGTTATACTCTTCTATAGGATAAATATTAGGGTTATAAAAATAAAAAATAGTGTCATAATCTTCAAGTAAAGTTCTAGGATAACACATACAAACAGCACAGCATGTATGAACGACTAATTTCTCTCTCATTTTTTAATTGCACCAATTATTGTTTTATTATTTTTTGGTTCATTATTTTACTTATAATCTTTATCTCTTATTAGCTTTTAAATTAATTGTCTTATCATCGAAACTGTTTATAATTATTTGATAGCCCATATTTTTCGCCTTAGCATTAATATCAACGGCTAAATCTCTGCTGCTTCCAACATACTGCACAACATATCTTGATGAATCTCCGCTTATTCCTCTATTATAAACGCTTTTAAGATTTTCTATATTTTTCTTAAGAGCCTCTTCAAAACCTATAGAATCATTAAAATCAAGCCCTGTAACATATATAGTATATTCCGTACCATTTTGAACTTCATTTTGCCACTTATTTACTATTTGATTAATAAAATCTTCAGAAATAGAATCAGCCGATTTTACTAAAGCAATAGAATGAGCATCTTTTTCGCTTCCGCCTACCCCTCCAGCTTGATGAGTAGCACGAGCTATAGTACTATAATCAGATACATTCACAGCAGTAATGGCAACATCGCTTCTATAACTTTTTAAAGCAGTACCTTGTATAGTGGTAAAATATGCAGCATCAGCCTTGCCAAGTATAGCAATCTGAGCACCTGTGGCTTCTGCTATTTTTTTTACGGTAGAAGATGAATTGTCAGAATAGCTAATATTTTCACTTCTTACAACATTTCTTAAAGAACTAGCACTTACAAATTTAAAACCCTTATCGCTCATATTTTTTTCAAGTTCCACATTAAATGCATCACTTAATTCGCCATTATCATCAGTAACAAGCACAACTATTAAAGGCATATTTTTTCTATCTAACAATATACCCATAGCCTGCAAATTGTCCTGAAGCATATCTACTCCCACAACTGCCTCTATTTTGGCATACCATACAGATGAGCTTTTTGTAATAGAAAGCACTTTATAAGAAGAAATATATCCAGTAGTGTTATCATATATTTTAGAGCTTATGAGTTTATTATTTTCAACCAAAGTAGTACCATTAACTATAGAGCCAACCGCCTGTTCAACAGCATTTCTTTTAGCACTTTCTAAAGCCCTGTCTATAGCATTAGCCTCTCCTCTATTATCAGAAGAAGCAAACCCTTCGGCTACTATCTTTGTAGTTTTACCGCCTTTGAAATCTGGATTCTTCCAATTATTAATAACTCCTATCTCTCCTGTATCCTCTCCTATAAGAACTCCGCTTTGCGTACTCTTTGAAGTGGTTGCACATGATATAAAAAATATCATTAAAAACATTGCTAAAAATAATTTATATAATCTCTTCATAAAACTCATAAACCTAAAAAATATTTTCTAATAAATATATATTATAATCAAAGCCTTATTTTTTCAAGCGATAATATTTTTTAAGATTTAAACATTATAATTATTAAAAAATAAAAAATATACATATCTATAACTCATAAAAAAATTTATTATAAATATTGACATCATAATGAAAATATGTTATATATTGTTGTAACAGTAATTATTACAATATTCAAAGAATATATTTAATTATGGAGCCATTTATGCATACAAAAAAAATAAATACATTCTTCAAACTATTTCCTCTTATTTTTATACTCATCACTGTTTTAATATTCACTGTACAATATGGAGTTCCAATAGAGTTTTTACTTACAATAGGAACATTAATAGCATGCATAATAGCATATTTTGCAGGATATAAATGGAAAGATATGGAAAATGCCTTCATAAAAAAAATTGTTGATACTTGGCTTGGTGTTTTAATATTTATATTAATAGGTATAGTAGTAGGCTCTTGGGTATATTCTGGAACAGTGCCTATGTTAATATATTACGGCATAAAATTTATTCACCCTTCTTTTATACCTGTAATGGCTTTTATTGTAACATCATTTCTTTCTATATTTACTGGTACTTCTTGGGGCTCTGCTTCCACTGCTGGCGTTGCATTCATTGGTATTGCTCAGGCTACAAATACTCCACTTCCATTGGTTGCTGGTGCTGTTATAAGCGGGGCGTATCTTGGCGATAAAAACTCTCCTATATCGGACACTACTGTTTTAGCAGCTCTCGGTGCTGGCACTACCCTACAAAATCACATAAAAACTATGCTTGTAAATACTATTCCTTCTGCAATACTTGCCGCTGTAGTTTTTACAATATTAGGTTTTAATGCCGCTCCAATTAATTCTGATATTCTAAACCTAAAAGAAGCTAGCGAAATATTAACTTCATTAGAAAATATTTATAATTTCAATATATTATTACTCATTCCTCCTATATTTGTGCTTGCTGCAAGTGTAAAAGGTGTTAATCCTGTAATAACAATGTTTATAGGAAGTTTGCTTGCAATAATATTAGGGGCATTTATTCAAAACTTTGGTTTTATTAATTCTATGAAATCTTTTGTAACAGGGTTTAATATATCAATGTCTCCTACCGTTAATCCTGATACTGTGCCTCAAAACCTCCATATCCTATTAAACCGAGGCGGTATGATTAGCACTATGCCTAGTGTATTGTTTTTAATATTAGCACTAACATACGGAGCTATGCTTGAACTTTTGGGTACTTTTCAAACCTTAATAACATTATTAATAAAAATAACCAAAGGAAGAAGAAGCTTAATATTTATAACATGGCTTACAACATTCACTATAAACTCAGCATTAAGCAGTTTACAATTTACTTTCTTAACTTTGGGAAATGTGCTTCAAACAGTATACGATAAATACAACATCAATAGAGGCGTATTATCAAGAACTATGGAAGAAGGAGGAACACTTACTGAGGTTTTACTTCCATGGACAATCACAGGTGTTTATATGACTACTATACTTGGAGTACACACTTTAGAATATATGCCTTATTCGTTTTTTAATTTAATAAGCATATGTATATCATTTATCTATATGCTCACGCTCCCGAAATTCGCTGTGGGTATTAGTAAAATTTAATTCTATTATAGTATTATATACTAAAATTTTACGTTTTGTCAAAATTATGCTTTTATGTTTTTTATTTGTGGTGGCTTTGCCCCCACACCCCCAGTTCTTTTGCTGCCGCAAAGAACCAAAAAGGCTGCATTTTTAGCCCAAACATAGTTGTTTAGATATAAACAATAAAAATAATTGATTTATATCAAATATACTGTAATATAGTTATAAATACATATCGGAGTTTAATGCCTAATGTCTATAGCCTCAATAGAAAATTATTATAAACAAATAGAAGAAGCAAAATTATCTGGAAGCAGTAACGAGCAGAATATAAGAGAGTTTTTTTATGAACTTTTAAAAATTTATGCAGGTGAAAAAGGCTTAAAAATAGAGAGAGAAATAAAAGAATATGCACAAAATAATAAAAAAGTATACCCAGACGGAAGAATAAAAAAAGACAGTATGGTTATAGGCTGGATAGAAAATAAAGATGAAAAAGATGACTTTGAAAAAGAAATAGACAGCAAAATAAAAAAAGGATATCCTCTAGATAATACTATATTTGAAAACTCTAAGACATTAGCATTATATCAAGAAGGCAGAAGAATAGAAACTATTGATATGAAAGACAGTAATGCCCTTCATGAAACTCTTGAAAAATTTGTCAGCTTTGTGCCTAATGCCTACAGAGAATTTTATGATGCATTCAGCAATTTGAAAAAAATACTCCCAGATTTGGCAGATGATTTGAGAGAGTTTTTTAAAAATGAAAGAAAAAATAATAAAGGCTTTAGAGATGATTTAACAGACTTTACAGAAATGTGCGTTAGAAGTATAAATGCAGAAATAACTGAAGAGATAGCAATAGAAATGATAATTCAGCATATGCTTACAAGAGATATATTTGCAATGCTGTTTCATAATCAAAACTTCCATAGAAATAATATTATATCCAATTCAATAGAAAATATTTTAACTCATATAAATAAAAAAAGTGCAGAGATAAGCATAAAAATAAGCTCTTATATGGAATCACTTGTAAAATATATAGCT
Organism: Brachyspira pilosicoli; assembly: GCF_008016535.1. Classification (GTDB taxonomy): domain Bacteria; phylum Spirochaetota; class Brachyspiria; order Brachyspirales; family Brachyspiraceae; genus Brachyspira; species Brachyspira pilosicoli_A. Next base: position 44,820 of record NZ_SAXY01000044.1, read on the forward strand.
TTGATGAGTAAGGACGATAAACAGGATATATTAAAAACTTTTTACTCTGACTTTTATAAGGCATTGAATCAAAAAAAAGCAGATATACAGGGAATAGAATATACACCTATAGAAGTAGTAAAATTTATGGTGAGGGCTTCTGATGAACTTCTATATAAACATTTTAATAAAAAACTTCACAGCAAAGATGTTAATATATTAGACCCTTGTTCAGGCACTGGAATATTTATGGCTGATATAATTAACAATATAAATAGTAAAGATTTGGAATATAAATACAAAAATGAATTATTCTCTAATGAAATTGATATAATGCCATATTATATTTCAAACCTTAATATAGAAAATGCATATTTTGAAAAGATGAATAGCTATGAAATATTTGAGAATATGTGTTTTTTGGATACTTTGGAGTTTCAGATAAAAAGCCAAAAGTCGGGCGGACTCTTTGAAATGGAGCAGTTCAGCAGCGAGAATGTGGAGAGGGCTATAAAACAGTATAAGAAAAAAATTAATTTAATAATAGGAAATCCTCCGTATAATGCCAATCAAAAAAGCGAGAATGATAATAATAAAAATAAAATTTATAAAGAGCTTGATAAAAGAATACAATTAACATATATAGCCAACAGCAAAGCCCAAAAAACTAAACAATATGACATGTATAAAAGATTTATAAGATGGGCAAGCGACAGAATAAAAAGCGATGACAACGGCATAATAGCATTTATCACAAATAACGCCTATTTAGATTCAAAGCAAGATGACGGATTTAGAATAAGCGTGCAGAAAGATTTTGATTATATTTATATAGTAGATTTAAAAGGCAACTTAAGAAAAAAAGATAAAAGAGAAGGCGAAAACATTTTTAATATACAAACAGGTGTTGCTATAATGTTTTTGATAAAAGACGCCAAAATAGAAGCAGCAGATAAAAAGGCGGACATTAAATATTATAACATAGGCGGCAGCTTGGGCAGATATGAAAAACTTTTGAATTTGTCTGAAATAAAAAAACTTTCAGAAATAGATTTTGAAGACATAGTACCAACAGATAAAGGACAATGGCTAAACCAAACAGATAACGACTTTTATGAACATATAGCATTGATAGACAAAAACGTGAAAAATCAAAAGGTTGGTAAAGCCATAGAACAAAAAGCAATCTTTAAAATGTTTAGTTTAGGGGCATTAACTGCAAGAGATGACTGGGCTTATGATTTTGATAAAAAACAGCTTGAAAAGAAAATAAAATATTTTTTAAAAGTTTATAATAAAGAAAGAAAAAAATGGGCTGACAGAGAATTGAATGATGCCGATATGAATAATAACTTAGATTATTCTATAAAATGGGTTGGCGATACAAAAGACTATATGATAAAAAATAAGGAAATAGATTTTAACATAGAATATATTAGAAAATGTTTCTATAGACCATTTATAAAAAATTATACTTATTTTGATTATCCTATAATGCAGAGACCTTATCAGAATAAAAAAATATTTCCAAATGAAAATTCTGAAAATATATCTATTATATGGCATAATTGGGAAGGTAAAGACGGTTATGTTTACACATCTAAAAAAATTGTTGATTTTGCTGTAAATGGAGGAGTTGTATCAGTACCTCTCCATGTATACAATACCGAAGAGCCTACACTCAATATCACTGATTATGCTCTAAAAATATTCGAACAAAAATACAAAGAATTAGCTACCCCTGAAAACATTTTTGCTTATTGTCATGCTGTGCTATCATCTCCTACCTACCAACAAAAATACGAAGATAATCTTAAAACAGACTACCCTAGAATACCGCTTTACAGCAATTTTAAAGAGTTCGCTGCTCTCGGAAAAAGGCTCATTGAACTTCAGACTAATTTTGAAAATATAGAACCGTACGGTAATTTACAAATAGAAAGCGATTTAAACTACATTCCTGAAAAGATAGATAACCCTAATAAAAATGATTTCTTCAACTTCCTAAAACTAAATAAAGAAACAGCTGCAATAACACTAGACTCAAAAAACATTATAAAAAATATACCGCCAAAAGCGTTTGAGTATAAAATAGGAAGCAGGTCGGCTTTAGATTGGATATGCGATTATTATAAGCCTAAAAAGTTAAAGCCTGAAAAGAAACTTCATCATAAAACATTAATAGACAATGACCTTACAAATTATGATTGGGTTTCTATTCGTTCATATCTTCTTGACATTATACCGAGAATAGTTGCCATAAGTATAGAGAGCGTTGATATTTTTGAGAGGCTTAAAAAGTTAAAATAATTAAAAACTTTGATTGATAAGGCTAAAACTATTTTGAAATAATTGAATGTCTTTTTATAGAATATTCATTATTGAAAAATACGCCCAATTAGTATATAATTATTTGTTATAATACTAAAACATTTTTTATTAAGGAGATATAAATGAAAAATATTACTATCAAAATTAAAGGAATGGGCTGTCAAAATTGCGTTAAGGCTGTTACTGAAGGGCTTACTGCTTTAGAGGGTATAAGCAAAGTAAATGTAAGTTTAGAAAATGCTTGTGCTGAAGTGGAATATGATGAAAGCAAAGTTACTACAGATAAAATGCTTGAAGTAATTAAAGAATTAGAATACGAGCCTAGTTTATAATATGTTTGCTTTTATAGAAGGTAAAGTTTGCATAGTATCAGAGGGAATCATTGCTCTTTTATGTTCTAATGGAGTGGCTTACGAGATTATAGTATCAAAAAAGTTAAATGTTAACAACGATGATAATATAAGGCTATACACTCAATTAATACATAAAGAAGATTCTATGACGCTTTATGGTTTTAGAACAAGAGAAGAGAAAAAAATGTTTAACACTTTAATGTCTGCCTCTGGTGTTGGGGCAAAACTTGCAATGGAGATTCTCTCTACATATTCAATAGATGAAATAATGCATATACTCTTTAATAAAGATATTAATATGCTTAAAAAAGTTCAGGGAATGGGAGTAAAAAAGGCTGAAAAACTTTTGTTTGAAATTAGAGATAAAATAGAAAAGATAGACATAAATATTTCTTCTTCTAAGATATCATATAATGAAAATGAAAGCGATGTAATAAAGGCTCTTATATCATTAGGCTTTTCAAATAATGAAGCATTAAAAGCATTATCAAATATAGAAAACAAAGAAAATAAAACAACAGAAGATTTAATTAGCTTAGCATTAAGAAACTTAAGCAGCATATAAAAAGGATAATAAAAAATGCCTAATACTCTTTTTATAATAATGATACTATACTGGTTTTCTTTATACACTTACATACCTTTTCAAGTGCCGTATTTATACGCTTTAAATGTAACGCCTTCTATAGTTGGTATAATACTTGGGCTTTACGGTGCTTCACAGATGATACTTAGATTTCCTTTCGGTATAATAAGCGATTATTTTGGCAAGTATAAAATTTTTATAGTACTCGGTTCATTACTATCTGCTATCTCTTGTGTTATAAAAATGGTTTATCCTAGTGCTAATGGTTTTTTGGTTGGCAATATATTAACAGGTGTTGCTGCTTCTACTTGGCTTATGTATATGGTTTTATATTATTCTTATTTCGACAGAAGTAAAGAACATATGGCTGCTAGTAAATGTTTGGTTGCTAATGTTATAGGAATGTTTTTAGGATTTTTATTTGCTGCTATATTTTATGAAAAATTTGGAATGAACCTTATGCTTATTGCTGCTGCTTTCGCTGGTTTTGCGGCAACTATATTGGCATTATTCTTAAAAGAAGAGAAAAGAGAGAAAAAAGGTAATATAAAAGATTTAATATTAGTTATAAAAAACAAAAGATTATTATTTTTCTCAGTGTTAAGCATAATAGAGCAAGGCATACATATGGCAGCATCGGTGTCATTTACTCTAAACAGAATAAAAGAACTTGGAGGAGCATCATACCTTGTTGGAATAGCATCACTCATTAATATGTTTTTTGCAATAGTGAGTGCATATATAGCAAGCACTTCATTTGCAAGCAAGAGAGGCTCTAAATTTTATGTACCATTTTCTTTTGTGCTTTTAGGTTTATATTGTGTATCTGTAATACTCACAAAAAATATATTTGTAATAGTAGCCTCTCAAATACTCTCAGGACTATCAATAGGAATGCTCGCATCATATCTTACAAGCGAGGCTCTTATAGAAATAGACAGAGATAAAAAATCTTCTGCTATGGGTTTTTATCAAACAGCTTATTCAATCGGAATATTTATTTACCCTATCATAACAGGTAAAATAGTGGAAATGTATTCTATAGAGATAGCATATATATTTTTAACTGCCAGTGCTGTAATATGTGCATTTATAGCTTTATTATATTATAGAAAAATAAAAACAAATTAATAAACTATGCCGTTATATTTATCTATAAACTCCATAGTTTTTTTACTAGCACCATTATTTTGTATAAGAAGTTCATAAGAATTATTGGCTAATTTTTCTCTAAGCTCTTTATTTTCGTACGCAAGTTTTATAATTTCTGGAAGATTCTCTTTTTCTTTGCAATTAAAAACACTCTCTTTCATATATTCGTAAATCTCTATAAAGTTATACATATACTTTCCAACTATCACAGCCTTTTTAAAATAAATAGCCTCAAGTATATTATGTCCGCCCATATTGCCAATAAAAGTACCCCCCATTATAACAAGGTCAGAGAGTTTATACCAATTAAGAAGCTCCCCTATTGTGTTTATAATAATACCATCTTCAGAACTTCTATCATAATCAGTGTAAAGAGGCAAATTATATCCCAACTTTGAAGCTGTATTTTTAATATCTTCTCCTCTTTCTATATTTCTTGGCACTATTACAATATATACATCATCTTTTATGCCTATTTTATCTATGGCTTTTAATATAATTTCTTCTTCGTTACTATGAGTACTTCCTGCAACTATCACAAATTTATTTACAGGTATCATACTCTCTAAACTATCTATCTTTTTTTCATCTACACTATAATTAATATCATACTTTAAATTTCCTGTAACAGCTATAAGTTTTTTAGGCATACCTATAGTAATCATATTCTCCTTATCAATATTGCTTTGTGCAAGTATTTTTGCATACATATTAAAATAAGGTTTAAAGAAAAATTGAAAGTTTTTATAACCTTTAAGTTCTTTTTTGCCAATTCTTCCATTGATTAAAAATATAGGTATAAGTCTTTTATGAAGCATATATATCATAGTAGGCCATATCTCAATTTCAGCTATCATCACATATTCAGGAGATATTAAATTGATAAGTTTATTAATCATATGAGGATAATCTAAAGTTAAATAAAAAAGCTCTACTTTGTCGCCATAATTTTTTTTGGCAATATCATATCCACCAACAGTAGTTGTAGATAAATAAACAGTATATCCCCTCTCAATTAAAGTAAACACCATTTCCCTAACAGCAACTATTTCCCCCACACTCACAGCATGAATCCATACAGCATTCTTTTTATTTTCTTTAGGGTAAATAAAACCTAATCTCGATAAAGCACCTTTTCTTATAGGCTTATTAAAAAACATCATAATAGAAAAAGCTATAAAAATAAAAGGATAAGCAATATATCCAAAAAGAAAATATATATAAAGAAGAAATAACTGCATTATAAAACTTTCCAACAATTAGAAAATAATGATTATTAATGTAAATAATATTATTAAAACATATATAGATAAAGAAATTAAAGCCTTTACTATGGCATGCTGCTTTCTAGTACCCCAATCACATCTTGCAGATACAGCTATAAAAGAAATAAAAATGCCTATCTGTATAAGATTTAATAAAATTAACATTACTAAATTAAATCCAGAAGTAATGTTTTTATGTGCCATTATTATAAATGCTACTATAGGAAAAAGCATAAAAATAGAAGCATTAATTATCTTATGTATAACAATATATTTACTCATAGCTAAAATTATAATATATATATGTATTATGTCAAATATTTTATATGGTTGTATTTTTATAGAGATGTTATCAATTTTTTTGCATACATGCACGCTTTAAGAAAGTGAAATATTTTAGTTTTATATCTATGAAATATATATAAAGTAATACCATATGTTTTTGGCTATACTTGATAGAAATGCAGTTGTTTTGGTTCTTTTATACCAATAAAAGAACTGGGGTGCTACCCTACGGGCACGCTTCGCAGGGGGCAAAGCCCTGCAAATATTTCAATTTTAAAAATTCATTTTTGACAAAATATAGTTGTTTAGGTATATAGTAAAAATTTTAAAATCTATAAGAAATTAGTTTTTTATTCAACTTTTTCCCGCCGCAAAAAGTTGCAAAAAGTGCAAACAAAAGAATAATAATATTGATTATATATTTAGCCAAAATGTAGTTATTTTGATTCTTTAGGTCACACCGAAAGGATACTTCCTTTGGTCATAAAAGAATTAGCTCATAACATATCAAGTATTTTATATAATTGTGTTTTTTTTATTATAATGTAATATTAACATAATATATAAAAAGGATATTAATTTTGAGAACAATAAGATTAGATATAGAAACAAGAGAAAAAAGCTTTTTGTCTCCAGCAGCATCATTTTCTTCAAATAGTAAAGGCTGCCAACACCCAAGAGAAGAAGATGATATAAGAACTCTTTATATGCAAGACAGAGATAGAATAATACATAGCGAATATTTTAGAAGATTAAAAGACAAAGCACAAGTAATTATGCTCTCTGTTGGAGATTTTAGAACAAGGCTCACACATACATTAGAAGTAATGCAAATAGCAAGAAGCATAGCAAGAGTATTAAGACTTAATGAAGATTTAACAGAAGCGATAGCATTAGGTCATGATTTAGGGCATTCACCATTTGGACATGCCGGAGAGAGAGCTATATCAAAATATTTCAAAGGATTTCATCATTCTGTGCAATCTTTAAGGGTGGTGGAACATTTAGAAAAAGGTAAAGGATTAAACCTCACATTTGAAGTAAGAGATGGAATATTAAAACATACTAAAGGCAAAACAGGAAAATTACTTACAGATTCGTCAGGACCTTCAACTAATGAGGGTATGATTGTGAGAATTGCTGATACTATAGCTTATGCTAATCATGATGTTGATGATGCTATAAGATACGGACTTTTAGATTATCATGATATACCAAAAGATATAATAAATGTTCTTGGTAAGAGTTACGGCGAGAGGGCTGATACTATGATAATGGGGGTAATTAATGCTAGTATAGAAAAAATGTATATAGATATAGATGCAAAAGTTTTAAATGCTATTAATGATTTAAGGGCTTTTATGTTTAAAAAGGTTTATGAAAGTAAAGAAATATTGGAAGATGTTGATAGTGTAAACAGAATAATATCTACTATATTTGAATATTTATTAAAACATTTAGAAATTATAGAAGAAGATAAATTATTTAAAAAAGCAGATATAGCCTATAGCAGCGATGAAGAATTAGTAAAAGATTATGTAGCACATCTTACAGACTCTGAAGCTATTAAACTTCATAAGTCTATTACCTACGGCAAACTTAATTCTATTTATTAAAAATAGTTATGCTAAATAAATGCTTTTTTTAATTTTTATTATTTGCAGGGCTTTGCCCCGCACCCCACTTCTTTTGTCGCCACAAAGAAGCAAAAAGGCTATTTTTTAGCTAAAATATACTTTTTATTTTATATATAAAATATAACTAGGTAGACTTCAATACTAATTTAGTATTTGCACTTTTTGGTTCTTTTTGCTGCGGGAAAAAGAACAACAAAAAATTGCTAAACTAAAATTTTTTAGTATATAAATCAACAACTATATTACAGAAGTTTTGAACTCGCTAACAAAAATGGAGTCTTGATTGTCTTTTAAAATAACTTTTGAAGTGTATATTGAAGAAGGCAAATAATTACCATTTTTGTCTATATCAGACCATATTGCAGTAGCTTCTTTTTTGTCTGCAGATATAATCATAGTTTTTTCATCTACCAAACTACCCTCTTGAGAATAAATATAAAGCTTAGCTTCTATTATCTCTCCTGTATCAATAGAAACTTTAAAAGTAGTATATGTTTCTTTAGGATTAAAAGGATTAGGATAATTAAAAAACTCTTTAATGTTAGAGCTAGGTTTATTTGCGGAACAAGATATATAAAGAATAGCTAAAGAAGTTATTAAAAATACCTTAGCTATTCTTTTAAAAATATTATTTTTCATTAATTAGTCAGTAGTGAATAATATTCTTCCGCAATGGAAGCACATAATAATCTGATTCTGTCTTCTAACTTCATTAACAGTCATTTTAGGTATAGCTACATTACAAGCACTGCATTTATAATTTTCAATTTTTGCAAGAGCTTCACCTTTATTTTCTTTAATTCTCTTATAGTTTTCTAATACAGCAACATCAATTTTGCTTAAAATAGTATCTTTATATTTTTTGTACTCTTCTAAAACTAAATCTGATTTTTGCTGAGAGTGAGTAGAACTATAAAGTTCATAAGCTTTAATTTGTATTTCAGCTCTTTCAAGTTCTATAAGGAATTTAATTTGTTTTTCTGCTTCGAATTTTTCATCTAACTTTTTGAAAGATTCTAATACAGTTTCTAACTCTTCAAAATTCTTAGTAGCTATTATTTTGTCTAATATTTCTTTTTGGTTAACTAAAAAGAATATCTGAGAAAGATTTAAAAGATAATCTTGAGGGTTTTCAAGATCAGAAAGTATAGCAAATACGAGTTTAACAGGACTCTTTTCATCAGAATCTGAGTCATAGTTTATCTCATTTTTTAGGAAACCTACAAATATGTCAGTTTTACCATAACCCTGAATTCTACCATGCGGAACTGCAACGCCATTACCAATATTAGTTGTGTACTCATCTTCTCTCTTTTTCAAAGCATCAAATATAGAATCAGTAGAAAGTGAAGAAACAGAAGCTATTTTTTCACTTAAAGCTTTGAAAAGAGAATCCTTATCTTTTGATTCTAAGCCTTCAAATACATGTTCTTTTTTTATTTTGTCAATTATTTTGAGCATACAATCTCCTAATTTATTATTAAAATATTATATTATAGTATATAAAAAATATCAACTTATATTTATATACATTTTAACCCTATTCAGCATTTCCAAGTAAAGCCTTACGCTCTTCAATAACCTTATCAGCCAAAGGACCTGTAAGCTCTTGATAATGTGAATGTTCCATCTCAAAAGTACCCCTTCCAGAAGTAGAAGCCTTCATTTCTATAGAATAAGTAAGCATCTCTGAAAGCGGAACTTCTGCCTTAATCATTTGTACAGTGTTTGATGCAGCCTCCATTCCTAATATTTTGCCTCTTTTGCCTGTAAGCTCATTCATTATAGAACCAGTAAACTCTTCAGGCACATAAACTGTAACCTTCATAACAGGTTCAAGCAGCACAGGTGAAGCATTTTTAAAAGCCTCCTTCGCAGCCATAGATGCAGCTATTCTAAATGATAATTCATTAGAATCTACATCATGGTACTTACCATCATAAACTCTAACCTTAACATCTACCATAGGATATCTTCCTAAAGGACCTTGTGATAAAGCATCTTGTATACCCTTTTCTACACCGGGTATATATTGCTTAGGTATAGCACCTCCAAATATATCATTTACAAATTCATAACCGCCATCACGTGGAAGTGGTGAAACTTCTAAATGAACCTCTCCAAATTGTCCGCTTCCGCCTGATTGTTTTTTATGTCTATATTGTGCTTGGGATTGTTTTCTTATTGTTTCTCTATAAGCAACTCTTGGAACACTTTGTTCTATCTCTGCCTTTGTGAGGGCAATAACTCTATCTAATGCCAATTTTACTTGCAAATCTCCCATAGCTTTTATGATAGTTTCTTTTGTTTCGCTGTCAAACTCTACGTGGAATGTTAAGTCTTCTTGGCTAATAGTGTCTAATACTTCTAATGCTTTTACATCATTTTTAAGTATTTTAATTGCTGTAAAGTATATTGGCTGAGGAACTTTAAGAGGTAAGAATTGAAAAGGTGAAGAAGGAACACTTATAGTATCACCTGTTCTACAATCAGAAAGTTTTGCTAATACTCCAATATCGCCTGCTGTGATTGTATCTGCCTCTATTTGTTTTTTTCCTCTTGCTATATATATATGTGAAACTTTTTCTTTTTTGCCTGTTCTAGAATTATATATTTCATCGCCGCTTTTTATACTTCCAGAACGAACCTTAAAGAAAGAAATACGTCCTGCATATTGATCTATTGTTGTTTTAAATACAAAAGCTGCAAATGGATTATTTTCACCTAATATAGACCTTGTAGTAGCTTCATTAGTTAAAAGGTCAGTACCGTCTGTAACAGGTACATAAGAAGGTGAAGGCATATATCTTATTATTGTATCAAGTACAGCACCCATTCCTATATCTCTAATGGATGTACCAAAAAGAATAGGTACTACTTTGTATTGAAGAATAGATTTTGTTAAAGCTTCTATATATTCTTCATCGGTAAACTTACCGCCATCTAAGAACTTCTCAGTTAAGCTGTCATCAACTTCACATACAAGTTCTTTTAATCTATCACGTGTAGCCCTATATTCATCATAATACTCTTCTGGTATCTCTGCCTCTACTATTTTACCTTGTTCATCTCTAAAATAAGCCTTATGATAAATAACGTCTATAATACCCTTAAAATCTTTACCATTACCCATAGGTATTTGTATAGGCACTACAGGAGGCTCATTAAAGTTATTTTCTATCTTCTCTAATAAAACCTTATGGTCAACCATGTCTTTATCAATTTTATTAATAAATACAATTCTTGGTCTTTTGAAATTATTAGCCATCTGCCAATGTTTTTCTGTTTCTATTTGTATGCCAAACTCAGCATCTATTACAACAATGCATGATTCTGCAACTCTTAAAGCTGGGTTAATATCGCCGCTAAAATCACCCGAACCAGGAATATCCAGCAAATTAATCTTATGATCTTTCCACTCTATAAAACTTATAGAAGTACGAATAGACATTTTCTGCTTAATTTCTTCGTCTGTATAATCGCTTACTGTAGTACCTCTTGCCACTTCTCCTTTTTTGTCAATACACTTGGCTCTAAAAAGAAGTGCTTCATTTAAAGAAGTTTTACCACTTCCAACATGCCCTAATAGGGCTACATTACGAATACTTTCTGGGTTATAAATTTTTCCCATAAACATTCCTCCTTATGATGGCGGTTATTTTTATTATTAATGTTTTTACGATTTTCTATTGACTTGTGATTGCTTAGAAGATAAGCAGGTTCATAGAAAGCTAAATACTGCATGTTAACTCAAGTATAGTAAAAAAAATATCAAAAATCAAATTTTATTATATATTTTTATTATTATAAAAAATAGTAAATTAATAAAAGACATAATTAAACAATAGTTTTATTTATATCTACAGTGCAACGCGTGTTTAAAATGTTTTATCAACTTTTTTGTGCCCATACTAAAGCAGACTTCGTCAAAGCTGCAAAAAAGACTAGTTGTAAATGGATTTAGTAATATTTAGAAATTTGTTTTTTATTATTAGCTTAACGCGTGATAAAATAATCTTCGTTAAAATAAAAAAGCCCGCCCTAATAAATATTAAGACAGGCTTTTATGTTAGAATATTATTGATTTATTTAATTTAATGAACTTTATTTCCAAGTATTATTTTTTAATATTAATTTAATTTTCATTCCTGTAGTTGTTATAAATGAAGAGGAACTATCTAAAGCATATCCAGTTTTTAATCCAAATTTAAAAGTTATTTCAAGATTTTTATTAAGTCCTGTAATAGAAGTAGGTATACTATCATAACCTAAAGTTAATCCTTCTAATGTTTTAAAAGATGATGATTTTTCTATCTGATCTTTTAAATTAGACTTGTTTCAAAAGTACTTGACAAATCAATTTATAGTTTCAAAGAAGTAAGAATTATGTTAATATATTCGTAAAAAAGGATTTTATAAAAATGATTGATTGTCAAAGTGTGATTGGTTTAAAAAAACATATTTATTTCTTTTAGAAGAATTAAGAAAAGTATATAAAGGTTTTAATAATGGCAGACCAAGAAAACTTTCTTTGGAAACTATGCTTTTTATCACTTTTATATATTTTAAACAATA
>NZ_SAXY01000045.1 GCF_008016535.1 Brachyspira pilosicoli
AAGAGTACACGGCATAGACGAAAGAGAATTTTATTCACGATTAAATAAAAATATCACAGTAGAATTATTGAGAGAAAAATTAAAAGAATATACACATTTTTATAACAATCAAAGATTGATTTCTTCGTTATTGTATATTACAATCAAAGAAAGAATCAAAAATATTATAGCAAGTAAAAGTACAATATCTATGGCTCCATGACAATATATATACGACAAAAATAAAAACAACAAAAAAGAATAGTTATAAAAATTATCTATTATCAGGGTCAAATCTCTGTAAAAGCCTTATTAAAAAGTATGCTGCCAAAAACATTATAGTACATAAAGCCCATTCAATGCCTTTTGGCATACCGGGAAAGACCTGTATAATAGAGCCTAATACAAAACCTGATATTATCAAATAAGAAGATTTCACATAATGCTCCATCCAATATTCAAGCAGTTTTGTAGTAAGCACAACCCCTAAAATGCTTCCTATAGCTAAGGGAATTAAATATGGAAAATACAGATTATGAACGGCGTCAATAGTCTCTTTATATATTCCCAAAAGCAAAAACATATATGACACGCTTATACCCGGAAGTATCATCGCAATTGCTGCAATTAACCCTGCAACTACAAGTATAAAATACATAAATGTTTCACTTCTATTGCCGTTTCCACTAAAAAAGCCTTCTGGTATTATGGATATTAAATATACTACAAGAGCCCCTAATAAAATATATACAATGCTTAAAAAATCGAATTTATAAGATTTGGTTTTGTTATATACTGTATTAAAGCCGCCAAGTGCCGCCCCCATAAAAAAGAAAGAAGAAACTGTATAATATTTTTCGATTAAGTTTGATAAAGGCTTTGAAATTATAACCATTCCCAAAAGAGAACCAACACAAAAAAATATTAAAAATAAAAAGTTGAGTTTATTTTTTGAAAGATAGTTTTCATTCTTTGAAAAAGTTAGTATGCCGCTTAAAGAAGCTATTAATTTATCGTATATTCCAAGTATCATAGCCATAGTGCCGCCGCTGAAACCCGGTACAAGCATTGAAGCCCCTATTATAAAGCCTTTAATAATTGTGTATATATAATTGCCTATAATTTTCATAATTTTTAATAAACCTCTCATCAATTTCTAAATACATAATTTTTATACTTTATTTTGGAAAGTGATAATATATTAACAAACAATTTTAATCAAGTATTTTTATGTAGAGGTGTTGACATAAAATTATAGATTTGCTATAATTTCCTATATGATTAAGATTAAATTATTTAGTATTTCATCAATGAGCTTAACTCTCACAGCTCACAGCTCACAGCTCACAGCTCACAGCTCACAGCTCACAGCTCACAGCTCACAGCTCACAGCATAATTCTCTAAAAAAATATTATCAATTATTAAATACACTTTTATATTTTGTATTGCAATCTTTTGCTAGGTTAATCAATTCTATTAAAACAATTATTCACACTAAAGCATATCACTTTACTTTTTAGTTTCGCAATTAAGCATTAGCAATAATGTTTAAATACACAAATTATTAAAAAGGAGTTCAACATGAACAAAAAGATTTTATCAATATTTGTAATGATAATGGCTTTATCATTATTCGGCGTAAGTTGTAGTAATGAGGATTCTACAGGAACAGGAGGAAACAACTCAGACGGATCAGGTACACCTACACCTACCCCTACACCTACACCGCTAACAAAAGAAGAAGTAGTTAAGTTTCAAGGAAGATGCTCGACGAAGGAAGGAGCAAATAAAGTAAGCGGTGATGCTAGTATGCCAAAATCAACTGGATCAGATTTTACAATTAATGCAGACGGCAGTATCAAAGATAAAGTTACTCAGCAAACAATAAGTTTAGATAAAATTAATAAAGTATCTGATAATGTATTTGAATTTACTTTTGAAGTTACACAAGAAGGAGTAAAAAAGACTTTAAAACATAAAGTTGATTTTACAGATAATAATGCTCCTAAATGTACTTTAGTATTGACTAGGGAAGGTCAAGGGCAATCAGCTTCGGCTACTTATGAAGGAACATTAACGAAAATGAAATAATATATTAATAAAAGCCTGTCTTAATATTTATTAGGGAGGGCTTAAAAAAACTATTTATGTAGATATAAACCTAAACAGATTAAATGCATATTTTATAAATATTAATGATATAATAAAAACTCTCTCTTTAGAAAATCAAAACATAGTTGGGGGCGAAACTTATGAAGGAGTTTATAAATATGGAATAAGAACTAAGGGAGAGTTTAAAAATATAAATGATATAGAAAATGTAGTAGTAGCTTTAAAAAATAATATATATCCTGTAAAAATAAGAGATATAGCAAATGTGTATGAATATTATGATGATGAAGCTGAGATAGTTAGAATTAATGGTCAAAAGGCAGTAAGTGTAGCTATAACTAAAGAATCTGGTGCTAATATCATACAAATATCAAGAGATGTTAATAAAAGATTAGAAACAATGGATTTGCCTTATGGAGTATATTATAAAATATTATTCAATAGCTCTGATACAATAAATAACTCAATAAAAAATGTAATAAGTACAATATGGCAAGGGGCTTTAATATTCCTTTATATCAGTGGGGAAACTTTAAACGTATATAGTGCAATAGGTATTATAATGCTTATTGGTATAGTTGTAAACAATGGAATAGTTTTAATAGATTATATGAATAAAGTTGTACTAGAAGAAAATATTTCTTGGAATGAATCAGCTTTAAGAGCCTGTAAGAGAAGATTAAAACCTGTGCTTATGACTTCTTTAACTACTATTTTGGGTATGCTTCCTATGATGCTAAAAATAGGAAACGGCACAGAGATGTATAAACCATTGGCTACTGCAGTTTGCGGAGGGCTTTTATTTTCTACAGTGTTTACTCTTATAATAATACCAACTGTATATTCAAGTTTTAGAAATAGATTTGATATAAAAAGAAAATACGATTAATAAAAATAAAATTCACTCTAGTTAACATACTTCATCAATTTATAAATAAAACTTTCGATAATTATTAAACTACTATATTATTAAAAGGGTTTGTTTATGGAAAATCAATTAAAAAGAGTAGAGGCTAATGAGCTAGAAAATATATTAGAAGAGTTTGCTGATTATTTACAAACTTTGAATTATGCTGCTCATACAATCAATAGTTATACTAAAGACTTAAAAGAATATATCAAATTTTTGGAAGATAATGATATAGACTTTAATGATGCTACTCACTACACTATAAGAGATTATTTTGCATCATTAAAAAATAAAAAATTAAAAAATGCAACAACTTCAAGACATCTTTCATCTATAAAAAAGTTCTATAAATATTTAATAAGAAACGGCTACTCCGATAAAACAAGAATAATAAATATGAAAAGTCCAAAAAGAGAAGAACATATAGCTAAGTTTTTATCGCTTAATGATATAGATAAAATATTAGAAATAGATGATGATAATGATTTTACTATTATAAGAGATAAAATGATGGCCATATTTATGTATGCTATAGGTTTAAGGGCATCAGAATTAATATCTATTAAACTTAATATGATGCATAAGGGTTCTACAACTTTAAGAATACTTGGTAAAGGTTCGAAGGTGAGAGAGATACCATTAATTCCCATGATATATGATAATTGGGATTTATATATGCAAAAAAGGGCAATTATACAAAGAGAATATGGTTCTGATAATAATTATTTATTTGTAAATAGATTTGGAAAACCTATAAGCGATAGAAGCGTTAGAAATTCAATGAAAAGACTTATGAGAATGGCTAATATTAGTATAGATTTCTCTCCTCACACTTTAAGGCATACATTTGCCACACATCTTTTAAATAATGATGCCGAAATTAGAGGTGTTCAAGAATTACTAGGTCATGAAAGCATATCAACAACTCAAAGATATACTCATGTTACAAATGATAGGCTTTTTGAAGTATACAATAGAGCACATCCGCATTCAAAATAAAATATACAAATATAAAATTACTTGATTTTTTGGAATCTTTTTTATATAATTAACATATTAAAGTTAATTAATAAAAAATCTTTGAGGATAAATAAATGTCATCTAATAAAAAAATAGTAATCAAAAAAAAGAGTCCTGTAGTTAAAACTTTGCAATGGCTTGGAGTATCTGCTGTATCCATTTTACTTATAGTATATTTTTTGGTAATAGATACTAGAGGAAGTCAGAAAACGCCTACTATAGGTTCTGTTAATGGTACTCCTATATACTATACTTCTACAAGTCCTTATGGTAAAGCTTTTAGAGAGATAGAAAATTATTATCAGCAATTTGGAATACCAATGAATGCTGATATATATGCCAATATAGAAGATTTAGCTTTTAGAAGAGCTGTTACTACTATACTTTTAGATGATTTAGCAGCAAAAAATATAACTGTAAGCGATAAAATAATACTTCAATATATGCAAAGCCAATTTATAGACAGCAATGGTAATTATAACCAAATGGCTTATGATGCTTTTATTAAAAATACTCCTCAATCAGAAAAAATTAGAATAGAAAAAGATTTAAAAGAAACTGTTATGGCTCAAACTATAGCTTTAGAGTTATTTAATAGTGTAAAAATTAATTCTTTAGAACTAGAAAGAGAATATATAAAAAATTATACCAAAAGAGATATTGAAATGCTTTATATAGATGCTTCTGAAATAGCAAAAAATGCTGATATACTTGAAGCGGATATTGACAAATATTTTACTGATAATAAAACTAATTTTGTACAGGCTGATATATCTTGGATACTTCTTGCTAATGCTAAAGAAGCAGAAAATGTTTATAAGACACTTAAAAATGACATTAGTTTATTTGATAAAACTGTAGCAGAAAAAAGTATTTATACAAATGACTATCATTTAGGATATGTTACAAGAATGGAAATTGATAAAAATATAGCAGATAGAGTATTTACAAACACACAAACTAATATTTTACTTTCTCCTATTAATGTTAATGGCGTTTATTATGTTGTATTAGTTAATGATATAAGACTTCCTGAAAAATATACAGATGTTAATTCTGGTGTTTTAAGAGACAGTTATTTAAATGACAATCTTAAAATATTAGTTGAAGCAGAAAAATCTAAACAAGTAGAAGTATTAAAAAATGCTGTTTCAAACAACAATAATTTTGCTGCTTTAAATAATAATGGTAATATTAAATACTATAAATCTTCAGCACCATTTTCTTATGCTCAAGGTTTAGTAAATGCGACTGATGGAAATATTATACCGGATTCATCTACTCCTATATTTAATAGTACAGTATTTTCTTTGAATGTTGGCGATAAAAGTGAGGTTATAAAATTAAATAATGGCGCTGCTGTTATAAAAGTTTTATCAGAAGAGAAGGCAGATTTAAATAGGCTAGCATCATTAGATACAGCTCAAAAAAATACTGCCAAAAGAGAATTATTAAATGCAACTGTTGCTAATATTTCAATAGAATGGGAAAATAGAAGTATAGAAGATGCAAGAATAAAAAGGCACAAAATAAGATAAAATAGGGGGGATTTTATGTTTGATAATAACGTTCATTATATAAGAAAAGAATTAGAATCTATATACAATGTTGTAGTAGAGAATTTGGGCAAAGAGTTATTAAGCAAAGAGATAAAAAAACTTGAATACGAGCCAAAATTAGACAGAATTAATATAAATGATTTTATTTTTATAAGACTTACATTTGAAAATAAAGAAGACCATAAAGAATTATTTTATGAGATATATATAGAAGATGAAAACGGCAATGCCTTAGAAAACTCAATGATAAATGTAGAGCGTCCTTTCTCTAATCTTGTAGATAAAATTGATTATCTTATAAAACTAGATTATTAATTATTTTAAGTATAGATTTTCAAATATTGTACTTGTTTCAATAGTATATTAATAAACATTTATAGTATTTTTATTTATAATTATAGCTAGTTAGTTAAGTAAGTAATAAAAAATATTTTTAATTGAAAGTTAAGTCTTTTGCTTCTTTGCGGCATAAAAAGAAGTGAGTGAAAATCCATTCAAATATTTCAAATTAAAAAAATTAATAGAATATAGTTGTTTAGATATCTAATAATACGATTAATTATTTAATATATAAAAAATTATTTATATAATTAAAAGTAATAAAACATTTCTTAATAATTTAATCTATATGTTTTAGTGTAGTATCAATAGCTTTTATTGCTCAAAGAAATTATTCATATCTTTAAAAATTTCTTTTATGCTTGCTCTTAATATGCTTGCATTCGGAAGTGAGTTTATAAATTGCATGCCGTAATTTTTGGTATATAGTCTTTTATCTAATACAAATACTATGCCTCTGTCTTCTTTGCTTCTTATAAGCCTTCCAAAACCTTGTTTAAACTTTATAACAGCAAAAGGCAGAGCATAATCCAAAAATGCATTTCCTCCATTTTCTTCAATATATTTGTACCTTCCTTCACTTATTGGGTCTGTAGGAACGGCAAATGGAAGTTTTGGTATAATTACAGCTTCAAGATTCTTTCCTGCAACATCAACACCCTCCCAAAAAGAATCCACTCCAAATAAAACATTATTTTCTGATGCCTTAAACATATCAAGTAAAGTATGCCTATGTATTGAAGAAGTTTGTGCGAGGGCATTAATATTTTTTTCTTTTAGCTTTTCAACAGTAGTTTCATAAACTTTCATTAAAGAAGAGAATGCCGTAAAAAGTATAAATGCACGCCCACCTGTAATGTCGCATACATTAAGAAGAACTTTTGATGTATAATCATTAAAACTATCACTTGCTGGGTCTGGTGAATCGGTTGATATATAGAGCCTTGCATTGTTTCTATAATTAAAAGGAGACTCTAAATATATTTCTATCTTTTTGTTTTTTTCTATATAGTCAAAGCCAAGTCTATTAGAAAAGAAATTAAAACTCTTTGAAACTGTGAGTGTGGCAGAATACATAGCAACAGTATCAAACCTTAAATATAAATAATCATTTAAGTTTTTAGCTACTGTAACAGGAGTAAGATGCCAATTAAGTATAAGATTGCCTTTTTTAGTCATTCTTGCTTCAACCCATCTTATATATTCATCTTTTTTATAATCTATTGCGGCATTGAGTGAGATTAATTGTCTTTTAAGTCTTTCAAGATAGGCATTACTCATCTGTGCTATCTCTTCATAATCGAACCCTTTATCTATTGCTATATCAAAGAATTTTTTATAAAGTTTATCGCATGCATTAACTAACGAAGTAATAACTAAAACCATCTCTCTTAAAGGTTTAATTCCTTCTTCTTTCCATTTATTATTAATTATTATTTCTGGGCATATTCTAAATTTAAATCCTAAGCCTTCTTTTGTTTGTATATTTTTGTGGCAGTAGTTTAAAAATTGTTTTGAAGATTCATCTACCACATTTCTTACTCTTGAAGTTGTTTCATGTACACTATTAATTAGCTCTAATAATTCTCTATAATCATCTATTTCTATAGAAGATTTATTTTGATTAACCATATTATTAATAGTTTCTATTACACCAAGCCTTTTATTTTTCTTTATTCTTGATATATAAAAAAGTGCCTTTAATATTCCGTTTTTACTTCCCTCATCTCCAAAATAACTAGAAGCCGAATTTTCAAAATTATGAGCCTCATCAATTATAACTTTTGTATATTTTGGGAGTAGGCTATATCTGCCTGAAGTTTCTGCATGTAAAGACAAATCTGCACATAGTATATGATGATTAACTATTAATAATTGTGCTGCATTAAGCTGTTTACGCATTTTATAAAAATAACAATCTTCTAAATATTCGCATTTTCTATGAGTGCAAGTGTCAGTATCACAGGCAACCATTTCCCATAATTCAGATTTTGGTTTGTAGCCTAAATCTGTAATAGAGCCGTCTTTTGTAATATTAAGCCAATTGTCAATATCTGCAAAAAACTCAATTTGGTCTTCAAAATCTAATTTATCAGTATCATTCAAAGTATCTTTTACTTTTTTAATGCATACATAATTATTACGCCCCTTTACTAAAGCATATTTAACATTTGGAGCTATGGCATCTATTATAGATGGTAAATCTTTATTTATAATTTGTTCCTGCAGATTTATTGTATTTGTTGAAACTACTATTCTTGTTTTATTTTCTTTAAGCCATAATAAAGCAGGTATTAAATATGCAAATGATTTACCTATTCCAGTGCCTGCTTCGGATATTAAATGTTTATTTGTATTAAAGGCTTCTATTGTAGCTTCTACAAGTTCTGTTTGCTCTTGTCTGTATTCATACTTTTTTAATATTTTGCTTAAAAGCCCATTTTCGGTGAACATAAATAATGCATCAGGAGCATCTATATTTTTTACATTTTCTTTTCTAATTGGTCTTACAACTTCATAAAAATCATCAACATCATTATTAACTATATAAAAACCAACTCCAGCATTATTGCCCAATTCGCTTGCTATAGCTAAATCTGCCCTTGAAGGAGTAAGCTGACCTGATGGATGATTATGTATTACAGCATCAAACTCTAATGAAAGCGATATTATAGCAGGTACAGAATCTTTATTTCCCCTTGCCATTACTTCTATATAATCTAATATGCCGAAAGAATTAAAATTGATTCCAAAATATACTTCATTGCCGTAGGAATCAACTATAGATTTCCTCATAAAATTTATTGCTTCTAAAGAAAAGACATTATTTATTTCAACATCATATTCACTCATTATTGAATGATAGTATATTATATTAAAATCTTTGTCAAATTGTTTTTGCTTCTATTGTAAAATAGCTTTTATTGATATATTATTCTTGCAAATTTAATTTTTAAGGAAAATACTATGATTTTTGATGCTCATTCTGATGTTTTATCTGATGTTGCTGTAAAGACTTTGAAAGGCGAGAGTAATATATTAAAAAAGTATCATTATGATAATTTAGTTAAAGGAAAAGTTGGAGGAAGTATATTTGTTGTATGGGTTGAGAGAAAAAATTACGAGAGAGCTTTTGAGAGGGCTAACGAGATACTTGAGTGCTTTAAAAAAGAGCTTAATTATTGCAGCGATATTATAGAAGTTGTAAAAAGTTATGATGAGATGATTAATGCACAAAATAAAAATAAGTTTTATGTTTTTTTAGGTTTTGAGGGTTTAATGCCTATTGAAGATAATATAGATATTCTTGATAGTTATTATAATGATTATGGTATTAGGCATGCTAGTTTAACTTGGAATGAAGAGAATAAGCTTGCTACTGGAGCAAAGGGGGACAGCAGCAGAGGATTAACAGAGCTTGGAAAAAAAGTAATAAAAAAGATGAATGATAAGGGAATGATAGTTGACGTTTCTCATTTGAATGATAAATCTTTTTATGATGTAGCTAATATTACAGACTCTCCTATAATAGCATCGCATTCAAATAGCAGAAAGTTATGCGGCAGTATGAGGAACCTTACAGATGAGCAGTTAAAAGTAATAAGAGATTTAAATGGGGTAGTTGGGTTTAATTCTTATAAAGATTTTGTAGATGAAGATAAAGATAAACAAACAATAGATAGGGCAGTTGATCATATAAAATATATTGCAGACACTATAGGAGTTGATTATATAGGGCTTGGCTTTGACTATAATGAATATTTTGAAGATGAGGGTATTACAGGAGTTAAGGGACTTGAAGATGCTTCAAAGTCTTATACTATATTAGAAAAGCTAAAAGAAGCTGGTTTTAACAGTGATGATATAGAGAAAATAGAATATAAAAACTTTCATAGAATAATAAAAACTGTAATAAAATAAAAAAATATTAAAGTTATTATTGCAACAGACGATATTATATTTAGGTTGATTGGACTACCCCCCAATAACTATATTTGTAATAAGCCGCTTTGTTCATCCCACAAAAGCGGTTTATTTTTTTATATATCTATAAGTTTTTGTTCTATTCAACTTTTTCCCGCCGCAAAAAGTTGCAAAAAGTGCAATTTATTTAATTTATATATCAAAAAACTAGTCCCCGAAAATAATAAAAATATAAAATTAACTTTTAGTATATAATTCTTTTTATATTTCTATTTACCTATACAGAAATTCTCAAATATCTCGTTTATTATCTCTTCTGCTTCAATCTTGCCGCTTACATTGTCTAATATGTTATTTAATATATTTATCTCTTCTGCCACTTCATCTAATAAATGATTATTATTTGACTTTTCTATACACACATTTAACTGCTCTATTGCTCTCTCTAAATATCCTCTCTCTCTGTTGTTTACATAGCTCTCTTTATTAAAAATTGTTATATCAGAATCTTTTATATGATTTTTTAATGCTTCTATTAATTTATCTTTTCCTTGTTTTGTTTTGGTGCTTATCTCTACTGCATCATCTATTTTTTTGTCAAACTTCTTCTCTAAATCTATTTTGTTCAACACATAAATTATATTTTTATTTTTTAATTGTTGTAAAAACTCTATTAAATTAATATCATCATCATTGGCCTTGTCATTATAATCAAAAGCAGCAATTATAATATCAGCCTCATTAGCACATTTTTTAGCCCTCTCAATTCCCTCAAGTTCTATATCGTTATCAGCTTCTTTGTGAAAACCAGCAGTATCCATAAAATAAAATGGTATATTATCTATATAAATATTTTCGCTCAAAAAATCCCTCGTAGTGCCAGCCACATTTGAAACTATTGCACGCTCTCTGTCTAATATCATATTAAATATACTGCTCTTTCCTGCATTAACTCTTCCAAGTATTGACACTTTTATTCCGTTAATGAGATTTTCTGCTCTCTTAGAATTATTTAAAATATTTTCTATATCTTTTTTTATAGTGTAAAAGTTTTCTATTAGTTTGTCATAAGAAAAAGTTTCTGTATCATCTTCTGGAAAATCTAATTCACCATAAATAAGCATAAGAGTATTTTTCACATTCTCTCTAAGTTTATCTATTTCCCTTGTAAGCCTTCCTCTAATTTTGTAAATACTTGCTTCAGCCATCAATCTATTATTAGAATCTATTAAATCATGTATAGCTTCAGCTTCACTTATGCCAATTCTTCCATTAATATAAGCCCTATATGTAAACTCGCCTCTATTTGCTTGTCTTGCTCCGTTTCTTATTATAAGGTTTAATAATGATTCTATAACAACTATACTTCCATGACATATAAACTCCACAGTATCTTCTGAAGTAAATGTGTTTGGAGATAATGTTGTAAGTACTATAAGTTCATCTATAGGAGTATTATCTTCATCTTTAATTAAAGCATAATAACTTTTTCTATGTTCAAATTTTGTAATGTTTTTATTTTCATTGTTGGCATAATAGCATATTTTTGAGGCTATGTTTAGAGAATCTTTTCCAGACATTCTTATTAATGCCAATGCACTTTTTGAATAGGGTGTTGCTAATGCTACTATAGTATCATCTAAATTATAATTAGACATAAATTAATTTCCTGATATATTAATTTTTTACTCTTTTTTTCTTTAATTTTTTATTTAGCTTTTTCTTTTCTTCTTTTTTTAAAGCCGTATATAAGTTTCCATTTGCTATAATATAGTCTTTACAGAAATTATAATCTCTCTCCATTAATTCTATATCTGCAGAAGCCTTTGCAAATTTTATTAAATCTCCTTCAGTAAACATTTTTATTATAGTATCGCTTTCTGTAAACTTATTTTCTTCAAATAACTTTGATATTTCACTGGTTGTCATGTCTTCAATATTAAATCTAAATCTTTTTGTTAAATATCTTTTAAATATAAATGTTAATTCAAAATAATATTCAGCAAATTTATTTTCGTTATAGTAAATGTTATAATCTATATTTTTTAAAGCATTAAGAGCTTCAGTATCTTCTTTTATTGTTAGTCTTTCATTAAACTTCTTCTCAACATATTTTGCCAAAAATAATACAGAGAATATTATTAAAACTATAACTATTAAAAATGCTATTATAATAATCCACACGTATAAAGGCATAGGTATACTAATAGCTTTTTTCATTGGAGGAAGAACATCTCCATCAGAAAAAGGATTAACCAATACATTAATATCTTCACCGTAAAGTTCTCTATATTCATTATTATAATTATAAGATATTTTAAAAGTAGATATTACAAACTGCCCAACATCATAAAATCCTATATTGTATTTAATTATTCTCTCTTTAAAATTTCCTTTATTTTTATTTATATTCTCTACGCTTATTATTCTTGATTGTGAAACTCTATCATCAAAAGAAATATCCTGATAATTATAATCTATATCTTTTTTTGAAATTATATGTACTTCATAAGTAATGCTGTCGCCTATAAATATATTTACAGATGATACACTAGTTTTTGTATAAACAATAGTGTCGCTGTCTATCGTTTTTGAACATGATAAGATTAATGTTGATATAAACAATAATAATATTTTTTTCATTTAATTAAACTAATCCTATATAATCTGCTGTCATTATTAATCATTTCTATTTCAAATAAATAATACGGTTTATCAAAATACTCTATAAACTTCTCTCCCCATTCTATCATAGTAATGCCATCTTCTTTTATTTTGTCTTTAAATCCTATATCATCAAGTTCAGCAACAGAAGAAAGCCTATAAAGGTCAACATGACGAAGTATGGTTTCTTTGTTGTTTAATATAATATCATACTCATTTATTAAAGTAAAAGACGGACTGCTTACTATGTCATCACTTTGAAGCAGTCTTGAAAGAAGTCTTACAAAAGTGGTTTTGCCAAAGCCCAAATCGCCATTCATTATAATTAAATCACCGTCTTTTAGTAATTTATATATATATTGAGCTACTTCTTCTATATTATCTATTGTAATATTATTATATTCTTTTAATATTTCTTTCATACATAGTTTTTTTATTTGTTTGTATTTTTAAAAAAAATATATATTATAGATTATTATTTGTCAAATATAAATTAATTGATTATATATGTAAATATTATTTTTTAGTTGAAAGATTTTTTATTGATTTTATAATATTTAAGAGGTGTAGTGATGGATAGAGATACTATTAAAAATAAATATGATTCTATAACAGAAAATATAGATTCACTTAAAGAGAAATATAAAATAGATTATAATATAGATATTATAGCAGTTAGTAAATATTCTTCAATAGAAACCATAAAAGAGTTTTTGTCTTTGAATATTAATTTGCCGTTAGGAGAATCTAAAGCTCAGAGTTTAAGGGATAGGGCAGAGGAGCTTAATAAAGATTATGATAATATAATATGGCACTTTATAGGAAGAATACAATCAAACAAAGTAAAATATATAGTAAAATATTCTGATTTAATACAAAGCGTAGACAGTATTGAAATTGCTGAATATATAAACAAAGAAGCCATAAAAAATAACAAAATTCAAGACATATTGCTTCAATTTAATATAAGCAATGAAGAGCAAAAAGGCGGATTTAATTTATCTGATTATAATATGGTGTATGATAAAATAAAAAATTTATCGAATGTAAATATAAAAGGACTTATGGGAATATCTTTAAAAGTAAATAATGATTTTGAGATAGAAAAAGAGTTTGAAACTTTAAATGAAGTTTTTATGAAGTTAAAAGATAAAAATATTTCAATACTTTCAATGGGCATGACCAACGATTATCATTTAGCTATAAAGCATGGTTCTAATATGATTAGAATAGGAAGCGGTTTTCTAGGATATTCTTAATTTTATTGGAATCTTCTATCTCTATTTATTGTAATTAAATAATTCCAAACATAATAAAATATAGTATCTTCTGTATTGAAATGAGTAACTGCTTCATCCTGTTTTAACTTGTACATAGAGTTTGAAAATGCTTCTTCTTGTTCAAGTTCTTTTATTTTTAATGACAAATTGTCTGTATGAGTTTTTACTTTTGACATTAATTCTACAGGCAATGCTCTTTCATAATTTCTGCTTGTTAGAGTTTCTAATGCATATTCGATTCTATCTGGAGTTAATCTTGAAGCTATTTCTTTTTCATCTTCAATTTCTTTATTTATAGTATTGCTAGCCCAAGTGTTGAACTCATTAATCCACATCTTGTATTCATTGGAATATTTTGATGAGGTTAAGAGATAATCATCTTTTACTTCTTTAGGCAATATGTTTAAAAAGTTTTTATATCTTTGCTCCATAGCATATATAGAACCGCCCTCATTTTTACAAGAGATAGCGAATATTGATATTAAAGTTATTATACAAAAAATTATTTTTTTCATTTAGAAATCCATTTTATTTTAAGGTTGCTTTATTATAATATAGTTAAACAAAAAATTCAAATATTTAATAAATATACTGAAATAAATATGTTTTGTCAATGTATACTAAAAATTTTTGAGTTTGTCAAAAATTATATTTTTAAGTTTAAAATATTTGCAGGGCTTTGCCACCTGCGAAGCGTGCCCGTAGGGTAGCACCACAGTTCTTTTATTGGCACAAAGAACCAAAAAGACTGCTTTTTAAACTAAAATTTAGGTTTTATGCTATAATTTGATATATATTCCAACATATAGGATAAAATATTTGTACTTTTTGCGGCGGGAAAAAGTTGATGGTACAGTTGTAAAAATTATTTTATTTTAATAAAAGCAAATACGCAACAAATAAAAAATTAAAAAAATCTTTTTGACAAATTTTTAAATTACATCAATAAAAATCTCTAGTCTCTGTTTCAAAATATTCTTCTAAGTTATATGGAGAATATATTCCCTTATCTGTAACAACGGCACTTATTAGTTTTGGAGGAGTAACATCAAAAGATGGGTATATTCCTTTAACGCCTTTTAATGTATTATGTATTCCTCTGTATGATAAAACGAGTTCAGGGTCTCTCTCTTCTATCACTATATCAGAGCCTTTGTTTTTATCCTTATCTGGTATGCCTGTAACATAATAAGGAATTTCAAATTTGTCTGCCAATATTGCAGCTTGAAGAGTTCCTATTTTGTTTGCAATATATCCGTCTCTTGTGATAGTGTCAGCAGCCGAAGTAAATATATTTATAGCACCCTTTTGCATAACATACGCTGCCATATTATCAGTAATAACTGTTACATCTATACCGCTTTCATAAAAACAAGAAGAGGTAAGTCTTGCCCCTTGAAAATATGGACGAGTTTCTAAACAATATGCTCTAAAAGTTTTATTTTCTTTTTTAGCAGCCCTACACATCATTCCTACTATAGTTTCTCCAAAGCATTGTGTTAATATGGAAGCATTATTTTCTACAAGTTTTATTAAATATGTTCCAACCTCTTCCATGATGGAATATCTTCTGTTTAGAGATTCTATTGCATTATTGAAAATAGCTTTTACTGGATTTTTGCATTCTTTTAATGCTTTTTTAGCAGCCTCTAATGCAGATTCTGTTATAATTCTATATCTGTTTGCAGTTGTAGGTCTAGAGTTAGCTAATACATTGGAAGCTTCAGTTAAAAACTCAATTTGTTCTTTTTCTGTTTTCTTTTCAACTTCACTAGCAGCCAAAGCCATACCCATAGCACAAGCTGTATAAGGACCAGCACTCTGAGTAACCATATTATATATAGCCTCAGCCACTTCTTTATAACTATAACATTCCACAAAACTAATTTCTGTAGGGTATATTCTTCTGTCTAATATTCTTACTTTTTTGTTTTCATACCAAGCAACATTTTCGTATCTCAACAAAAAAGGCAAATCATAATCTTTTCTTTCCATTTGTTGTAGTCCATAATATTTAATATATATATTTTATCGTAAAATATAAAAATTATCAATTATTAAAAATATCCCAGGGATTATAATTTGGTATATCAGCCTCAATAAATATTTCTTTATCTTTTGTAGGGTGGGGAAACTTAACACTTTTTGCAAACAAAGCTAAAGGCACATCATCTCTGTCATATTTTATGTATGAGCCATATTTTCTGTCGCCATATATAGCATGTCCAAGATTTGAAAGCTGTACTCTTATCTGATGAAACCTTCCCGTTTCAAGCTCTATTTTTAAAAGACTTAAATTTTTTATATTATCCTCTTTCAATACTTTATAATGAAGAATAGCTTTTTTGGCATTCTTAGTATTTTCAAAAACAACCATTGCAATATTTCCAAGTTTATTTGTTTTTTTTATCAAATAATTTTCTAGAGTATTTTCTTTTTCTAATAATATTCCTTTCACTACGCAATAATAAGTCTTTTGAAAATTTCTATTTCTTATAGCCTCACTTAATCTAGATGCTGCCTTAGAAGTTTTAGCAAACACCATAACACCAGATACAGGTCTGTCAAGTCTATGAACTAATCCTAAAAAAACATTCCCTTGTTTACTATATTTTAATTTGATGTAGTCTTTTATATTTTCAAAAAAAGATGTATCGCCTGTATTATCTGCTTGAGTTGGAATGTTTGGCGGTTTTACAGCTACTATAATGTGATTGTCTTCGTATAGGGGATTTATGAAGTTTGTAATTTGTTCTAAGTTGTTCATATGGATTTTTATGAGAGTAAGAAATGTGCCGAGTCAGGGAATCGAACCCTAGACACAAGGATTTTCAGTCCTTTGCTCTACCTACTGAGCTAACTCGGCAAGTGAAAATTAGTATAACATGTCGTAAAAAAAAGTCAATAGTTATTTTTTTATTTTATTGTTTAATAGTGTAAAATTTTATATTTTTTTGATGTTTTTTTATAAATTATAGTGTTGTATTTTGATTTAATATTAATACAAAAATAGCTATATAATATTTATTGTTTAAAATTAATTATAATAAAATAAGATTTCTATGTCTTAAGATAAAAAAATTACTTTTAAAACTAAAGACTATGTAATATCAATACCTGTAAATAAGTAATAAATGTTTTATGCTTGACAAAAAAATAATTATAAAGTATATTTAAGTATTATAATTTAAATTGCTATTAACTTAATAAATTAATATAAATATAATCTTTTGAAGGAGAAAAAATGAAACGTACTTATCAGCCAAGTAAGTTGCGTCGTGCTAGGAAATTTGGTTTTTTTAAACGTATGGCAACAAAACACGGTAGAGATGTGTTAAAACGTAGAAGAAGAAAAGGTAGATATCGTTTAACTTCTGCCGATGAGTAATCAATCATTAAATGATAATTCTAATCTAATTAATGATCGGGAAAAAAATAAAAGAATATCATTCAAATTATATCGTAAAGAAAAACTTAAAAGTAAAAAAGATATAATTTGTTTTTTTAAAAAGAATGATAATTCTAATTTAATTAAGTATAGTAATTATTTTTTTACTATACTTGCTATAAAAAATAATCGTTCTTATTCTAGGTTTGTTGTAACAATAAAAAAAAACAAAGTTAATGCTGTAAAAAGAAATAGAGCGAAAAGAATTGTTAGAGAAATCTATAGAATAGAAAGAAATAATATTCCTGTAGGGTATGATTATTTTATTATTATTAATAGATATATTTCCCGTTCATTTTTGGATTATAAAAAAGAGTTAATGAAGTTGTTTTATAGGATTTGATGGATTTAGTTTTTTATGCTTAAGAAAATATTATTGTTTTTAATTTTTATATATCAAAAAGCAATATCACCATACATTAGACCTTCTTGCAGGTATATTCCTTCTTGTTCTGAATATGCTAAACAAGCTGTTATAAAATATGGTGCTTTTAAAGGCAGTTTTCTCGCTATAGCAAGAGTACTTAGATGTAATCCGCTTGCCAAAAAAATATATGATCCTGTTCCATAATTATTTTTAAGGAGCTTTTTTGTTTTATGAGTAATAACAAGAGAATGATTTTAGCCGTTGCTCTCTCGGGAGTAATCTTGTTTGCGTATATGTTCTATCAGGCTAAGACAATTAAACCTATACCAAATGAAAATATACAAACTAATAATACAAATCAAATTAATACTGAAAATCAAAACACATTATTAAATACTTCAGAAATACAAAAAATTGATTATATAACTAATGATAATTTGTTACCTACTAATGATACTACTGAAACATTAGAAAATGATTATGTTATAGCTACATTTAAAAACGGTTCTTTGTTTTCATATAAACTTAAAAATTATTATAAACAAGATTCTGAAATAACAAATGAAATAGTTGATATGGTAGAGCAAGTTTATGAAGGTATATATCCTTTTACTTTAACTTTTCAAAACTTATCTAACTCTATAGCTTTACCTAATATTTTTAATTATTATTCTGTAAAAGAAAATAATACTATTATATATGTGGCAGATGCTGCTATAGAAGGTAATCCTATAAGAATAAAAAAGACTTTTGCTTTTGGAGAAGACCCTTATCAATTAACTAATACTGTAACTATAGAAAATCTCGGTGAAAAAGATTTGTCTATGTATTATTCTTATTTTTTAGGTACAGGTATTGGTCCTTATAGAACTGATAAAAATGCTGTAAGAGAGGATGCTACAAAGGCACAATATTTAATAAAGGGTAATGGTAAGTCAAAAGTTTTTCTCACTGGAGATATTGTTAAAGAAAATATATTTTCAAAATTATTTGGTTTTGGCGGAGGAGCTAAAACTAATAATCTTAGATATAATATTTATGAAGGGCAAGATAAATGGGTTGCTTTAAATAACAGATATTTTGCTATTATTTCTAGTCCTGCACAGTCTAATGCTAAATTTGAAACTATGACTTTTTCTAAACCTGTTACTAATGAATATAGAAATGATTTTCATATTGCTAATTTAATATCTGAGCATAATATAAAATCTGGTTCTTCTGTTGTAGATACTTATTCTGTTTATATAGGACCAAAGGTAAGAAGAATATTCTCTAAATATTATCTTGAAGAATCGTATGAATCAATATTCCAAGAATCTTTCTTAGGACTTAACTTAAGACCTTTAACTTATATATTAGATATTATTTTGAATGCTTTATATGGATTTACAAAAAGTTATGCTTGGGCAATAATATTATTTACTTTACTATTTAAAATTGTTACTTATCCGCTTAACCATGCTTCATACAAATCTATGAGAAAGATGCAGCTGGTTAATCCTAAAATAGAACGTATTAGAGAGCAGTATAAAGATAATCCTGAAAAGTTAAATGCTGAAATCATGAATATTTATAAAAGGGAGAAAATTAATCCTTTAGGTGGATGTTTGCCTATGCTTTTACCATTCCCACTTCTTATAGCATTTTTCTATTTGATGCAGTCTATGGTGGAACTAAGAAACACTCCTTTCCTATGGATTACAGATTTATCTTCTCCAGATAGGTTATTTGTATTTCCAGCAGCTATACCTATTTTAGGCGGTTTTAATTTTAATTTATTCCCTATACTTATGGCTATTACAAGTTATGTTAGTATGAAGATACAGCCTTCTTCTTCTGCTGGTGCTTCTGGACAGGCCGCTATGCAGATGAAAATGATGACTACTATATTCCCGCTTATGATGCTTCTTATGTTCTATAATTTTGCTAGTGGTTTGGCTTTGTATTGGACTGCACAAAACGTTTTTGGGGTAATTCAGCAATTTATAACTTCAAGACTTTTAAATAAAAATGATTCTAATAATAATAATGAAACTGTTATTGAGAATAAATATACTAAAAAAGGAAATGCAAAAAAGAAAAGAAAATAGATTTATTCTTTTTTAAGGAGGAAATTATGTTAGTAAAAGAGTTTAGCGGTAAATCTGAGAGGGACGCTATTAATAATGCCCTTACAGAACTTAATCTTACAGAGGACCAAGTTAGAGTAGAAGTAATAGATAAAGGTAAAAGGAGTATTCTTGGTATAGGAGAAGATTCTCCAACTATTATAAGAGTTTTTTATGAAGAGTTAGCTAATGATTTGAATGAATTTCAAGAAATCATGACTACTGTTTTAAAATATATGGGTATCAATGCTGAAGTAACTGTAAAAGAAGAAACTGAGAAAAGAATATATATAGATATTTCTACAGAAGATTCTGGAGTTTTAATTGGTAAGAAAGGAAATACTTTAGAGGCTTTACAATTTGTAATATCATTAATAGCTTCTAAGAAATTTGGCGATAATAATGAAAGACATATTATATTAGATGTTGATGGATATAGAGATAGACGTGAAGAAACTTTAAAGCATATGGCTCGTCAAGCTGCACAGCAAGCTAAAAGAACTAGAAGAACTGTTTCGCTTGAACCTATGTCGCCTTATGAAAGAAGAATAATACACTTAGAATTACAAAACGACCAAGATGTAGAAACAAAAAGTGATGGAGAGGCTCCATATAGAAGTGTTAGAGTTTATTCTAAAAAGAAAGGCGGATACAATAATAAAAGATATAATGATAAAGGTGGATACAATAAGTCTTATTATAGAAATAGATAATAAAAAATATAGGCTGCATTAAGAAAATGCGGCCTTTTTTATTATTGTAAAATATTAAAATTGTTATATTATTATAATCAAGTAATTTATTGGAGGTAGGATAAAATGATAAAAAAGCTGCTATACTTTATTTTTGTTATTTTATTTATTGGCTGTTCCAATAAAGATAAAACTAGTAGTGATACATTTAGTGTTGATTATTCGAAGGGCTTAGAACAATTTAATAAAAGCAGTTATGTTTCTTTTGATAGTTTTGATGCTTCAAGTGTTGATGCTAATTTAAAAAATGCATATTTATGGGTGTCTATAAAATATAATAAATTATCTTCTTCTGTTAACAGCAATAATACTGATGAGCCTGATTATTTATTATATTATGAAGTTGAAGGAAAGGAATTGGATTATACTTTTTCTATACCAAAAGCAAATCAAAAATTCATAGAAGGTTCTTTAACTTTTTCTGAAGATGCATCATCTCTTACAATTAAGTTTACAAAAAATATATTATATCCTGCCCTTGTAGGAAAAGTTTTATATGTAATAAAAAGTAATATTATTCAAATCTTTTAAATGGCATGTTTTCTATAGATCCTTCTGCCCCTATAGTTTCATTTAAATTGCCATCTATTAAAAATATAACATTATCTATACCTTCAAATTGTGTTGCTGTGTATACTAATTGATATATTTGAAGCATAGTGCCTTCATTTCCAAGAGGATTAAATTCAAAGCTTTCATTGAAATTCAAATATACTGTATTACCTTCTACAAATATGTCTAATAATTCTGTATCTTTAGGTATGCAGCTTATGATATTATTTTTGTTTTCATTATCAGTAGCACCCCTTAATAGAGTTTTTATTGTTTCTTCTATTGAATTATTATTTTCTATATTTCTCTTTCTAAATATTAATGTAATAGAGCCTGTATTTTCATCATATTCTACTAAATATACTCCTTCATTGCTTGTGTTTTTTAAGTTTCTTTCATTAGAATAATCTCTTTTTACACTATTATTTGCTTTTGAAGTTTTATATTTTGCTATGTCTTTTTGTGCTTTTTGTATAATTTCTTTTTTATTTGCATTTTCTTTTGTGTTTATTATTTTATTTTCTTCTCTTATTATATTATTATTTATTTGTCTTTCAGTATTGTTAATTATTCTTTCATTGTTATTAATTACTCTATCAGTATTATTAGGATTTACTAAATCATTTATCACTCTATTATAATCATTATTGTTTTTTATTATGTTATTATTGTTTGGGATTACACTTGTTTGAGAGTTTATTATTAAATCTCTTTTTGATGTTGTTTCTTCTCTTATAATGTTATTTTTATTTTCTGTTATATTATTATTAACTAAACTATCTGCTAATCTTTCATAATCTTGTTGAGTGTTATTTTTTATAGTAGTTTTTTCAACTGAATCATTTCCTGAATTTATTACTCTTTCTCTAGAATTATAATCATTCTCTTCTTTTTTATCTCCTCTAAAATAATAATTATAATTGTTCGTATTATATTTTTCTTTAGGTTCATTATTATTTCTCATATAGCTTGGAGGAGTTGAACTATATGTTGTAGTTGCAGGACGCATTGTTTTTATATCTCTTGTGGTATTTTCTTTGGGTTTTAGTATATCATAAAATATACTTGAAGAGATGTTGCTATTATTTGTTGCAGCAGTATTTTTATTTTCTTGAGTGGTTTTATTATTTATTGAATTAGTTACTTTTTCTAGATAGT
Organism: Brachyspira pilosicoli; assembly: GCF_008016535.1. Taxonomy (GTDB): domain Bacteria; phylum Spirochaetota; class Brachyspiria; order Brachyspirales; family Brachyspiraceae; genus Brachyspira; species Brachyspira pilosicoli_A. The sequence goes on from NZ_SAXY01000045.1 coordinate 22,174, forward strand.
TCTTTTCTTCTACTTGGGTTTTATTTTCTAAATTATTATTTTCGTTTATTGGGTTATTGTTATTCAAATTTCTGTTTTGCTGTATCATCTCTTGTATGTAATTATATGAATCATTAACTATATTATTTTGATTTTCTTCTTCTATTGTATTTTCTATGTTATTTTTTTTCTCTTCCATATAATTTTGATTAGCATCCTGATTATTTTTATTATTATTGAAAAATACAGATAAAGATTCTCTTGTAATTGTAGAGTTATTCTGGAGCATATTTGTATTTATAGAAGTTTCAAGCATAGAATTTGTTTCGTATGCCATAATAGATAAAGTTTCATTTGTATTAGATTTTATAAAGAAATTAAATAGAGGCACATTATCCAAGAAACTTATTTTATTTTCATTTTCACTTCCTGTTGTTTCTAATGTGAGAGCTTCTCTATGATTAATACTAAAAAAGTCTTTTACGGCAATATCAACCATAGGTGAATATTTTTTTATAACAGTAAATAGTATAGATACAAGTAATATAAATGAAACTGATATAATTATAGGTTTTTTAAAATTGAATTCTTTATCTTCATTTCTTGTTCTTCTTGTATATGATATACCTTTAGATTTAGCTTTTAATTGCTCATATCTTGGCACTTTACAACTCCAATTTTTAGTGTATCGTTATAATTATCGAAAAAATATAAAATAGTGTTAGAATTTTATCATATATATAAGTAATTAATTGCATTATATTTCTAAATATAGTATTATTAAATAATTATTATAGAAGGGGAGAATTATGTTAAAAAGAATATTACTATTTTTTTGTATTTTTGTTTTAATTTTTTCATGTAATAATAATCTAAATCGTTCTTCAAAAGAGTTATTTATTAATGCGGGTGAAGAACCTAAAACTATAGACCCTACATTATCTGGAAATGACTTTGTTTATCCAAGGCATGTGTTTGAAACTTTGATAATTAAGGATAAAAATGGAAATTTACAAGGCGGTGCTTGTGAGAATTGGGATGTTTCAGATGATGGTCTTACATATACTTTTCATTTGAGAGAGAATGCTAAGTGGTCTGATGGATTCAATGTAACGGCAAATGATTTTGTTTATGCTTTGCAAAGAGCTGCTAACCCTGATAGTGCAGCAGAGTATACTTCATTTGTAGAATATATAAAAAATGCTATAAAGATACTTTCTAGTGAACTTCCTGTAGAAGAGCTTGGAGTAAAAGCTATAGATGATTATACTTTAGAAATAACTTTAGAAGCTCCTACGGGGTATTTTTTAGATATACTTACTTATCCTATATTTGCTCCTGTTAGAAAAGATATAATAGAAAAATACGGAGATAAATGGTCATTAAGCCCAGAAAGTTATATTGGTAATGGGGCATTTGTTATGACAGAGAGAAATCCTGATGAAAAAATAGTTGTAGTAAAAAATACTAACTATTGGAATAAAGATAATATTGTTCCTGAGAAGATTACATTTGTGATGATGAAAGATGCCACTTTAGCACTTGCTGGTATAAAAGATGGTTCATTAGATTTTTCTGTTAATATTGTGGAGCAGGATTTAGAGAAATTTAAAGAAGAGGGCATAATTAATATAGCTCCATATTTTTCTACTGTTGCTTTCGGTATAAATGCTACAAATGAGGTTTTAAAAGATGTAAGAATAAGAAAGTCATTATCTTTAGCAATAGATAGAAATTACATAGTTGAAAATGTTGTACCTACTGCAAAATCACCTACTAGTGCTTGGGTTCCTGTGGGAGCTTATGATGTTAGCGGAGATTTTAGAGAAAATGGTGGGGAGTATATTGATTTATCTAAAGAGGCTTATTCTAATAATGTTGAAATGGCTAAAAAATTATTGGCTGAAGCTGGTTATCCTAATGGTGAAAATTTCCCTGTATTAGAATATAAAACTACTTCAGATTTAGTTTATATGCAGGTAGCAGAGGCTGTGCAGCAGATGTGGAAAGAAAATTTAGGTATTGATTTACAGATAACTTCTTTAGAATGGGCTGCTTATCAGCAAATGAGAAGCGAAAAAGATTATCAGCTTATAAGAACTTTATGGATTGGTGATTATAGTGACCCTATGACTTTTTTAGAAAATTATTTAAGTTATAGAAGCCAAAACTCTACAGGATACAGCAATATTATGTTTGATAAATATATAGAAACTGCTAGGTCTACTGCTAATCAAAATATAAGAATGGATGCTATGCATAAGGCTGAAAAATTATTAGTAGCAGAAGATAATTTGCTTATTCCGATATATAATCCATCAAATCCAACTTTAGTAAGTAAAAGATTAAAAGATTATGTTTTAACTCCATTGCAAGAATATCAATTCCATTATGCTTATTTAGAATAAATTATTAAATTGTATTTTATAATCCCTTATCTTTTTTTGATAAGGGATTTTTATTTTTAATAACATCTATTATTATAAAAAATAATTCTATTAATACCGATAATTATAACAATTTAATTATTTAAAATAATTTATTATTGGGACGTTTATGAAAAAATTGTTAGTTTTTATATTATTATTAATATGTTCATGTTCTACTATAGATAAAAATAAAATTGTAGAAAACAATATAACAGACAAAAAAGATATATTAGACGGCAGAAAGTTCAAATTGATTAGCATATATCCAGATATGAATATTACAATAGAATTTAATGAAAATAAAATAAATGGTTTTTCGGCAGTGAATAGATATTCATCTTTATATGAAATAGATGGAGATATCTTTAATGTTTATAATTTAATAACAACATTAATGTCTGGTCCAAAAGATAAGATGAAAGCAGAAGATGAATATTTAACCCTTTTAAAAGATGTTACATCATATAGAATTGAAAATAGAAAATTAACTTTGTATACAGTGCTTTCTAGCAATCATTTAATTTTTGAAGAGATATGATAAGAAATAATTTAAAAAAAAGACTTATAATATTATCTATTATATTTTTGATAGTATTTTCTTGTTCTTCTACTAAAAAGTCATTATCTGTATCAACTAGTACACTTACAGGTAAAACTTATAAACTTATGAATATGTTTGAAGATTATGGCATTACAATATCTTTTTATAATACGGAGTTTTATGGTTATGGAGGAGCTAATACCTATTTTGGAGAATATGAGCTTAGAAGGGGAAATATTTTGTTTATAAAAAATATAGAAGTAACTAAAATATCTGAAGAAGAAGATGCTTTAACAAAAGAAAAAGAGTATTTAAAATATCTAAATACTGCTTCCTCTATAGAGTTTAATGGTGAAGAATTAATTATAAACACTTTAGATAAAGATATTAAACTTATTTTTAAGAGACTTTATTAAAAATAATATATTAAAAAATTGTTTATAAATCCCGCCCTTTCTTTCTTTTTGTTATATTTTGATAATTTAATTTTTATTATATTTATTGCATGATTAGAAATTATAGTACCCGCCCTAAATTTCTTAAAATTTAAAATCTATGTACCGCACGGTAAATTTAATAAAAAATCTAAATTAATTTGAAATACAATTTAAATTATAATATAAGCTTATTTAACGTGCGGAAAACAGGGTTTATAATATTATTAAAGCTTGGGTGGGAGTGCTTCTTTTAATTTGTTTTAAATATATGTAAAAACAAAAATTCCATATAAAAGCATAAAGCCTAATAGGGTGGGGGATTAAAAAAGATTAAAAACTTAGTAAAATAATGTATTGACAATTTATAATATAAAAAATAAAATACAATGGATAAAAATGGAGGGTTAAAGAAATTATATAATGAAGCTTAAAGTTGATAAAAAGACAATTAGCATAAGAGATAATGATGATAACAATAGAGAAGTTTTAAGAGATATTTTAATTAATGATGATAATAAAGAAAAGTCGGATTTACATAAGTATTTTATAGAGAATAGAGAAGAAGCCGTTTATAAGCATTTATCTTACTTTGATGTTTATGAGAGATATTTTTCAAAGTTTAGAGGAAGAGATATTAATTTGCTTGAAATAGGGGTAGGATATGGCGGCTCTTTAAAGATGTGGAAAAATTATTTTTCTATAGATGGTGCTAAAGTAAATATTTATGGTATTGATAAAAAGGAGAAATGCAAACGTTTTGAAGATGATAATATAAAAATATATATAGGCTCTCAAAATGATAGAGATTTTTTAAGAGAGGTAAAAAAAGAAATACCAAAATTGGATATACTAATTGATGATGGCAGTCATATAATGGAAGATCAGATAATTAGTTTTGAAGAGATGTATGATCATATTAAAGATGATGGTATTTATTTATGTGAAGATGTTTATACTTCTTATTGGACTAATTGTAATGGCGGATATAAAAATCCTAATTCATTTATAGAATATACAAAAAACTTGATTGATTATTTGAATGCATATTCTGCTATAGAAGGAGACAGTTTAGAGGCTAATAATTTTACTAATACTGCTTATTCTATCTCTTATTATGAGAGTTTAATTGTAATTGAAAAACGCATAAGAGATAGTAGGTATAATAGTTTTTGTCAGCAGGCTTCTATAGGAAAGACGATGTAATTATTTTGGAGTTATAATTGTATGGTAAAAAGAATAAATATAGAAGAGTTTTTAAGATTACAAAAAGAAGAGAAATTGCCTGTTATAGATGTTCGTTCACCTTCAGAATTTAATCATGCTCATATACCAAATGCTAAAAATGTTTATTTATTTGATGATGAAGAGAGAAGGGTAGTTGGTACTATATATAAAAAAGAGGGTAGAGAAGCTGCTATATTGAAGGGACTTGAATATGTTGGAAGCAGAATGGCTGATATATTACGAAAAGTTGAAAAAATCGCTAAGGATAATATTATATTAATGCATTGTTTTAGAGGTGGAATGAGAAGTGAATCAGTTGCTTGGCTGTGTTCTAATTATAAATATGATGTTTATGTATTAGATAAGGGATATAAGAGTTATAGACGATATGTTTTAGAATCATTTAATAATAAGAAGTATAAAATTAACTTGGTTACAGGAAGAACAGGAAGCAAAAAAACTTTGATATTAAATAGATTAAAAGAATTAGAGTATAATGTTTTAGATTTGGAATGTATTGCTAAGCATAAAGGATCTGCTTTTGGTTGGATTAATGAAGGCGAGCAGCCTAGTCAGGAGCAATTTGAAAATAATTTATGCTATGAATTGTGTAAATATAATAATGGTTGTTCTTTATGGGTTGAAGATGAAAGTTTATTAATAGGAAAAAGAGCTATACCAAGAGGTTTTTTTGATAATATGAAAAAGCCTGAGAATATCATATATTTAAATGTTCCTATAGAAGAGAGAGCTAAATATATAACTGACACCTATGGAAAATATAGCATTGATGATTTAAAAGAATCTATAATAAAAATAAAAAAACGTCTTGGTGATGAGCGAATGAGAGAGGCTTTATCTTTACTAGAAGAAGGTAAAATATATGAATGTGTTTTAGTTTTATTATACTATTATGATAAGGCTTATAGATTAAGTATTCAAAAAGAAGATAAAATAATTAATGTAGAATGCGGTGCTTTAAGTATAGATGATATAGTATCTGTAATTTCAAAAATTTAATTTTATTATTATTTTATATAAAAAAAGGATTAACCATTTTGGCTAATCCTTTTATTTTTCTTATTCTATTATTTATTAGAATGATTCAAACTCGTCATCGTCATTTGCAGGAGCATTAAAAGTAGAACCAAATTCTTTATCAGAAGAAACACTTGCAGGTTTAGTTTCCTCATAAGGTTTTTTAGCAGGTTCTGATGATTTTTTTAACGGGCTTTTTAATTCTGGTTTTTTATACATAGTATAGTCTTTTTTAGGTTCTTCTTTTTTTACTATAGTATTAGACTTTTTATCTTCTTTCTTTTCTTGATTATTTGCTTTTACAGGTATTTCACACTCTGCATTTCTCAACTTAAAGAATGCCATAGCAGTTAATAACTCTTTAGATTGAGAGAATAAAGTTTCAGAAGAAGCACTAACTTGTTCTACTAAAGCAGCATTTTGCTGAGTAGCCGTATCCATTTGAGCTATAGCTATATTAACCTGATCAACTCCAGCCTGCTGTTCCATAGCAGTAGAGCTTAAATCCTGCATAATCTTAGCAGTCTCTTCAATTTGTTCTTTTAAGTTTTTGAATATCTCTGTTGATTCTCTAGCTGTTTCTGTAGCAGTAGCAATTTTCTCTTCAGAGTCAGAAACTAAAGTAGTAATATCTTTAACAGAAGCCTGAGTAGTTTGAGCTAAGTTTCTAACCTCAGAAGCAACAACTGCAAATCCTCTTCCCTGTTCACCCGCACGAGCAGCCTCAACAGCAGCATTCAAAGCAAGTATGTTTGTTTGGAATGCAATAGATTCAATTATTTTTGTAATAGCACTGATTTTTGAGCTTGATTCATAAACAGCTTCAATGTTTTTAGTAGTCTCTTCAATAATTCTTCCAGCCTCATCTATAGCATTACGGGAATTAATCATCATGTTATTTCCTTCAACAGTATGTTCTGCGGAAGTTTTTATTGTAGAAGCAATCTCTTCCATAGAAGAAGCAGTTTCCTCAAGACCAGAAGCCTGATTTTCTGTTCTATTTGATAATTCTATGTTTTGCTGAGCTACTTCCTGAGCAGAAGCTTTTACTATGTCAGCACTGCAATATACAGTTTTTACTTTTTCATTAAGAGTATTTAATGTACTTGCTATAGAACCTGCTACTATAGCAAATTCATCTTTTCTATTAAGCACAGGTTCTGGTACATACCAGTCTAAATCACCCTCAGATAATCTTGTCAAATCTTTAGCTAATAATTTTAATGTAGTTGTAATGCCTCTTATATACATAAATATTATGAAACATGTAATTATTAATATAACGACAGTACCAATTCTTGAATAAAGCCTCATAGAATAAGTATGGGCAAATAATTCTTTTGATGCTATACTCATTACTATAGACCAACCAGAAATAGGCTCTCTATAGAAAGCTGAGAAAGAATCTTCGCCATTAAATGGAGATTTGAACTCATAAGTACCAGACTCATTTTCAGAAGCATAAATAATATAATCAGCATTTTTAAGAGTTTCATTTCTAACATGTTCAGGAATAGGGTCTGCTATAACATTTCTGTCTGTATCTATAACAAAAGGGTGTCCAGTATTTCCAAACTTAACTAACTCTAATTCATCATCTATAAACCCTAACCAATCTACTAATATAGCAACACTTCCTATTATAGTTCCTAATGAGTTTTTTATAGGACTAAATACTACTACTAAATATAGCCCATCAGTAATAGAAGAAGGTATTACAGTTTTATACATAGCTGTTTGTCCGGCTTTTACTTTTCCCCATGCTTCTGTAGTATTTAACCTAACCATAGTAGGAGAATTAATGATTTTTCCATCAGCACTGTCTAATACTATGTTGCCATTAACATCATATAAAGCTAATCCCTTTAATTGGTAATTATTGTTAGCGAGTTTTTTTAATACATTTTGAGCTGCAAGAGCAGTTTCAGGAGTGTTTAAAGCTAAATATTTAGTTAATTCTGTATGACTTTTAGATATTGAATCAGCTAAAACCATAGCCTGTTTTAACCACACGTTAACCATTCTTGAATATATCTTAGTAGATGACTCTAAACCAAATATAGCCCCTTGCCTTATCCCTTGAGTACCTATATTTAAAATTATAACAACTAATATTGTTGTCATTATTGTTATAATAGCTGTAACAAATAAAGGTACTTTTACCGACAAAGATTGCAACTTTTTCACTTTTAAACTCCATTTTCTATTTATTAACTGCATAATAATAACTACTATTTTTAATCAAGTCAAGTAGTTTCAACTTGTTTTTTATACTTTTTTATGCTATTTAATATTATCGTAAAATATGTATTTAATTTTTAATATGGAGTTTATTTTCTGCTTCACTTTTTCTTATATATAGAGGATTTAATGAAAATATGTTATCGAATTGTTTTTTATTGTAACGTTCTTCTGATATTAAAATTGATTTTGATGCTTTTATAATATTATAAGAATTATCTAATATATTTAATTTGTATTCTTGCAAATTCTCTTTAAAATAAGTTTCATTTTTTGAAAAACCATCTCCGCATAATGTGATAGAATTATCTTTTGTTGATATATCTTTTATTAAATTTATTACTTCTTTATAAGTTAAATCTAGATTTTCTCTTATTTTTGTATTATCTTTGTATATATTAGCATAAATACTTCCTTTTCTTGCATCTATCATGGATAATTTTATACCATTAAATGAGGCTATATTTTGATATAATGTATCTAAACTTGATACCCCTATAATCGGTATGTTTTTTGCGTAACATATTGTCTTTATTGTAGAAAATGCTATTCTAATTGCTGTAAATGAGCCTGGACCTATGCCCATTACTATACAATTAATTTCGTTTAGAGATGTTTTATTATCTTCTAAAAAATTGCTTAATATTGGAAGTAATTCTTCATTATGATTCTTTATATTTTCTTTATTTATTTCTACTATATCATTTATATCATTATCTTTTTTTAATGCTATAGAAAAGCTTGATGATACTGTGTCGAATGATAATATATTATTACTCATGACATTAAATTTATTACTAAACCTTTAAGTCTCATCATTTTATTTGCTATTGCTATATGATTTTTTTGTTCTTTCATAATTTCTCTGTATAGAGAATCTAATTCTTCATTTATTTTTGATACTACTTGGAATTTCTTTAGGTTTGAGAATACAGTTCTTATCTTATATGCATCTTTTATTACTTTTTCTGTTAGCGATGTTATTAAATCTCTGAATTTCTGAAAATCTTTAATATTAGCACTTTTTTCCAACACATTTCCAGCATCATAAATTTGTCTTTTTAATTCATCTAATTCTAATGAATATTTTCTAATTTCTCTTTCTTCTTCGAGCATTGCCGCAAAAGAAGAAGATGATGTTGCAACTTTCATAGATGTGGTTTCAGGATGCATTAATATATTATTTAAGTTTATATCAGTATTTCTTCTTTCTTGTACTCTCATAGCGGAATCCTTTGAGTTATGTTAACTAGAATAATATTATGTTAACCTAACATATATCGCAAAAAATAGCAACATAATAAATGTCGTATTTTTAAAAAAATGCTTTATTTATTTTTAATTTTCGTTAAAAATGTTATATTACTACTTGAAGTAATTATATAATATTGTATAATAGCACTCAATATTTTATTAAAAAGGAGTTTTTTTATGGATATTAAAAGGGAGAGATTATCAAGTAGATTAGGTTTTTTACTTGTATCAGCTGGATGTGCTATAGGGCTTGGCAACATATGGCGATTTCCCTACATTACTGGAAAATACGGCGGAGCTGCTTTTGTTATAATATATATAATATCATTATTAGTAGTAGGCATACCAATACTTATAATGGAGTTTAGCATAGGACGTGCTGGGCAAAGAGATATTGCGGGTTCTTATAAAGTATTAGAAAAGAAGGGGTATAAATGGCATATAATTGGTTATGTGCAAATAATTGGCTGTTTGATACTTATGATGTTTTATACTACGGTTGCGGGTTGGAGTATAATATATGCTTTTTATATGTTAGTTGGAAAGGTAGATAATCTTAGTGCTGAAGGGGTAGGTGAGCTTTTTGGAGCTACTCTTGCTAGTCCTTATATTAGTGTTATTGGTTTATTTGTTACGGTTTTATTAGCCACTATAATATGTTTTATTGGACTTCAGAAGGGGGTTGAGAAATACTCTAAGTTTATGATGTCTTCTTTATTTGTAATAGTAGTTATACTTATAATAAGGTCTGTTACTTTGCCTAATGCTATTGAGGGAGTTAAATTCTACTTGCTTCCAGACTTGGGAAAAATGTTTGATGGTGGAATAAAAAACTTTTTTGAAGTAGTTTATGCTGCTGTTGGGCAGGCATTTTTTACTTTAGGCATTGGTATAGGAAGCATGACTATTTTTGGAAGCTATATAGGAAAAGAGAGAACTATAACAAATGAAACTCTTATAATAGTAGTGTTAGATACTTTAATTGCTTTTTTGTCTGGGCTTGTTATATTTCCTGCAAGTTTTGCTTTTGGGGTTAATCCTGGAGAGGGGCCTGGACTTGCTTTTGTTACTTTACCTAATATATTTAATTCTATGCCTTTATCTAGATTTTGGGGAGTATTGTTCTTCGTGTTTTTATCTATGGCAGCACTTACTACGGTTATAACTGTATTTGAGAATTTAATTGCTTTTACTATGTCTGAGTTTAATTTAAAAAGAAATATCTCTTCAGTAATAGTTGGTATTGTAGTCTTTGTTTTAGGTTCTACTACTGCATTAGGTTTTAATGTATTATCTTTTATACAACCTATGGGAAAGGGCAGCAGTTTTTTAGATTTATATGACTTTATTGTTACATATAATTTAGTTGAGCTTGGAGGAATATATATAATAGTATTTTGTGTTTCTAAATATGGCTGGGGATGGAATAATTTTATAAAGGAAGCTGATATGGGAATGGGAATTAAATTTCCTCAATTTACAAGAGTTTATATAACATATATTCTTCCTCTAATTATATTTATAATATTTATAATTAATTATGTTGTTAAGTTTTCTTAAACAAATTAGTTTATAAATATTAAATAAGCTGATACATAAAAACAATAGACAATTTTTTGGAGAGTATTATACTCTCCTTTTTTTATATATTAGGTATTGACATTTTTTTATATAAGTATATCATTATATTATAATATAGTTATATAGAGATGAATATTTATGAAAAAAAATAATAAAAATAATAAACAACAAAACATCATAGAAAGCTATGAAGATAATTGTGAAATCAACACGAAAGAAGAGAATATATCTTCATATATACCAAAACTTCCAAATGATGATGAGTTTTCGGTTTTAGCTAATTTCTTTTCTGTGTTTTCTGACCCAACTAGATTAAAAATAATATCTGTTTTAAGTGAAAAGGAATTATGCGTTCATGAATTGGTATCTTTTCTTGATATGAAGCAGCCTTCTGTATCACAGCATTTAAAGATGTTATGGCAGGCTAGGGTAGTGAAGAAAAGAAAAGTTGGGCTTCACGTTTTTTATAGGCTTGATGATGAACATATAGAAAAAATTTATGCTTGGGGGTATGAGCATGTTAAAGAATAAAGAAAAAGTTTTATTTATTAGTGAAATTAGTATTTCTTTAATTGTTTTAATTTTAATGCATTTTTTGCATGATAGGATTCATGGTTTAATAGAATATATAATATTTTTTATACCTTATTTTATTTTAGGCATAGATGTTTTTAAGAATGCTGTATTAGATTTTGTGCATGGCAAGTTTATGAGAGAGAGTTTTCTTATGAGCATTGCTACAGTTGGAGCTATAATACTTCATCAATTACCAGAGGCTTTAGCAGTACTTCTTTTCTACAGAATAGGTGAATATTTTGAAGATATGGCTGTTGATAAATCTAAAAGAACAATAGCAGCACTTATGTCTATAAGAGCAGATTTTGCTAATATCATAAAAGAAGACGGTACTATAGAAAAAGTTGATATTTCTAAAGTTAATATAAATGATAATATATTAATTAATCCTTTTGAAAAAGTGCCTTTAGATGCTGTTATTTATGAAGGGGAGAGCTGGCTTGATACTAAAGCTTTAACAGGAGAGAGTATGCCAAAAGATGTAAAGGTTAATGATGAAATTTTAGCAGGTACTATAAACGGTGAAAGCAGTATAAAAGCAAAAGTAATTAGAGTTTATGCAGAGTCTTCAATAGTAAAAATACTAAAATTAGTTAGAGAATCTCAAAACAGAAAGGCAAATATAGAACAATTCATTACAAAGTTTGCAGGAATATATACTCCTATAGTTGTATTTGGTGCTATTTTACTTACTGTAATACCAACTATAATATACGGCAAAGAGTTTTTTAATGATTGGTTTTCACGTTCACTTACATTGCTTGTAGTTTCTTGTCCTTGTGCTTTTATGGTTGGCATTCCTTTAACATATTTTGCTTCTATAGGAAGAGCTTCAAAGTTTGGAATAATGGTTAAAGGCGGAGTATTTTTAGATTTGCTTGCTCAAACTAAAAAAGTAATATTTGACAAAACAGGAACTCTCACCAAAGGTAAGTTTTATATAAGAGAGATAGAAAATGCTGGTATATATGATGATGATACATTAATTAAATATGCGGCTTTGGCAGAAATAGGCTCTTCTCACCCTATAGGAATATCTATAGTAGAGCATTACAAAAAAAATCATGATATAAATGAAAGTTTAATAACATCACATAAAGATATTAGAGGTAAAGGCTCATCATCAATTATTGAAGGAAAAAATATTTTAATAGGAAAGCTTGATTTATTAAAACAAAATAATATAAATCTTCCAGAAAATATTAATAACAAGTTTAATGTTTATATTTCAATAGACGGTGAATATGCTGGAGCTTTTTATATTGATGATATTGTAAAAGAAGATACTAAAGAGGCTATTAATTTGTTAAACTCTATCAATATAGAAACTGCTTTAATTAGCGGAGATAATATAGAACGCGTTAGTTCATTTGCAAAAGAGAATAATATACAATCATTTAATGGAGGATGCTTACCAGAAGAAAAAGTAAATGTATTAGAAGGTATGATGAAAGAGAGTAAAGTATCAATATTTGTAGGCGATGGAATAAATGATGCTCCTTCTTTGGCACGTGCTGATATTGGTATTGCTATGGGAGGGCTTGGTTCTGATGCTGCTATAGAAAATGCTGATGTTATTATAATGGACGATAAGCCTTCAAAAGTTGCTGCTATTATTAAGCTTGCTAAAAAGAATCATATTGTTGTTTTAGAAAATATATTGCTTGCTTTAGTGATTAAATTTGGAGCTATAATACTTGGAGCTTTGGGGCTTGCTTCTATAACACTTGCAATATTTGCTGATACTGGTGTTACTGTTATAGTTGTACTTAATGCTTTAAGACTTCTTTATCCAATAGGTGAGAAATCAAATATTGAAAATGTAAGTGCTAAAAATATAGATATAAAAGTAACAAGTTGTGATTGCGGACATCATCATAGTTAATTTTTATAGTTATTAAATTATATTTTTTATATTTTAATATTTAAATATTTAAAAAAATATATATAATAATGAAAACAAATTAGTTTGGAGTTTTAATGGAATACCTAAAAGAGACCGTTTTTTATGGAAACAGCTTATTTAAATATTTAATTGCTTTAGTATTATTTATTTCAAGTTTTGCTATTATGAGGATTAGTCTTCTGATTTTAGTAAGACTATTAGTAAAGGTAAATGTTAGATTTCAGAATTCGTTTTTTTTCGCTTTATCAAAGAGTGTAAAAAGAAGAAGTTTGCCTGTTATATTTGTAGCTTCTTTAGCTATAGCAAAATCTACATTAGTATTGCCTAAGGTATTAGGGGGATATTGGGGTAAAATATTAGCTGTATGTATAATTGTTTTCTCTGTATTATTTATATGTGATGTTATAACCAACTTTACAGATAATTATTTATCACAGAAAAAAAATGTTATTTTATCTGACGGTATAATTACTTTAATAAAAGTATTAGTATGGATAATTGGTATTTTAACTATACTTTCAAATGTTGGTGTTAATGTTACTACACTTATTACTGGTCTTGGTATTGGCGGTGTTGCCGTTGCATTTGCTGCTCAGAGTATAATAGCCGATTTATTCAATTATTTTGTTATTGTTTTTGATAAGCCTTTTTTTAAAGGAGATTTTATACAGATTGATCAAGATTTAGGTACTGTTGAATATATAGGAATAAAATCTACTCGTATAAGAAGAAATACAGGCGAACAGCTTTTAATTTCTAATACTAATTTACTTGCTTCAAGGATAAAAAACTATAGAGTATTAGAGAGAAGAAGAAAATATATGGTTTTAGGAGTAGAATATTCCACTCCGTTAGAAACACTTAAAAAAATACCTGATTTAGTTAAAACTATTATAGAAAGTGAAAGTTCTACTACATTCTCTAGTGCAAGATTTGTAGAGTTTGCCGATTCTTCATTAAATTTTGAAGTGATATATTATGTTAATGTTTCAGATTATACTGAATTTGTTACTGTAGTAGAAAAGATTAACTATAAGATAGTAGAAGAGTTTGCTAAGATTAATGCTAACTTTGCATTCCCTTCAACAACAGTTTATCTCAGTAAAGAGTAAAAATTAAGGTTTTAACTTAAAATACTCTAACTTATTATGTACATTTAAAGTATCATCTGCTACTTCTTTACCCAAAATAGAACTTTGATGAACAAGCTCTGAGTTTTCTTGTGTTATAGTATTTAATTCATTCATAGCTAAATTAATTTCTTTTACACTATTTTCTTCTGTAGATACAGAATTATATACTTCCAAAAGAAGATTAGATACTTCATTAGCTGAGTTTTCTATTTTAGAAAGTATCTCTAAAGAGTGTGTAACAGATTCATATCCTACATCTATTTTTGATAAAGTTTTCTCTATAATACTAGTTATATTTCCTGCTGCATCATTAACATTATTAGCTAAGTTTCTAATTTCTAAAGCAACTACAGCAAATCCTTTACCTTGTTCACCAGCACGAGCAGCTTCTACTGCAGCATTTAATGATAAAATATTTGTTTGTAATGCAATATCCTGTATAAGTTTTGTAATATTTGAAATCTCTTTACTTGAAGATGATATATCATGCATATTATTAGATATTTTATTAACTGCTTCAACTCCGCTTTTTGAATAATCTGCTACTTCTATACCCATATCTTTTGCTAAATTACTATGTTTTGATGTTTCAGATATTGAGCTAAAAAGACTTTCTATTTGTATATCTTTATTTCATTAAAATGTGAAGAAAAATTGTCTTTAAAATTTGCAAATAATGTGTCTGTAAATAAATTATTGTCTTTATTTAATAAATACTTCTTGTCATCATGTGTTATATAAATCCCTTCTTTTGATACTATATTACATTCGCCATCAAAATTACTTTTTGCATTTTCAATTATTCCATTAATATCTGTAAAATCTATAGAAAATACACCAAGCAAAGAATTATTAGTATAAGCAGCCTTACTAAATGTAACAGTAAGTTCATTTACTATAAAATCTATATAAGGCTCACTTATATAAACATCATTTGTCATAACAGCACTTTTATACCAATCTCTTGAAGTTTGGTCATAAGAGCGGTCATATTCTGTTAATGTATTAATAAAAATACCGCCTTGAGAATATGGAACAGTTTCACCATAATATACATTTAAATAACCTGTATGTGATTTAGCAATATTGGTAAAAAAGTTTCCTATGGTTTCTATATTAGGGTTTGCTTCAAGGTTATTTACTACTGTGTTTACTGTGTTTTTTATTTCGTTAATTTGTCCTTCGGTTATATTTTTTAAGTTTAGTGTTTGAAAATGTTTTTCTTTTAAGAATTTATTTATATATATTGGTTTATAAATAATATATATTAATATAAATGATGTAAACAAAAATATTGAAAAAGTTAGAATAAACTTAAACATTAAACCTTTTTTCATTGCAAATCCTAAAATTTAAAATACTATGAAATTATAATACAAATATGAAAAAAATGCAAATTTATTGAATTTCAGGTTTAGAAGTAATATATATTTTAGATATTTGCCAATTATTAGAAAGTTGTAATTTGAGAGAGGATTTTAATTTTATTACCATTTCAGCGAGCCTAGTTTTATTTCCAGATTTAAATCCTTCTCCGCTAAAATATTGTTCTTCTAACCATATAGCTTCATTTTTTAAAAATATTGCATAGAAACTGTCTAATCCGAACGGAGCAGAAACTACCATTTTAAAAATAGAGCCTTCTGGAGAAATGGTATACTCTATATTAGAATCTATATTGTTTTTTTGAATATTATTGTTTTCTACATAATTATTAAAATCATTAGGATGCATTAAAATAATATTGCCGTCATTTTGTAAGGCTAATATATATAAATAACCATCTTCTGTTGAATTAAATTTTATTTTAAATGTTTCATTTTCTATTATTTCACCGCTATTTTTTATAATAATACTTTCATTGCTTGATGTAATTCTCTCTATTTCAAAGTTTAAATTAATATCACTATTTTCATTAGTAAGAGAATCTAATAAACTTTTTGCAAAATAAAATTCTAAATAAGTGCCAATTTCATTAACTTTAGAGTTAGCCTGATTTGAAGCTATAGATTTATATTCTTTAAGAGTTTCATTTTTTATTATATCTATCACTGTAAAGTTATAAAAAAGTTCATATTCATTTGTCGCAGCTGTATTATTAGTGTTTGAAGGTTCTCCTAATTTTTCTTCTATTATATCATTTAATTCTTTTTTTTCTTGAGTATAGTTATTTAATTTATCTAATGCATTTGATATTTCATTAGAGTAAGATTGAATAATTTCATTGGTAAGCAAAATATTTGTTATATTGTTTGTTTGCAAATTATTAGTTGATATATTATTAGTATTTTTTAGTTTAAATTCGCTGTCCATTATAATTGCAACATTGGCTTTTAAATTTGATGCTACTGTTAATCCTTGTTCAAATGTTAATTCATCTGTTTTAAATAAACGTTTTTTCATTCTGTCTACTGTTATAGTATTAGGATGTTTTAGATATGCAAAACGATTTATAGTTCTTACAATATCTTTTCTTAAAGGAGAATTATTTTTTAATTCATAATTCAAATCTACTATAGATATTTTTAATTGTTCTCTTGAATATAGACAAAATATATTTAACAGCAATATGATTAGAACTTTTAATTTCAAAAAATATCTCCTAATATTCTATTGTATGTTTAACAGAGTTAGTATTAATATTATGAACATTATCAAGTATATCCATTATTCTAGATAAATCATCAGCACTATAATATTCTATTATAATCTTACCTTCTTTACCTTCTTTATCTATTACATTAACTTTTGTAGAAAATATTTTTTCTAAATCGTTTTCTAATTTTTTTATATTAGGGTCTTTTTTATGTTCTTTTTTTATATTTTTATTTTGTGTATCATTATTATTATCTTTTACTATTTCTTTTTTTTCTTTTACTATTTTTTCACATTCTCTTACAGAATAGCCTTTTTCTATTATTTCTTTTGCAAATAAATCTCTCTCTTCATCATTGTCGCTAAAAGAAAGTATTGTTCTAGCATGTCCTTCTGTAAGTTTGTTTTCTAATATTAAATTTTGTATATTTTCATTTAACTCTAATATTCTCATAGAGTTTGAAATAGTGCTTCTGCTTTTACCAACTCTGTTAGCTAATTCTTCTTGTTTAATATTTAAATCATATATTAATTTTTTGTAGCTTCTTGCTATTTCTATTGCGTTTAAATCTGCTCTTTGAATATTTTCTACAAGTGTAAGTTCGAGCATTTTAGAGTCTGGTATATTTTTTAATACTAATGCTGGTACTTTATCTTTGTTTAAATATTTAAATGCTCTAAATCTTCTCTCGCCTGATATTATTTGATATTTACCGTCTTTTTCTCTTAATGTAACAGGGTTTATAAGTCCATTTTCTTTTATAGATTCAGCAAGCCCTCTAATTTCTTCTTCATTAAAAACTTTTCTAGGCTGATCTGGATTAACATCTATAAGTGATATATCTATTTCTAATATTCCATTTTTTTCAGCTTCTTCAACAGCTTTTTTTATTTCTTTATCGGTAGATTTAATTAAGGCATTCATACCCTGACCGCCAAGTCCGCCTTTTCTGCTCATATAAATCCTTTTAATTTTATTTAACTAATAAATTATATTAGTTATTTACAGCTTTTTCAAATTTAAAAAACTCTTCAGGTCCGCTGTTTATTCCTTCAAGTTTGTTATATTGATTATAAAAAGCAACTATATGAAAGCCGCATTTATTTACATAAAAATTAATATTGCGTTTTTCAAAATATGGAGTATAACATGTCCAAGTTTTTGTATGCGGATATTTATTTTCTATAGCTTTCCAAGATAAATATCCTATCTTTTTATTTTGATGTTCTGGATATATAAAAAAGAAATGAAGTTCATTATGATTAGTTTTATTATTTATTTCTACTATTGCTCCTCCAATTTTTTCATTATCAAGAACTAAATGATAAGAATGTACTCCATCTAAATTTAAAGATTCATCAATATCTTTCTCTTCTGGAATCTTATCTGATATATTTTCTCCAAAATATTTTTTAGCACCAAATATAAAAGATTCCTGTAATTTATTTTTAAACATACAAATATCTTCTTTTTTTAAATTTTCCAAAACAATATCATTCATATAGTAATTCCTAATACTAAAAAATATAATTATTTAGCTCTTTCTATAAACTCTTTTGCAAACTCTTTATAACTTCTAGCACCAATGCACTCTTTATCATAATCTGTAATAGCCTTTCCGTAAGAAGGAGCCTCACTTAAACGTACATTTCTTGGTATCATAGTTTTATAAGTTTTGTCTTTAAAATAGTTAACAACCTCTCTGACTACATCGTTACTAAGATTAGTTCTGCCGTCATACATTGTTAATAATACGCCTTCTATTTCTAGATTTTGGTTTAAATTCTCTTTGACTAAAGATATAGTATTATTAAGCTCTCCAACTCCGTCTAAAGCATAAAACTCGCATTGTATTGGTATAAGCACAGAATCACAAGCAGTTAAAGCATTTAAAGTGAGAATACCTAGGGTAGGGGGACAATCAATAAATATATAATCATAATTATTTTTTATTTTTTCTAAAGCTTTTTTTAATTTGTATTCTCTTCCTATTTCACTTACTAATTCTATCTGAGCACCTACCAAATCAGAATCCGATGGTATGAGATAAAGATTTTCTTGATATGTTTTTATTATTACTTGTTCTATATCAGCTCCTCCAATTAAAATATCATATATACCATATTCCATTTTATCTCTTGTAACACCTATACCCAAACATGCATTAGCTTGCGGGTCTATGTCGATTAATAAAGTTTTATATCCCATAGATGCTACTATAGAACTTAAATTAACAGCTGTTGTTGTTTTTCCAACACCGCCTTTTTGATTTACTATTGATATAATTTTAGACATATAAAATAACCCTTAAAATTATTATATTATAACAAAAGTATATATTTTATCAAGGTTTTTACAAAATTATAATATTAATAAAAATATATAATTTTATTTGCTTTAAATATATAATATATTATACTAATTGTAATTAAATTTTATGTAATTTCTAATTATGCTAAAAAAGATAATAATATACTCAGTTTTTACTGTTTTAATTTACAGCACATCTAGCCATAAGTTATTTTCATATTTTCCAACAGGTACAGCATTTGGTTTTTCTTTAAGATTTAGTTTTCCGCTTCAAGCTTCATTAGCAGTAACAGGTAAATTTGAAGGAATACCTTTTATGTTTGGAGGTACATTAAATCTTGGCATATCTAGTCAAGGAGCATCTTGGTTTGGTTTTAGTGCTAGTGCAGATTGGTGGGTATATACAACTAGATTAGGTCAATTAGGTAATTCTGATGTAATGCTATATCTAGGACCAGGAATAGAAGCCATTTTTAATTTTGGAAATAAGTATATAAATATAGAAGCTGATTTTAGAATACCAGTTGGAGTATCATTTATAGTAGAAAAAGATTGGGAAATATTTTTGCAATTAACTCCAGCTTTAAATGTTATATCTGTAGGAAATAGAGGGTTTGCTACATTTGGGTGGTATCCAGAAGATAGCGGTTGGGCTTTTGCTGATTTCTTTAGGTTTTATGGAGATTTTGGTTTTAGGTATTGGTTTTAGAGTATGGTATTAAATGTTAAAATAAGTAGATAGTAAAAAATATATTACAGTTTTTTTAAGAATATGCTTTAGTTAACATAATATACATTATCGGAAGTTATGTGTTTTTTTATTTCTATAAAAACTTTAATTATATACCTTAACTACATAAACTACATATCTTCCGCTCTTTCTTATATCTTTCTTGACAAAAGATTATTAATAAATTATCATATTTAAAAAATCAATAAATAAAAATAAATTATCGGAGTTCAATAAAATGCCAACTTTAAAAACAAGCATATCAGGAATTAGAGGAATTATTGGTGACGGTTTAGATATAAGCACTATAGTAGATTATACATCTGCATTTGCATCTCTTTTTCCAAAGAAAGCAAAAGTTTTAGTAGCAAGAGATACAAGAATAACAGGAGAATCTATATTGAATGCTGTTGCAGCTACATTGATGGCATCTGGAATAAATGTAATAGATATAGGAATAACACCAACACCAACTGCATTATATATGGTAGAAAAATTAAAAATACATGGCGGAATAATGATATCAGCAAGTCATAATCCTATAGAATGGAATGCATTAAAGCTTATAGGTAAAGGCGGACATTTTTTAGATGAAAAGGCAGTTAATGAGCTTATGAAGCTTTATGATAAAAAGGCTAAAAGATTTGTTAAGGCATTAGAGACTGGAACTTATCAAAAAATAGATAATGCCATAGAAGAACATATAAAACGTATTTTAAGATTTATAAATGTTGAAAAGATTAAAAAAGCAAATTTCAAAGTTGCTTGTGATTATGTTAATGGAACAGGATTATTTGCTACTCCTCCATTACTTAAAGCTTTAGGAGTTAAAGAAGTTTCTATAAACAAAGAACATACTGGTAAATTTGCCCATGTTGCTGAGCCTTCTGCTACAAGCATGAAAAGTTTATCTGAGTTAGTAAAGAAAAACAAAGTAAATATAGGATTCACTCAAGACCCTGATGCTGATAGACTTGCTTTAGTATTAGATGACGGTACTATAATAAGTGAAGAGTATACTTTAGCTTTATGTGCTAAATATTTATGGTTGTCTGGAAAAGGAAATGCTGCTGTAAATTTATCTACTTCTAGAATGATAGATGATTTAGCTAAAGAGAAAGGATATTCAGTTGACCGTACAAAGATAGGTGAAATAAATGTTTCTTCTCATATTGTAAAAAATAAATTATATTTTGGAGGCGAAGGAAACGGTGGTATAATAGTACCTGCTGTAACTCCTGGAAGAGATTCGCTTTTAGGTATTGCTTTAATATTAGAATTGATGGCTACTACTGGAAAAACTATAAAAGAATTAGTAAATGAAATACCAAAATATGAGATAGTAAAAGAAAAATTGGAAGTTTCAAAAATTGATGAAAATAATTTCTTAAAACAAATAAAAGAAAAATATCCTAAATCTAAAATAACAACTATAGATGGAATAAAAATAGATTTAGAAAACTCTTGGCTTCATGTTCGCTCATCAAATACAGAGCCTATAGTTCGTATTATTGCTGAGGCAAAAACTAAAAAAGAAGCTAAGGAGTTAATTTCTATAGCTGTTAGTATGATAAATAATAATAAGTCTAAAAAAAGCAAATAAAAAATTACAGCTGCCCTACTCTATTTTATTATTATGGCTAAATAAATGTATTGCAATTTTTATATTGTTTTAACAAGAAATAATTTTTAAAAAGTATTTAATAGTTATAAATAAATATTTTAAATAATATTTGCAAAAAGATAGAAAAAATACTAAAATACTATAGTTAATATAATATTTTAGTAGGTGTTTATGAAAAAGAATATTATTATTTTTGTTATACTTTTTGAATTAATTATTATAATAATGACTTCCGGATTAGGAGCCCAAGGAAAAGCAGAAATACCAGATATTGTATCAAAAAATAAAATAAATTATGGAAATGCATTAAAGCTACATAATGATAAACAATATAAAAAAGCATACACACAATTTACAAATCTAATTAACAGCAGCAATGACTTATTAATAAGAGATTATATTATATATTATGGTGCAAAAAGTGCTTTAAATACTAATATGTATGATGAGGCAATAGATTTCTACTCTAAACTTATGGAAGAATATCCAAGGTCATCATTATACCCTTTTGCTGAACAATATAAAGCATTAGCAGAGTTTTACAAAGATGATTATCCTATAAGCAATTTTTTTAATGGCAATAAACAAAAATGGATAAAAGAATTCGTTGGCTTAAGAGCAATGAGAGAAACTGATGATACTAATAAAGCCAAATTAATAGCATTAGAATTAACTAAAAAATATATAAATAGAGAAGCTTTAATATATTTAAATAATAATTTTGAAGAGGAAATATATAATTTTAATAATAATATAAAATATAAATCAGCAGTAGAGTTATATGATGCTGGGTATAGAACTGCTGCTTTAAAATATTTTGATAATCTTATAGAGCTCAATGCTTATAAAAATAATTCAATATATTATAAAGCAAGGATAAATCAATTAGCAGGAAACAGAGAAAGTGCTTCTACATTGTTTAATGAATATCTTGCTAATACTAACAATAAAGAATATAGAAAATTAGCAATTTATTGGAATGCAAATAATTATGAAAAGTTAAAGAATTATACTAAAGCAAGAGAGTTGTATAATACTTTTTTGAGAAATTATCCAAAGGATAGTTATGTACCAAGGATTTATAATAGTTTTATTAATATAAGTTTGAACAGCAATAATTTACCAGAAGCTAAAAAATATTTAACAAACGCCCTAAAAAATTTCCACAACAATAGATATACAGAACTTTCATTAAAGAGTTATTTAAGAAAGGCATTAAAATTAAAAAATAAAACAGAAACATATTATTCAATTAATGAATTAGACAAAATATATCCAAAATATAGACATGATTTTGTATTATCATGGTATATGTGGGCTGCTGAGGAATTGGGAGATACTGAAATAAGAGATAAGTATATAATGAAAAGCCTATTAGAAAGTAAAAATCCTTTTTATGTAAAAGGAGCTTTAAGTTTAGCAACGCCTGAAATGGTAAATTATATTTCTCAAAGCAATACTTACTATTTAAACGAAGCTAAAAAATATTATACTGATTCAAATTATACAAAAACTATGCAGATGCTTAATAATATTCAGTTTATAGATTATATAGTAACGAAAAAAGAAGATAATTTAGTAAAAGAAGCAAGAGCAATAGCAAAAAATATATTTATGCAAAACAAATTCGTTCAGGATTTTTATTCTAATAAAAAAGAAAATGAAATATTTAATGAATTATCTTTGCAGACAAGACAGGATGTTAATAAACCTATATTATTATATTATTATGGGGATATGGATAATGCATATAGAGAGTTTAATGGTATTTATCAAAAGACTCAGGTAACTTATCCATTATTTTATTATGCTGAGAAGATATATAAATCATCATTAAATACAAAGAGATTTATGCAGATTTGTGCTAATATAGGAAAGTATTTTGGATATAACTATTATGACAATGTGGATTTGCTTCCAGATGAGTTTAGAAAATATGTTTATCCTAGATATTTTGACGAATATGTTGTACCTGAAGCAAGATATTATAAAATAGAGCCAAATTTTGTATATTCTATAATGAGAGAAGAGAGTTTATTTGATGTAAAAGCAAAATCTTATGTTGGAGCAATGGGGCTTATGCAATTAATGCCTACAACTGCTGCTGCTGAAAACAAAAAAGCAAGATACAGATATAACCCTCTATACCTAACAGATGCTAAACAAAATATTAATATTGGTATCTCTCATTTAAGCTGGTTATTTCAAAGTCAAAATGCTAGTAATTATGCATTAGTTGCTGCTAGTTATAATGCTGGTTCTGGAAGGGGAAACAGATGGAAAAGAGAATATGGTACAAATAACATGTATCGTACTGCAAGATTTATAGATATAGAAGAAACAGAGTTTTATGTTGAGAGAGTAATGAGAAGTTATGAGTATTATAGTAGGTATTATAAAAATTAATTAATATTTTATACTGTCTTTATAATATTTTAGTCCTTTATATGGAGCTCTTAATTCATAATTTACAATATTATTGTACCAATCAATATAATTAAATTTTTCAACTTCCGACATAATGGAATGCTTTTCTTCTGTATGTATATCATATTTATTAAACATCATAGCAATAGTTTGAAGTATATAATAAGAAAATATATCGTTTAAAGTTTTGCTGTCAATTTTTACAACACCTCTTTGTGAAGAAAAAAGTTTATTATTAGAAAGAAACGGATAAGTGCTAATTACAGCTAAAGATTTAGTATTTTCAATGTTTTCATTTTCAAGTACTAACCTATCTACTACCCCACCCTCAGATATAGTCTTAGCATTAGCTCCTTTATAGTTTGCTGTTATAGGCATATTTATTATTATAAGATGTGAATCTATTTTAGAATCTTTCAAAGCACTCCCTATCACTCTCCAATACTGTGCCGTATACATAGCTACAATATCATCTCTTAGTAATTTTTTTCTATCTAGCAAAGGAGTGTTCCATAATGTTAATATATTTTGTTTAAAAGTAGGTGCAATGTTTGAGGCTAATTCTTCTAATGAAGTTGTTGAATTATCATAATCGAATAAAGTATTTAGACTGCTATAAGTTTCATTAGAGAGAGAATAATAAAGAATATTTCTAGCTAGAATACTATTACTTGTTTTTTTTATATCAATATAATCTTTTTTAAAAAGTTCAATATTCTTATTTAAAAGTTTTCTATTATTTTTATAAAAATCTTCAGCATTAATTCCTTCTTTTAATACATACTTTATTTTATAGCCTAATAAATTATAACTTAATAATGGAAGTTTTGAATTAAAAATATAGAAAAAATCGGATGGATTTAATGATATTATATCATTATCTTTAACATATGTAATATTTACAGTATATTCTTTATTTTTATTTAATGGTTTTATATTTTTATTACAAGAGAAAAATATAAATAGTAAAAACAATGTAAATAAGAATATTTTTTTCATAATTATTAATTACTCAGACATAGAACCGCTAACACCATATGCTTCTATTCTTTCTGTATCTATATAATATCTAATTTCTCTTCCTCTAACAATACTATTTTCTTGTGAAAGGTAAGGATTTTCTCCCCATAACCTTAAATATTTAGCCTTATCAAAATATGTAGCCCAAGCACTTTTTGAGTTCATATCCTTCATTTCAACATTAACATTACCATTAGCTCTTAATTTTTCATCGTCATTAAATATCTGCATAGTAACTGAAGTTATCTTCATGCTTCTATTTTCTAAATAAGCATGCGGAGCTCCGCTAATAGTAGCCACCTTAGTATCTGGATCAAGATGAAGTAAATCTCCCTCTAATGATATACTTTCATCATAATCTACCATAACAACATCATTGTGAAATATAATATCCCTAAACTTATCATCTCTTTTATATTCTATCCACTCTCCAAAAGATATTATTCCTCTATCTGGTATTCTAACTGAAGGCTCTTGATACATATATATATGCTCATTATCCATATCATATATAATGTATCCTCCTCTAAGTATCATATTCTCTTCAAAGAAATAAGCATTAACATTTCCATAAGCATATAAAAATCTATTAGTCTGATTTGCACCGCCCTTTTCATCTAAAAAAAGTCTATCTGCTGTTACAATATTATAATTACTCACCTTGCTGTTTTTATTTTCATTAGTATCATCACCCTGAACATAATCATTAGTTTGAAGTATATATATCTTGCTTCTGCCCATAACATTTGCAGTGGAAGTTTTGGCATTATACTCTAATATCTCTCCCTCTATTCTATCATTTCCTTGATAAAGTCTTGGATTTCCTTTTAATACAGAAATTTGTGTATCCATATCATAAGTTAGTTCATCAGAATATCCATCGGTTCTTCTATCGTTTTCTTTGTCTATATGTATAAGATGAACATTGCTTATGGCTTTTGCAACTGGCGTATTAAAATCTCTTTCCATAAGAGTGCTTTTTATTGTCATATTATTTGTAGATGAACGAAGTATTGGATTATTTCTAGCATATGCATATCTAGTTTTACCATTATAGCTTGCATATCCTGCATCTATTGTAGAGCCATTAGTTTTACTTAAAAGCCTTACTTTTCCTGTAAATGTAGCAAGTTCTGTTTCTTTATAAAAAGTCATCTTATAGCTTGTTATTAAAGCAGATTTATCTTCTAATCTGGAATTTCCAGTATATTGAAACACTTGATTTTTATTATCGTAAGTAAATTTATCAGCACTTCTTTGAGATTGAGGCATTAATGGAGATATTAAGATAAATAAAATTATCAATGAATAAAAAACTTTACTCTTCAGCAATTGGTACTCCTATAGCATCGCCTTCATCTTTTTCATTATATACAGTTATATTTTCCATAGATAAATCGCCCTCCATACTGCTTCCTGTAAGCCAGCTTCCATCTTCCTGCTCTACTCTAATTGGTACAGGGCTTTTGAAATGTCTTTTCTCATGATCATATTGTACATATTCTGTATATAGAGTGCTGTTATTAGAAGATTTTGCTACAACATTAGTAAATATTTCTGTATACAAAGTATTTTTATTTATTTTAGCAAACTCTCCTGATACTTTAGCAGCAACGGTACCATCAGCATCATAAGTATAATTACGAGAATCATACAACTCTATTAAAGCTTTACTATCGTAGAACTTAGCATTAGTTGCAAACATGTCCATTTGTTTGAAATTCGTAACATAACTTTCTCTTTTAAAACCATAAAATTCCATCTCAGGAGGACGTTCAAAATTATTATCTCCAGTATCTTGCCCTATCTTGCTGAAATCAGTGCAAGATATTATAGAAAATATCATTATATTAAAAAGAATAAAACTCTTTGAGAATCTTTTCATAATCTCCCCTAGCCTTTAATACCATATCTATAGCAACCCTTGCAGCACCATTTCCACCTTCTTTATCTAATACTATATTAGTAATTTTCTTTACTTCATTGATGGCATTTTTTGGTGCGAAAGAAAACCCAACATATTTTATTGGTGCTAAATCTATGATATCATCACCCATATAAGCAACTTCTTCATTTTTTAAACCATATTTTTCTATTAATGTCAAAAGAGGAGGCATTTTATATTCTTCACCCTGTATTAAATCTTCAAAGCCATGTATTTTAAACTTATCAAATCTGTTTTTCACACAAGCAGCCTTACTTCCAGTAATAATAGCAATTTTTATACCAGCTTTTAATGCCATTACTATGCCCATACCATCTAAAGTATTGAAAAACTTGCTTTCTATTCCATTATCATCAAATATAAGTTTTCCATCAGTCATAACACCGTCTATATCAAAAACAAATAATTTGATTTTTCTAAGTTTTTTAAGATTAATATAGTAGGAAAAAAAAAGTTTTAAATTCATGATTGTAATGTAATTGGGGCTTACAGGACTCGAACCTGCCCACCCGGTTTAGGAAACCAGTGCTCTATCCTGATGAGCTAAAGCCCCTTGTTTAAGGAAGCTAAAACTAAATCGGAGAGTGTGGGACTCGAACCCACATGGGTGTTAGCCCGGCGGTTTTCAAGACCGCTGCTCTACCAATTGAACGAACTCTCCAAAATTAAATATGAAGTGTATTATAACATATTAAAAATAAATTTCAAGTTTTATATATAAAAAATTATGTTTATAACATAAAACAAACATACTAATAAATAATAATATTTTATTTTTTAACTAATTTTTATATATTAACTATAATATATTTCTAATAAGTTATAATAATACCATATAAAAAATATTGCATATTAAAAATAATTTTTATTTAAAATTATGTATATCAATATTATTTTCTAGTCTATTTAATTCATCTTGTAAAAACTCTTTCCATCTCTTAGCTCTAAATATAGGAGAAGTTATAAAAATATCTTTATCTCCCCTTCCTGACATATTAACTATTATAATATCATCTTTAGAGCATTCCTTAGCATATTCTATAGCTTTAGCTCCTGCATGGGCACTCTCTAATGCAAATATAACTCCCTCATGTTTAGCAAATTCTCTAACAGCATTAATAGCTTCCATGTCTGTAGCACTTAAAAATTTAATTCTGCCTGTATCTCCTAAATATGCTAATTGAGGTCCAATTCCAGGATAATCAAGTCCTGCCGATATAGACATAGTATTTGATATTTCTCCATCCTCTTTTAATATAAACTTAGTTTTATATCCTTGAGCAATATGGTCTTTAGCATATTTATTATTCATCCTTACAGCATTCTCTCCAAGATTTGTTCCTATTCCGCCCGCCTCAACAGCTATTAATTCTATATCTGTTTTTTCTATAAATGGCTCAAAAAAACCTATTGCATTAGAACCTCCTCCAACACAAGCAATCATAGACTTTACTTTTAACTTCTTTTCTTCTATTTGTTTAGCTAATTCTCTTCCTACTATTGATTGAAAAGTTCTCACTATATCTGGATAAGGACTAGGTCCAACAGCACTTCCAAGCAAATAATGAGTGTCATCCAAATTTTTTATCCATTCTTCTAAAGCCTCATCAACTGCATCTTTTAATCCTCTAGCTCCTCTTTTAACAGATACAACATTAGCCCCATATAATTCCATAGATGCTACATTAGGCTGCTGCCTGCGTACATCTATATTACCCATATATATGGAGCATTCTAATCCTAATTTAGCACAAGCTGCAGCGGTGGCAATACCATGTTGCCCCGCACCTGTTTCTGCTATTATCTTTTTCTTTCCCATTCTTTTTGCTAATAATGCCTGACCTATAGAATTATTAATCTTATGTGCACCAGTATGAGCAAAACCTTCTAATTTTACATATATCTTAGCCCCGCCTATACTTTCTGATATGTTCTTGGCATACATCAATGGTGTAGGTCTTCCCAAAAAATCACTTCTAAGCTCTTCTAACTCATTTAAAAAATCTTTATCTTTTATATAAAAATTAAAAGCCTCTTCTAATTCTATTAATTTCTTTTCAAGTTTCTCATCTACAAATCTTCCGCCAAACTTACCAAAGAAACCGTTTTTACTTTTTGTCATTATGAACCCCTTTTATTGATTACTATATATAGTATTTTACCATATGTAGTAATTTTGTCAATAGTAATTATATAAATTTATATAAAAATTAATAATTTTAATAATTTAAATTATTAAAAAAATATAATATAATAAAAAATATCTAATTTTATTCGGATTTTGTATGCATAACGAAGTGACTTCTAACCCATTATATTATGAAAAAATACATAAACTTCTTTTTAAATTCGCCACACCAAGTATAATATCACTGCTCGTTGGGGCATTATATAACATAGTAGATCAAATGTTTATAGGGCAAGGAGTTGGTATAAGAGGTAATGCCGCTACAAATGTCGCCTTTCCGCTAACAACAATATGTGTATCAATATCTTTGTTTTTGGGTTTAGGAGGGGCTTCTTCATATAGCTTGCTTCTTGGAAGAGGAGAAAAAGAAAAAGCAGCAATTATTATAGGAAATACTGTATCTTTAGCATTTATTTTTAGTATAATACTTACAATAATAGTAAAAATATTTGTAAAAAATATAATGTATATGTTTGGTTCTACTGAAGAAGTATTAAGTTATGCAATAGAATATAGTTCAATAACTTCTACAGGATTTTTGCCGTTTATATTTTCAAGTATGATGAGTCATATAATAAGAGCAGATGGAAACCCTAGATATTCAATGATGTCTGTATTAAGCGGGGCTATTGCTAACACTATATTAGACCCTATATTTATATTTTATTTTAACATGGGAATATCTGGAGCTGCTTTGGCTACTATAATAGGTCAGTTTATATCTTTTGCTTTAACTTTTAAATATATATTTAAAATGAAAAATGTTACACTTAATAAAAAAAGTTTTATTTTAAAAAAAAGCAATGTTATTAAAGTTTTTGCTTTGGGTTTATCCGGAGGTTTTAATCAATTAGCTATGATGGCTGTTCAAATTACTATGAACAACACATTGAGCTATTATGGAAATCAATCCATATATGGAGGAGATATTCCTCTTGCTGTATCTGGAATTATAGCAAAAATAAATATGATTGTTATGGCTTTTATAATAGGTACAGGTCAAGGTTCGCAGCCTATAATAGGTTTTAATTATGGGGCAAGAAATTATAAAAGAGTAATAGACACATATAAGTTAAGTATATTTATAACTACAAGCATGGCTATTACAGCTTTTTTAATGTTTCAATTATTCCCAAGACAAATAGTTTCTATGTTTGGAGATGGAAGTGAATTATATTTTTCTTTTGCTGAAGAGTATATGAGAATATATATGCTATTTATGGTGGTTAATGGTGTTCAGCCTGTTACAGGTTCATTTTTTACTTCTATAGGCAAAGCATTTAAAGGAGTATTTATTGCTATGACTGGACAAATAATTTTCTTACTCCCTCTTATAATTATACTGCCTAAAATATTTGGTATAGATGGGGTAATGTATGCTGGTCCAATAGCAGATGCAATGGCTTTAATAGTTACTATTTTATTTATTACAAAAGAAATAAAAAATATTAAAAAATTAGAAGAGGATAAATAATAATTCTAATATTATTATAAAAAATATTTAAATTGTAATATAGATTTAATATCAAATAAAAGAATTTTATAACAATTAATAGTTAATATAATTACATTATTATACTTTAAATATTCAATTAATCGATTTTATTTTACAAAAATAAAAAAGAGCAGACATATATATCTAAAATGCCTGCTCCAATAAAATAGACCTAAATTAATTATTATTATCTTTTTCTTCTTTCAAAACAGGAACAGCAAATTTTAATTTAGGGAAAGTAAGTATATATATAAACATCACCACTATACTAACCAAATTAAAGAATGAGTAAGGCAAATACTGTAAAGTAGCTACACCTAAAGTAGATGCCATATAAACTCCTGTTACTGTCCATGGTACTATAGGTTCTGTTAAAGTTCCTCCCTCTTCCATAGTTCTTGATAATGCTGAAGGGTGTAATTTATATTTTTTATATATATCTTGGAATATAGGACCTAAAGTTAAAAAAGTAAATTGTGTGCTATTAACACTTGAATTAACTACAAGAGTAGTAAACCATGTAACTATCATCAAGCTTTTTACACCTTTTATAACTTTCAATAATAAATCCAATATAGTTTGCAAAGTACCTATTAATTGAAGCATAGAACCAAAAGTTAAAGCAGTTATCAAAAATAATACTGTAGGCATCATATTAACCATACCGCCTCTGTTTAATAAGTTGTTTAAATTGGCAGGTATTTGGTCTGCTGGTAAATTTGACATAGAAACATTAAATCCTGAAACAAATGCTTTTATTGAATTTAAAAAGCCAAAATCCTGAAATATAGCTCCTAATATCAAAGCTAAAAAACTTCCTAAAAACATAGTTATTATAGGAGATAAACCCTTAAAACTTCCTACAAAAACCACAACAGCAGGAAGCAATAATAATATATTAAAATTAAACATAGAATCTAAAGAATCTAATATCTCTTTAGTTTCTTTTACTGTTGAAATATCTATATTAGAAGAAGCAGTAAAACCTAAAGCAATAAATATAATGCTGGATATTATTACAGAAGGTATAGTTACTATTAGCATAGATTTTATGTGATCTATTAATTGAGCACCAGAACCCATAGCAGATAAAACAGTAGTATCAGATATAGGAGAGTTTTTATCTCCAACATAAGCACCGCTTATTATAGCACCAGCTATTAAAGGCAAAGGTACTCCTGTTGCATGAGCTACCCCTATAAAAGCAACTCCAGAAGTAGCAGCAGCTCCCCAAGAAGTACCAGTAAATATAGCAACAAAAGCTGTAACAACAAATGCTGTAAAAGGTATAAAAGAAGGGTTAATCCATTTTATACCATAATATATAAGCATAGGAACTGCACCGCTATATATCCAAGTACCAACTATAGCACCTATCAATATCAATATAAGAACCCCAAGCCAAGTATCAGCTATTTTCTTTACAAAAGCTTTTTCCATTTCTTCCCATTTATATCCTGCTGCAAAAGCTATAATACAGCATATAACAGTATCTAATATTAATAAAAACTCTATTGATATGCCATAATGCACTGTACCTATAAGAACTCCAACTAATATAAATACTAGCGGAAATATTTTTAAAAAAGTATTTATTTGTTTTTTTTCCATTTTATCATACTCCAATAAGAATTATTTTATATTTTTTAATGCCTCATCTAAATCAGCTATAAGGTCATTATAATCTTCTAATCCCACTGATATTCTCATAACTCCCAAAGATATACCCATGGCATCAAATTGTTCTTTAGGCATTTCTTTTAAATAACTTATAGCAGGAGCATATATGAGACTTTCATGTCCTCCCCAACTTACACCTATTCTAAAGCACTTCAAGCTATTAAAGAACTTCTTTATATCATCTAAATTATCAGAATTAATAACAAAACCCATAAGACCGGAAAAACCTTTCATTTGTTCTTTTGCTAATTCATATTGGTCAAAACTTTCAAGTCCAGGATACATAACTTTTTTAACTTTAGGATGATTATTCAAATATTTAGCAACAGCTAAAGCATTTTCCTGATGCTGCATCATTCTTACTTTTAAAGTTCTCAAACTTCTTAATATAAGCCAAGCCTCAAAAGGAGACATCTTAGCACCTAAAAATGCATGTTCTCTATCAAATATGGATTTAACATCTTTCTCTTTACCAACTACAACACCAGCAACTATATCACTATGTCCTCCAAAATACTTAGAACATGAATGAACTTCCAAGTCTATTCCCATTTCTAAAGGTCTTTGAAATATAGGAGTAGCCCAAGTATTATCTATTATAGTTTTAATATTATGTTTTTTTGATAAGGCAACAACCTGTTTTATATTTTGTAAGCTAAATACTGCAGATGAAGGGCTTTCTAAATATATTAATTTTGTATTTTTTCTAATAGCATTTTCAAAATCTTCTATTTTTTTACCCTCTACAAAAGTAGTTTCTATATTGCATTTTTCTTTTAAATATACATTCATAAAATTATTAGCAGGACCATAAACATTTTTTATAGATATTATATGATCTCCGCAATTAACATAATGAAGTATTGATGATGATATAGCTCCCATACCTGAAGCAAATAATTTAGCTCTCTCCCCACCGCATAAACAGGCTATTTTTTCTTCTACCAATGATACAGAAGGGTTATTTCCTCTTGTATATATAGAATTATTGAAAGGATCGTCAAATGCCTTATCTATTGCTTCCCAACTTTCAAAAGTAAATAAACTGCTTTGATATATTGGCGGTACAACAGGACCATTTCCTCCTTCCTTGTGATGAATTAATTTTGTTTGGTAAGATTGTTCACCCATAAAAATTCTCCTAAATTTATAATATTATTAATTTAAGTCTTAAATATTAATAAATAAAAATTATAGATTATAAATAAATTGATTTAATTTAGCCTCAAGTAATTCTTGATTTCCGCTTGGAAGTTCTTTTTCTTCTAAAGCAAGTGCATAATTATATAATTCTTCTAATGAAGTTGATTTGCTTTCTATTTTTGCTCCTATGCCGCTGTTGTAAGAACTGTATCTCTCTTCTATAAATTTATCGAAACATCCATCTTTAACTATTTTGTCAGCTATTCTTAATCCCCAAGCTAAAGTATCCATTCCCGCAATATAAGCATACATTAAATCATCCATAGTATGGGATGGTCTTCTTACTTTAGCATCAAAATTAAATCCTCCGTTTTTTAGCCCGCCATTTCTTATAATCTCTACCATCATTAAAACTGCATCATAAACATTAGTGAGGAACATATCTGTATCCCAACCTAAGAAAGTATCTCCATAGTTAATATCAACAGAGCCTAACTTTCCATGATTTCTAGCTACCTGCATTTCATGCTGCATAGTATGTCCTGCCAAAGTTGCATGGTTTACTTCCAAATTAAGCTCAAAATATTTGTCTAAATTATAATGATATAAAAACTCTAAAGTAGTAGCAGCATCAAAATCATATTGATGTTTTGTTGGTTCTTTTGGTTTTGGCTCTATAAAGAATTGTCCTTTAAATCCTATTTTCTCTTTATATTCAACAGCCATGGATAAGAAATAAGCTAAATGGTCTAACTCTCTTTTCATATCTGTATTAAGTAAAGTTTCATAACCCTCTCTTCCGCCCCAAAATACATAACCTTTAGCATCCAATCTCTTAGCTATATCCATAGTCTTTTTAGTTTGAGCAGCAGCAAATGCATATACATCAGCATATGGACTTGTAGCAGCACCATGCATATATCTAGAATTTGTGAATAAAGATGAAGTTGCCCATAAAAGTTTTTTACCTGTTTTAGACATATTTTCTTGTAGTAAATCTACTATCATATCTAATTTTTCATTTGTTTCTTTTAGAGTTTTATATTCAGGGGCTAAATCTCTATCATGAAAGCAGAAATAATTTATTCCCAATTTTTGCATAAGTTCAAATCCAGCCTCTACTCTCATTTTAGAAGCTTCTAAAGGCTCTTTGCCATTCCAAGGTCTAGTTGCAGCGGCTGCACCAAAAGGATCAGCACTTCCAGCTGCTAATGTATGCCACCAGCTCATTGCAAAAGGCATCCACTCTTCCATAGTTTTTCCTGATATAACTTCTGAAGCGTTATATTGTTTGAATGAAAAAGCATCTTTACTATCTTTTCCTTTGTATGACACTTTATCAACATTTTTAAAATATTCCATATTGCTATTAACTCCAAATTTAAAAAGTATTTAGTAAAATGAATTTACTTAAATAATAAAAAAATATTAGATAATAAAATCATTTTACTAAATACTAGTTTAGTAAAAAATATTAATTTGTCAAGAAAAAATAGACTTTTTTAAGAAAAAAGAATTTTTTTTAAGAAAAAATATCTTTCTCATATAATAAATCAAAGAAATTTATAAGCCCTACACCAACTAATGATGATTTATCTCCAAATTTTGATTTAATAATCATAATATTAAATTTTGAATAAAAATTATTATTTTCAAATATTTCTTTTTGTATATAAGGATATATTCTACTCCAATAATCAGTTATTTTTCCGCTTAAAATAATTTTATTAGAATCATATATAGCAAGCAAACTTCTTATACCCCTCCCTAAAAATTTACAATATTCTTTTATAACTTTTTCTGCCTTTTTATCAGAACTTTCAAAAAGCTTATTAATATCATCAAAATCAAGTTTATGTTTTTTTATTATATTTTTAAGCCCATCATAAGAAGCATATCTCTCAAAACAACCCTTGTTGCCGCAAGTGCAAGGCTCTCCGTCCATAATTATAGTAAAATGTCCAATCTCTCCAGCAAGTCTATGAGTCCCTTTTAATAATTTGCCATCTACTATCTGACCTCCTCCTACTCCAAAATTCGATATAGATATGAGCATATAATTATTTTTATCTGCCTCTTTTGATAAAAAAAACTCACCTAATACAGCACTATTAGCTTCATTTTCTAAAATTATTTCTAAATTTAGCTCTTCTTCTAGATTGTTTATATTAATATTTTCTAGCCCTAAGTTAGTTGCATATAATATATTTTTTCTATCAAAACTAATATTACCAGGTATTGATATTCCTAACTTCTTTATATTAAATGCTTCTTTAAAATTTTCTCTATAATCTTTTACTACAAAACTTATAACATCAAAAAAATTATCATTATTGATGGTTTTATTATATTCTTTGTAATATGAATAGTTTCCAGACATATCAACTATAGCAATTTTTACTAAATTAAAATCTATATCTATTGCAAGAGTTTTTTTCTTATAAAGTGTAGTTTTCCAAATTTGAGCTTTTCTTCCTACAGTACCTACTGTAAAATCTTCTTTTGTAATAAAATCATTTTTAAACAAAATATCTAAAGATTCATTTACAGTAGGCTTAGTAAGATTTAAACTTTCGACTATATCTATACTTGTAAATTTTTCTTTTTTTATACATTCTCTTAAAATTTTTTTAAAATTTTTTTCTTTTGATAATAACTGATATTTCATAAAAACAACTTCAATAAATATTTAATTAAATAATATTTAATATCAAATTCAAATAAAAATCAAATTATTATATATAATCTCTTGATTTTTGAATATTATTTTCATATAATATTATATAAAGAATAATTAGTAAAATCAATTAATTAATACAATTTTAGGATTATATATGTATACTTTAGGAATAGATTTAAGCACACAAAGTTTAACTTTAAGTATTTTAAATTACAAAACTTTAAAAAATGAATTAAATATCTCCATAGCTTTTAATAAATTAGAAGAGATAAAATATTCAAAAATGAATAAAGATACGTTGCTAGTAGATTCTAATATAAATGGCAAAGCAGAACAAGATATTGATATTTTTTTAACTGCTTTGGATAAAGCATTATTACAACTTAAAGAAAAATGTAATGTAAAAGAAATCAAAGCAATTCAAATTTCTGCTCAACAGCATGGGCATGTTTATTTATCTGAGAATTATAAAAATAATTTAAATAAATTAAAAAGCAAAGAATATATAAATAAAAACTTAATAGAAATATTAAAAGATTCATATTCTTATGATTATGCACCAATATGGAGAACTTCATGCACACAGAAAGAAGCAGATGAACTTAGAAAAAGTATAGGCGGAAAAGAAAAAATGATTCAAATAACAGGCTCTGATTCTCCTCTTAGATTTACTGGGGCTGTTATAAAATATAATTTTGATAATAATTCAGAATTAGAAAATAATACATATAAAGTATTTTTGCTTAATACTTTTATTGCTTCTATTCTCACTGCTAAAGATAATATTAGCACAGATTTTGGAAATGCTTCAGGTATGAGTTTAATGGATTATACAAAAAAAGAGTGGGATGATAAACTTCTCAATACTGTATCAAATAATTTAAAAGAAAAATTGGGAAATATAGATAATCCCTCAGCATTAGCTGGAAATATAGCTGAATATTTTATAGAAAAATATGGTTTTAATAAAGATTGTTTAGTAGGCATAGGAAGCGGAGATAACCCTCAAACAAAAGTATTATACAAAGGTGATATATTATCATTAGGTACTAGCTTTGTATATATGCTCAATATTGATGAAAACACAAGAGATTTCTCTGGGGTATCTAATGCCATGTATGATGGTATAGGAAATCCATTTATGATATTTTGCCGTACTAATGGTGCTATGGTTTGGGACGAGATTATGAACTTATATAATAAAAATTATAAAGACATAACAGAATCATTATCAAAAAATATAGACAATTTACCTATTATGATATATCAAAAAGAAAATGAATCTGTGCCTATAAGCAAATCTTTTGATATAAAAAGATATTATGATAATCCTTCTTTTGATGATGATTATAAAGGAATTGTATTAAGTTCTCTAGGATTAGTGGCAGCATATTCCAAAAAGTTTTCTTCAGAAAAAAAAGCAACAGATTTATCAGTTACAGGAGGTCCTACTAAAGATAAAGAAATATTAAAAATAATTGCTAATATTTGGCAATGCCCTATAAAAATACTTCCTGCTGGAGGAGCTTCTCTTGGCTCTTCAATAAGTGCTATATTATTATTAAAAGAGAATATTTCTTTAGATGATGTTAGAGATTCATTAATAGACAACACTGTAATAGAGCCTGATTATAATTTGTCAAGTAAATATGATGATTATTTAAAATCTATGAATGAAAAGTTTAATGAAATAATTAAACAGTAATATTATAATAATCGCTAACTCTATAAAATAAAAAATATTACTCTAAAAGCTTAATTATGTTTTTATGATTTTTTTGTTTGGCATAAAATATGGCATCATTACCATCATTATTAACTATATATTTATCAGCATTTGCATTTAAAAGTAAAGCTACTACTTTTGTATGCCCTTCCATAGAGGCTAATATTAAAGCCGTATTTCCCGCCTCATCTTGAACATTTAGATTGATATTTTTTGCTATCAAATCTTCAACAATATCATCATCACCAAATATTGATGCATCTAAAAGCATCTCTTCATCTTGTGTAAGTGTATATGCCAAATTAAAAGAAAAGAATATAAACATTATTAAAAAAAGATATTTTCTCATAATAAGTCCTATATAAAAAAACGACTCTTAAAATCATTTTAAGAATCGTTTATTAAGAGATGTGGAGGTTATGGGGATCGAACCCACGACCTACTGCGTGCAAGGCAGTCGCTCTCCCAAACTGAGCTAAACCCCCGTGTATATTTTGAAAGAACCTGAGCGTGTGGGCCTGGGAGGAATTGAACCACCGACCTTTCGATTATCAGTCGAACGCTCTAGCCATCTGAGCTACAGGCCCTTTTTTTATCTTTAATATGCTATATAATATAACATATTAAAAAAAAATAGCAAGTTCTTTTTCTAAAATATTTGTTTAGGAGTGTGAGATATTGGACATTTTTTAGTATAAAAAAAGCAGTATCCTTGTTATAATATTTTGATATATAAAATAAATAAAGGATACTACTATGAAAAGAGATTATAGCACAGAATTTAAATTATTTATAGTGGATGAAGCATTAGAAACTAAAAATATTAAAAGATTTTTAAAGATGGAAAGAATAAATAAATCCACTTTTTATACTTGGCTTAAGAAATATAAAGACACTGGAACTGTCGCTAATTTTAGTACTAAGCCAAAAACTTCTCCAAATATCTTTAATAATCAAAAAGCTATTAATTTAATTATTGAACTCTATACTAAAGAATATCGAGGTAAGCATTATATTAAAGCATATTTGAACCGTGAAGGCATTAATATAGGTGTTACAGCTATAGAGAATGTACTAAAAAGAAATAATCTTTGGAGATACAAAATAAAAAAGAAAAAGAAGCGATATGATAAACGAAAATTTGTCTCTAAAATACAAAAAGAAGGCAAAATAGTTCAAATAGATACTAAATATATCAAATTAGGCAGAAAAAGAGTCTATCAGTTCACTGCTGTAGATTTAGCTACTCGTTATAGTTGGAGGCAAATCTATGAGGATAAAACACCTTATAGTGCTTTATCTTTCTTAAAATATGTCTTAAAAACTTCACCTTTTAAGATACAAGCTATACAGACCGATAATGGTATGGAATATACTTATCGCTGTATTAATACTCCTAAAATCAATATTTTTGATGAATACTGCTTGAAAAATAAATTAGAGAGAAGATATATTCCAGTAGCAACACCAAGATACAATGGCGTAGTAGAAAGAGTACACGGCATAGACGAAAGAGAATTTTATTCACGATTAAATAAAAATATCACAGTAGAATTATTGAGAGAAAAATTAAAAGAATATACACATTTTTATAACAATCAAAGATTGATTTCTTCGTTAGGTTATATTACAATCAAAGAAAGAATCAAAAATATTATAGCAAGTAAAAGTACAATATCTATGGCTCCATGACATTTTTCTAAAATATTTGCAAAAAAACTTATATAGTTATATTAAATGGAGAGATATATGAACTTTAAAATTTCTAAAATGATGGCTAAAAAAGACTTTCAAAAAGAGTTCTCTGATTTTATGTTAAAAGCTGTTTCTATTCCTAATGTTATTAGTTTTGCTGGAGGAATGCCTAACCCTATTTCGTTTCCAAATAAAGAATTAAAAAAAGCATACTCTTTTGTAATGGATAATCATTATAAAACAGCATTACAATATGCAAATACTCAAGGTTATATTGAATTAAGAAAAATAATAGCACAAAGATATAAAACTAAAGAAAATATTAATTTAGAAGCTGATGATATATTAATAATTAATGGAGCACAGCAAGGTTTTGATATAATATCTGCTGTTGTGTTAAATGATAATGATAATGTTATAGTGGAAACTCCTACTTTTTTGGCAGCAATTCAAACATTCAATTTATACAATGCTAAAATACATAGCGTAGAAATAAACGATGAAGGAATTAATTTAGATGAATTAAAAAACATACTAAAAAGATATAAATCAAAATTATTCTATACAATTCCAAACTTTCAAAACCCAACAGGTTTAACTTATAATAATTCAACAAGAAAAATAATAGCAGATATGATAAAAAAAACTAATACAATACTTATAGAAGATAATCCATACGGTGCTTTGAGATTTAAAGGAGAAAATCAAGAATCATTTTTTAACTTACTAAATGAACAAGTTATTTTGATGGGCTCTTTTTCAAAAACAATTTCACCTGGAATAAGAGTTGGCTGGATTGCCTCAAAAAATAAAGAGTTCATAAAAAAGGCTATAGAATACAAGCAAATACTTGATGTTCACACTAGTATGCCAGACCAAATGGCTATTGCTCAATATATAAATAATACTAACTTTGATAAACATATAGAAAAAATAAGAAAATTATATTATAAGCAGTGTAATGCTATGATAAATGCTATAGAAAAATATTTTCCAAAAGAAGTTAAATATACAAAACCAGAAGGGGGAATGTTTATATGGGTAGAGCTTCCAAAGAATATTAAATCTGTAGAATTAGCAAATGAAACTATAAAAAGAAATGTGGCAATATCTCCGGGTGACCCTTTTTATAATAAAAAAAGAAATGTAAGCACTTTTAGATTGAGTTATTCAAACTGTTCTGTAGAAAATATTGATAAGGGAATGAAGATAATAGGCGAAACTATAGATAAAATGCTTAAATCAAAATAAATTAATAATTAGGAGTAAATAAAAATGAAAGATATAAGAATAGAAAAATTAGCTTACAATTTAGTAAACTATTCATGCAGATTAAAAAAAGGAGAAAATGTTTTAATAAAGGTTTATGGGGAAGGAGAAGAGAGAAGTTTAGTAATGGCTATAATACAAGAAGTTTATAAAGTAGGTGCTAATCCTTTTGTATGGAATCATGACCCACAAATTATGAGAGAGTTATTAAAAAAATGTAATGATGAACAAATAAAGACTTGGGCAGAATCTGATTTAATGCTAATGAAAAAAATGGATGCATATATTGGTGTTTGGGGAGGCAATAATAATGCTGAAAACTCTTCAATTAAAGAAGAAAATTATAAAATATATGAGAAACTTTATTTAGATCCAGTACATATGCATCAAAGGGTAAAAAACACAAAATGGGTTGTATTAAACTACCCTACTTCCTCTATGGCTCAGCAGGCTTCTATGAGTACAGATGAGTTTGAAGATTTTTATTTTGAGGTTTGCAATTTAGATTATTCAAAGATGGATAAGGCTATGGATAATTTAGTTAATCTTATGAATAAAACTGACAAAGTAAAAATTGTAGGAGAAGGTACTAATTTAAAATTCTCTATAAAAGACATACCTGCAATAAAATGTGCTGGAATAATGAACATACCCGATGGTGAAGTATTTACCGCCCCTGTTAGAGATTCTGTTAATGGAGTTTTATCAT
Source organism: Brachyspira pilosicoli (assembly GCF_008016535.1). Classification (GTDB taxonomy): domain Bacteria; phylum Spirochaetota; class Brachyspiria; order Brachyspirales; family Brachyspiraceae; genus Brachyspira; species Brachyspira pilosicoli_A. The sequence goes on from NZ_SAXY01000045.1 coordinate 63,750, forward strand.
ATAATACTCCTTCATTATATAGTGATGGTTTCACTTACGAAAATATTAAATTAGAGTTCAAAAATGGAAAAATAGTAAATGCATCTGCAAATGATAATGAAAGAATAAATAAAATATTTGACACAGATGAAGGAGCTAGATATATAGGCGAGTTTGCTATTGGAGTTAATCCTTATATAACTAAACCTATGAAAGATACTTTGTTTGATGAAAAGATTATGGGAAGCTTCCATTTTACTCCTGGTGCTTGTTATGATGAAGCTCCTAATGGAAACAAATCTACTATACACTGGGATTTAGTTTGCATACAAACTAAAGAATATGGCGGAGGCGAGATGTATTTTGATAATGTATTAATTAGAAAAGATGGTGTATTTGTTATAGATGAACTTAAATGCCTAAACCCTGAAAACTTAATATAATTATTTAAATATACAAAAAAACAAGGGGCTTTAATCCCCTTGTTTAATTTAATAAGAAATAAAATTTTATTATTTTATTTCTTTATCTCATCAAGACCTTTTTTTATCTTTTTATAAATATCTTCAGGTGTTTCATTTTCAAGACTTTCAACATCTATTATATAAACCTTATCTTTATAATATTCTAATACAGGCTTACTTTGACTTTCAAAAACTTTTATTCTATTTTTTATAGTCTCTTCATTGTCATCAGAACGACCTCTATTTAAAAGCCTTTTTATTATAATATTTTCAGCAACATTAAGATTAATAATAGCATCAATTTTATAATTTAATTTTTCTAATAATTTATCTAACTCTTTAGCCTGCTCCATAGTTCTAGGATATCCGTCAAGCATAAATCCCTTTTTACAATCATCTTTTTTAAGCCTATCAAAAAGCATATCTATAACCAAACTGTCAGGCACTAATTCTCCCTTGTCCATATACATTTTAGCAGTCTTTCCAAGCTCAGTACCATTTGCTATATTCTCTCTAAACATATCTCCAGTAGAAATATGAGATATAGAATATTCTTTTTCTATTAACTCAGATTGAGTACCCTTACCAGAACCGGGTGCTCCTATAAAAATAATATTAATCATAGTCTCATCTCCTAAATTGATATCATTATAAATAGTATAGTCAATAATAATATATTGTCAAATAAATTATATAAAATTACCACCGATAAGTATATGCAATATTAGCTCCCCCATAACCTCCAGAAAAAGTAAGCTCTTCTACAGCAAAATTACTCTCATTAACCCAAAGCATATAATATATTCCTGCAGTTAAAGCAAAAACTCCAGTAGCAACCAACCCTCCTATATATATATTAAAAGCAGTATTATATGTAGTTAAATCAACAGGAGGTCTATTGGCAGCATTTTGATATTTATCATAATAATTAATCATCGTATAATCAAGTATTTCATTAGCATATATGTAAGTACCAATAGAAAAAATAGTACTAGCTATAGTAAGCCCTAAAAATATCTTTGTATTTCTTTCATAATTTTTAAATACCACATCTACCCAAGTAGGTTCATAAAAACGCTTCATGGTTGGAGTTAAATCTAAATAATTTGTGCTTTTCACTGTAAAAGTACCATAATAATCTATATAATTAGTATTAGTAATCTTTAGAGAATAGGTACCAAATCCAAAATCTTCATAAATAAAATCAGCAGGTTTTCTTTTTATTCCATTAATAACTACCGAACTTTCCTCTCCGCCCGGTATATTAATTTTTACTTTGGCAGTATTAGTCATTTCAATCATACTAAAATTAAGCATTATATCTTCATTTGTTTTTTCAAAAGAAAGCATAGTATCTATTGTTTCGTATAAATCTTTTTTAATTGTAAATCTATGGGCATTAGTAGTTAAAGTGGGCAAATATAAAGTATCTCCGCTCATTCCAATCAATGCATTATCAACATAAACGAATGCCCCCTCAGGCTCTACATCAATGGCAATAGTACCAGTCTTATCCACATAACTAATTCTATTTGCTATATCCAAAGCATAAATAGGAATCTGTTCATCTATTTTTGCCTCAGATACTTCTATACTATAAGTATTTATTTTTCTCTCTTTCACATACGCTATAGAAGTTATCACACTAATATTTGGTCTTTTATATTCAATGCTTCCAAATATAACAACATCAGCATCTCTTTTAAACACCTCTTTTTTTATATCATCTCCTGTATACTCATAAAAATATCCACCAAGCTCTATATTTTGTATAAAATCATTGGTATTTTTTACTATAACATTGCTTCCATTATAATTTATAATAACCTCTTCATCATTAAGTTGAAAATATTTAGTTTCTGGTGTTATAAGTGTAACATTGCTTCTTAATCCACCCCAATTAGTATAATAGTAATACTCATAATTTGTAACAATTGCAGTATTACTAGAAGATTCTGTTGCAGTGTAGGTAATATTTGTAAATTGAAAAACTTTTCTTTCATATGCTCTTTCAAAATCTACTGGGGTTAATTTTACATTGGTTGATGATTGAAGTCTTATAGTTTTATTATATTCTAATTGATTTGCTATTGCATCTGCTATTGCTAAAGTTAAATAGTTATAATTAGTATTACCGCTTAAATTTGTATATATAAATATTTCTATTTTTGCAGTATCTGATGCTGTATAATATGGTCGCACTTCTTCTACTGTAATAGGTCTGCCGCCAAAAGAATATAGCAGATTAGATATTATAAGAGTTAATATTATAATGTAGTAATTTCTATGCATAGGCAATTTAATATAATTTTATAAATATAATTTTATACTAAAAAACTTCTTTTATCAATATGTATAAACTATATAAAATATTATAACAATCAAAAATATATATTAATTATTATAAAAAATCTTTACAAGTCAATGAAAAATTATGTATTTGTCATGGAGCCATAGATATTGTACTTTTACTTGCTATAATATTTTTGATTCTTTCTTTGATTGTAATATAACCTAACGAAGAAATCAATCTTTGATTGTTATAAAAATGTGTATATTCTTTTAATTTTTCTCTCAATAATTCTACTGTGATATTTTTATTTAATCGTGAATAAAATTCTCTTTCGTCTATGCCGTGTACTCTTTCTACTACGCCATTGTATCTTGGTGTTGCTATAGGAATATATCTCCTCTCTAATTTATTTTTTAAGCAGTATTCATCAAAAATATTTATTTTAGGAGTATTAATACAGCGATAAGTATATTCTATACCATTGTCCGTTTGTATAGCCTGTATCTTAAAAGGTGAAGTTTTTAAGACATATTTTAAGAAAGATAAAGCACTAGAAGGTGTTTTATCTTCATAGATTTCTCTCCAACTATAACGAGTAGCTAAATCTACAGCAGTGAACTGATAGACTGTTTTTCTGCCTAATTTGATATATTTAGTGTCTATTTGAACTATTTTGCCTTCTTTTTGTATTTTAGAGACAAATTTACGCTTATCATATCGCTTCTTTTTCTTTTTTGTTTTATATCTCCAAAGATTATTTCTTTTTAGTACATTCTCTATAGCTGTAACACCTATCTTAATGCCTTTACGATTTAAATATGCTTTAATATAATGCTTACCTCGATATTCTTTAGTATAGAGTTCAATAATTAAATTAATAGCTTTTTGATTATTAAAGATATTTGGAGAAGTTTTTGGCTTAGTACTAAAATTAGCGACAGTTCCAGTGTCTTTATATTTTTTAAGCCAAGCATAAAAAGTAGATTTGGGTATTTCTTCTATCTTTAAAAATCTTTTAATATTTTTAGTTTCTAATGCTTCATCCACTATAAATAATTTAAATTCTGTGCTATAATCTTTTTTCATAGTAGTATCCTTTATTTATTTTCTATATCAAAATATTATAACAAGGATACTGCTTTTTTTATACTAAAAAATGTCCAATATCTCATACTCCTAAACAAAAAATTATGTATTTTATATTGACTTATATATTTTTTATATTAAAATCATTTATATGAAACAACAAGAAATAACACCAATATTAGAAAATTATCTAGAAACTATCTACAATTTGGAAGTAGAAAAAAAATTTAAAGAAGCTATTAGAATCACTGATATAGCTGATTTAGTAGGACGCTCAAAAGCGAGTGTTAATACTGCTATAAAAACATTATCTAAATTGGGACATATAAAACATGAACATTATGGCGATATAGAATTAACTGATTCTGGAAGAGCTATAGGAAAAGATATAGCTGAAAGGCATGCTATATTCTATTATTTCTTAACTAAAGTTTTAAATATAGAAGAAAAAATAGCAGACGAAGAAGCCTGTTTAATAGAACATGCTATGAGCAGAGATACAGTACATAAGTTTAAAGAGTTCCTCTGCGATTATTGTAAAAAAGAAAATATTTTAAATAAACAAAATTGATAATATGTAAATCAAATAAATGTTCTTAGTATTTTATAAATATTTTATTAGCAAAAAAGTTAAATATAATAATATACGTAAACTTTATAAAAATAAGCAATATTTAATTTATACTTGAATAAATATTAAATTAAAAAATTATTATTATTATTTAATTGTTTTAGATAAAAATATGATAATAAAAATGTAAATTATATTATTTCATCTTTTATCATATCTTCAAAACTTTGTCTTTTTCTTATGACATAATGTTTATCTTTATCTATCATAACCTGCGATATTAATGGACGGGAATTATAATTGCTTGCCATACTAAAGCCATAAGCCCCCGAATCAAGCAAAGCAACATAATCACCCTCTTTAAGAGTTTCGCATTCTCTATCATTTGCAAATACATCAGAACTTTCACATATAGGACCAACAAAATCATAATTTGAATATTTATCACTTTTTATTAAAGGCATTATCTCGTTATAAGCCTCATACATTGCAACTCTTACATAATCATTCATTCCGCCGTCTAATATAGCATACTTTCTGCTAAGTTCTTCTTTAATATATTCAACTCTCATTATTAAAGCAGCAGATTCAGCGACAAAATATCTTCCTGGCTCTGTGGTAACAATAAGATTCATCTCTTTAAGAAGTTTTATACTATCTTTTGTGAACTTATCAAAGTCAAAACCAGAATGTGCTCTATTATATCTAACTCCAAATCCTCCGCCTATATCTATGTTTGTTATATTAAAGCCTAAACTATTAACCTCTGCTATCAAATCTCTCATTACTAGTATTGCCTTATAAAAAGGTTCTGCATCTACCATTTGAGAGCCTATATGCATGGATAATGAATCTATTTCTATATTATCCAAAGCTTTTAACATATTAGCATTTTCTCTAATTGTCTTTATACTAATACCAAATTTATTTCCATTAATTCCTGTTGTAATTTTTTCATGCGTATGAGCATCTATGTTTGGATTCACTCTTATAGAGCATTTTACTCTTCTTTTTAATTCCTTTGCTATAGAGTTTATTCTTATAGCTTCTGGAATAGATTCTATATTAAAACGCTTTATATTTAATTCTATTGATTTTCTTATCTCTTCTTCTGTTTTAGCAACCCCAGAAAATACTATATTTTCGGCTTTTCCGCCTGCTTTTATATATTTTAAAGTCTCTCCAATAGATACTACATCTCCCCCAATTCCCTCTTCTATCATCATCTTTAATATAGATAAATTATTTTCTGCTTTAATAGCATAAACAATAGAATGATTCTCTATTTCAGAAAACACATTTTTTAAAAATCTAATCTTTTGTAAAATATCATTTTTTGAATATATATAAAAAGGAGTCTTATAAATATCTGTAATATTTCTAATCTCAATATCTTCACACATTAAAATATTATCTTTATAGTATATCATTTAATAAACTCCTATTTTTCTATTTAAAGTTAATGTATGATACTACATATAGAATAAAAGTCAACGATTTTATTATGCATTATATTTTTAACTTGCAATAAAATAAAAATTATATATATTTATTAATATAGGATAAATTTATGGCATAAGATACGGAGATTTATAAAAAATGCCTATAGCCCCTTTAGATTTACAAGTGCTTTATATGCAGCAATCGCATATAGGCAGGATGGAACATGTAAGAATGGCAGCCAAAACAATAGCCATGCAATCTGAAGACAAAGATATACATAGAGATTCATATATAAAAGATTCAACAGTTGTAAAATCTGAGAATGTTGCTGAAGATAATAAAATTAAAGAAAAAAAAGATGAGCAAAAAAATAAAGGCTATATGTCATATAGAAAGAAAAATAAAAAGAAATCCGTATTTAATCAAAATTATGATGATAGTCAAGGTAATAATATAGAAATAGAAGAAGTATCCCTTACTGAGCAGAGTAAAGGGCTAAAAATAGATATATTTGGATAAAAAATAGGATAACTCTTAAAAATGCAAATCTTAATTAGTATAATAATAAATGTTATAATATTAGCAGTTGTAATACCTTTGTTTTATATATATATAGTTTCGAGGGCTAGAGAAAGATTAGAGAAAGAGGTGATAAAAAAGGCAAGAGATGAAATTGAAGCATTGGTAAAAGAATTCAATAATATAGCATTAAGCAGAATATCATTATTAGAAGATGCTATAACTAGGGCTAGCAATTTAAACAAACAATTAATTGAAAAAGATCCTCAAATTAAAGAATTAAAAGAAAAAAAAGAAGCTAATTTGAATACAAATATAAAGATGAAATATGGAGACTCTCAAGCCGCTGAAAAAAACGTATTAGATATAAAGATAGAAGATAATAAAAATAGTGTTATTGAAGAGAGTATAGAACAAAATAAAGATAATAATATTTTAGATATTACAGATATTACAATAGAAAAAACGGAAAAAGAAGATAAACAATTTGAGGATAATTCTAAAAAAGAAGAAATAAAAACTAGCAGATATGATGAAATAAGAAAAATGAAAGAAAATAGTAAAAAAGAAGCCATAGAAAAATTAAGAAATCAATTAGACCTGACTATAAGAAATAATATAAACTTAAGCAGAAATAATAATAACTCAAAAGATATTATAAATGATTCTAATAACACCAACAACACTGATGAAAAGGCAAGACATGACAATATACTAAAACTGCATAAGGAAGGTCTTAGTAATAAGGAAATAGCAACACAATTAAAATGTTCATTAACCGAAGTTGATATTATAATAGAATTAAATAATAATTAAATACTATTATAAATAATCAAATCTTCCAAGTATTCTTGCCAAATGTGCAATTATTATCTGACGCTGAATTGGTTTTGCAATATAAGTGTCTACTTTTAGATTTACAAATTCCAAAAAAGTTTCTTTATTGGTATGTGAAGTAACAACAACTATTTTACCTTCATAGTTTAATGCTCTTATTCTTTTAAGTAAATCTAATCCATTCATCTGAGGCATTTCAAAGTCAAGCATTATAATATCAGGTTTTTCTGGTATTTCTCTTAAATATTTTAAAGCAGCCATAGCACTATCTGCTTCCATAACAACATTAAAATCTTCTGAAAGTAATATTTTTTTTTCAGCTATTCTTATAATACTAGAATCATCCACTAACATAACTTTATACTGTTTGCCGCTTTTACTATTAAAACCTAATGGAGCTGTAGCCATAATTAACTCTCCAAATATGTAAATAAATAATTTTTCAAATATAACGCATAGTATAGTATTACATTATTAATGTTTTGTCAATTATATATTTGATTTTTATTGTCATGGAGCCATAGATATTGTACTTTTACTTGCTATAATATTTTTGATTCTTTCTTTGATTGTAATATAACCTAGCGAAGAAATCAATCTTTGATTGTTATAAAAATGTGTATATTCTTTTAATTTTTCTCTCAATAATTCTACTGTGATATTTTTATTTAATCGTGAATAAAATTCTCTTTCGTCTATGCCGTGTACTCTT
>NZ_SAXY01000046.1 GCF_008016535.1 Brachyspira pilosicoli
GGAATCAAGCAAAGAGACATCTTCGTAAATTTAATGGAATACCAAAAGAACATTTTCACTTATTTATTAAAGAGTGTCAATTTAGATTTAATAATCCAAAAGTTGACAAACAGTTGGAAATTATATATAATTTAGCAAGAAAGGAGCTTTTTTAGTTATCTAGGACAGCCCCAAAAAAAATATAAAAGCATATCCTATTAATTTTTTAGATTTACTTGATAATGCTAAAAAAGAAGATGATATTTCTTTAGAGGTTATTGAAACAAAATCTAAAAACCTTTCTGCAAAAGTTGTAAAGAATGGAAAGAGCGTTTTGCTTCATAGTGCTTATGACCCTATAAAAGAGGCTAATACTTTAATTAAAGAAATAGAAGATGATATTGATATGGTATTTATATTTGGTATTGGAGGTGGGTATTTAATCAATGCTATAAAAAAGATTAATATCAATATAGTTGTAATTGAGCCTTCTATTATTTTTTTTAATTTGCTTATTGATAATTTTAAGTTAGATAAAATATTAGAAGACAGTAAGATTACATTTTTTATTGGCGGAAATGACATTGAAGATATAGAGAAATTTATATCCTTAAAAACTACTAAAAAAGTAAAATTTTTTATTACAAGGTCTTATAGCAATTTATTTACAGATGATGCTTTATTTTATCAAACAAAAGTACTATCTATAATAGATAAAAAAACTATTAATATAAACACAATTTTAAGATTCGATAAATTATGGGCTTATAATATAGCATCAAATGTAGTAGAGATAGCAACTCATTATGGAGTAAATAAGTTTTTTGATAAATATAAAAATATTCCAGCTGTAGTAGTTTCTGCTGGTCCTTCATTAGAGAAAAATATTAGAAAGTTAAAAGAATTAAAAGATAAGGCAATAATAATAGCTGTAGATACTGCGATGAAGCCATTATCTAGTCATAATATATCACCGCACTTTGTTATAACTATTGACCCACAAAAAAAGAACTCAAAATATTTTAGAAACATCAATTTTAAAGATACTGTTTTGATAGCAGAATCTTCTGTTGATAATGAGGCTATATCATCTTTTAAGGGGGCTATATATTTTTTAGATTCTATATTTCCTCTTGCTAAATATTTTATGAAGCCTTTAGGAAAAAGGGGAGATATTACTATGGGTGGAAGTGTTTCTACTGCAGCATATGACTTTGCTATTAGAATTGGTGCTAACCCTATAATAATGCTTGGGCTTGATTTATCTTTTCCTAATCATCAAACTCATATAAAAGGAAGCTATCATGAAGAGAATTTCTTCACAGAGATAGGAAAGCTTGATTCTTATGATAGTAGAATATATAAAGTACTTGTTTCTGGCAATTTGAGAGAAGAGAAAAATGTTTATGGGGAGAGCGTGTTTACAGATTCTCGTTTTGATATGTATAGAAATTGGTATGAGGAGCAATGCAAATTAAACAGTAGTAAAAAATTCTATAATGCCACAGAAGGCGGAGTAATAATCAAGGCAATGGAAAATATTACAGTTGATGAGCTTCTTAAAAAACTTGATAATATTTATATAGAAATAGATAAAAACTCTGAAGAAGTAAATAAAAAAAATGAAATATTATCAAGCATAAAAACAGGTTTAGAGAAAATAGATGCTGAAATAATGGAACTTAAACCTTATGTATTAAATGCCATTAAATTATGCGATGAAATTAATAGCGAATTAAAAAGGCATAGAAAAGTAGACAAACTTTTAGAGAAGTTAAGCGAATCCGACATAAAGATACTTAATATAAGCAAAATCAATGAGTTTTTGGGTGTTACTATGCAGAGAGTTATAAAATCCATTACAGAGGGCTTTGAGTTTGAAGAGAGCGATTATGATAAATCTATAGTAGGCTCTTTTAAACTTTATGAGGCTATGAAAGACAGTATTGATTATAATCATTATATAATAAGTAGGGCTTTGATAAAGATAAATAAAGAATTATGAAACTTTATTATATTTATATATAAAATATATATAATTTCCTTATGTTATTTTTGCTTTTGTCGATAAACTATTATAGTAGTATTTTTTAAGGTAATGTTGTATGAAATATATAATACTTTTTATATTTAGTTTTTCTATACTTTTTGCGCAGGATAATTTTTTAGATGAGATAGTATTAAATGAAGTTGAGAGAATATATCCTAATGATGAAATAGTGGCTCCTAATTCATTTAATATTAGCATGAATTTTGACTTAAATAGATATAGATTAAATGAACCTATAACTATGGAAATTAAAATATATGCTCAAAAAGGAGAAATAAGTTTTACTAATTCTATTAATCCTTTTAATAATTATAAGTTTACAGTTTATGATAATTATAATAATAAAGTTGTTTCATCAGATAATTATACTTTATGGAAATATCAAAATGATAGAACTATAGATAATTCAAAAGATAGAATAATTACATTAAGAGAGGGAGAAAGTTATTCATTTTTTATAGATTTAAATAATTGGTTTTATTTTACAAAGTCTGGAAGATATAGAATAGAAGCAACTTTTAATCCTATGCCTGATTTAACCGAAAAATATATTATTATAGCAGATGATGCTTATTTCTTTATTGATGAACCTGTAAGAGCAGCATCAGCTCAGTCTACAAATAATATCGTTGTTGCTAGAGCTTCTACTAATAATGCTTCTGCTTTGCCTGTATATTATCCTGATGAGGTTATTACATATACTTTAGATGCTATGAAAAGAAAAGAATGGAGTAACTATTTTAATTATATGCATATGCCTTCTATTATTAGTATAAGTCAAAGATATAGTGAGGCTTATAGAAGAAATTACAGCAATACTTATCTTGAAGATTTTACTGATACTGGAATATATCAAAAAGCTGATAGATTAAGTTTTCAAAATTTCTTAAGAGAACAATTCTCTGATACTGTCAGCGTTAATATGATAAGAACTAATTTTGGAAATAATTTCTTAAATGATTTAGAAAATGCTTATAAATCAGAAAATATTAGAGAGCTTGCTATAAGATTTGATATTCTCTATAGAACTTCTTTGCCTGAAGAGAAAAAAGCTTTATTTGATGAGTTTAAAAAATATTTAGCTTCTGCTTATGATAGAAATCTTAGAAATCAGTTTATGACAGAATTAAGAAGAAATATTATTTCAACAAAAGATGCTGCATTGAAAAATCATTATACTATGGTTTTGGATATGATGGCTAAAGAATATGATGCTGGAAGTGTATATACTTTATTAAACTATACTGTTGATAAAGTTACTATCACAGAAGAGTATGGACTTAAAAGAGCTCAAGTTGAAGTTACTATGTATAATAGATTCTTCAATATAAATACTGGTGATGTTTATGACCCTACAGTAAAAAGAATATTTATATTAAGAAAGATGGGTGAGTATTGGTACATAGTTAATTATTATGATACTATAATGAGATAATATATAAATAATAAAAAAATCAAGGGCTACTCCTAAATATTTAGAGCAGCCCTTTTTGTATATCAAGAAATCACATATTGGTATAAAAACCAGTAATGAGAGAATGAGCCCATTAATACAAATATATGAAATATGTCATGGGTGAATTGTTTAGTTTTATACTGATACTTTTTTCCTAATGCATATAAGAATGCCCCTATAGTATAAAATATTCCTCCCCATATTAACCAGCTTAAATGAAGTATATTAAACTCCTTTAAAAGAGGTTTGAAAGCAAAAGCAATAATCCAACCCATAGAAATGTATAAAATTATTGTGAGTATTGGGCTTTTATATATTAAAATAGTGTTCGATATTACACCGATTAATGCACATACCCATATCACAGATAATATAAGCATTCCTACATTTTTTGGAAGTGAAAATATGCATAGCGGCGTGTATGTTGCTGCTATAAAAATATATATGCCTATGTGGTCAAATTTACGAAATAGTTTTTTTACTTTGCCATCTGGGAAAAAGTGATATAGAGAGCTGAATGTATATAGTAATGTAATACCAACACCATAAACTACCACAGGAAGCACATAGTTTTTATTTACTTTTATAAGCATAAGAACAAATCCAGCTATTGAGAGTAAAGCTCCCACACTATGCGAAATAGCTGAATATAATTCTCCTATTTTTTGAGTGTTTTTTTTAGTATTTTTAATATTTTCAATGCATTTTGAACTAACTGTCATGATACCTCCTAATTGTTGTGCTTAATTTAACTTAATTAGGAGTATATAACAATAAAAGAAAGTTACTATTTTCTATAGCATATTATAACTATTTTTCTAGTTTTCCTAATAAAAAAACATTATCCCAGTCTATATCATCTTCTGTTGGTATAGGATATTCATTCCAATTAGCACTATTGTATGGCTTCCAATATAAATCTTTTCCATAACCGTTTTTATTAAGCCAATTTTCTAATTTTTCTATATAATATTTATTATAATTATTTGCTATATATAGGTTTCCGCTTTCTATTACAAATCCTTTAAATCTGTATATAGTGTTATTTTTGAAATTCCTACTATAATTAAAATCTACAGTTAAATACATTGGGTCATATACTTTTTTAGTTTCTAATAAATTATATAAATTAAATGCGGGAAGTGAGCCTAATATGAAGCTTTGCCTTTTTGTTTTGGTATAATATACAGCTTTATTTTTTTCTGACATTTTTAAAAGATTGTATTTTGTAGGGTTAGAGTAGCTGTATATTATGATGTCTATATTAGAGTTTTTATCAAATCTATATGTATTTTGAAAATTATCTATTACTATTTTATTTTTTGACTCTTCAATCCACATTTGAGCTTCTTCATTATTTATATCTTTTTTTGGTGGGGTTGTACATGAGGATATTACAAATAATGTTAATAATAGTAATGTGTATATTTTCATAGTTGTTTTTTAGTGATATTATATATATTATATTAGAATTATACAATATTATAATTATAGAATAAATATTAATGTAAAAAATTTATCTTTATGCTATAATTAATATTCAAAAAATTATAAGGTTTAATTATGACGGATATAAAACTCTTAATATTTGATATGGACGGTACTTTAATCGACAGTGCTTATTTGAATTATTATTCATACAGCAATGCTTTTAGAGCGTTTAATATAGAGCTTGACGAAGAATATTATTATAATAAATGCTTTGGCTTACATTACAAAACTTTTGTATCTAATATATTGGATTTAAATAAAATAACAAAAGATAAAGACGCTTTAATTGAGAAGATACATACTAAAAAAGAAGAAATATATTTAAACAATCTCAATCTTTTAGACATTCACCCTTTTATTTGCGAAACAATATTATCAAATAGGGGTAAGAAAAAACTAGCACTAGCAACCACAGCCTCACCAAACGGAGTATACGGCATATTAAAAGCGTTTAAATTAGAAGAAGCGTTTGACTTAGTTTTAACAGGTGCAGACATAATAAACAAAAAGCCTCACCCAGAGATATTTTTTAAGTGCATGGATTGTTTCAATGTATCAAACAAAGATACAATAATCTTTGAAGACAGCGAAGTTGGCTTAGAAGCGGCATACGCGAGCGGGGCATGGGTGCTGAAGGTAGAGAAGTGGGTATAATACTTTTATGAGTAAAAATCATCAGATAACTCAATATCATCATCAGATAATTTAAAAGTTTTATCTTTCATTTCAGAAAAAGGTACATAAAACATATTTTTATCAAGCAAATCTAATAAAATCTCTTTTTTTCTTTCTAAATCTAAAGACAAAAACTCTTTATCATCTTCAAGAGTTTTATTTTCAAAATAATCTATTTGAAGCCTATGGTTAATTAAGGATTTATCTTTCATATCTTCAAATGTTTCTTTTAACTCTTTATCATCTTTTAGTTTTTTTATTTTTTCTGCCCAATCAGCATTATATGAAGCAATATCAAAAGTAATAAATTCTCCTCCGCCCTGCCAATTAACATTTTTAGAAATGCCTGAACTATCGCCTTCAATAACTTTTTTAAGCCTTTCCACACAAATATCAAAATGCTCCCCTATCTGCTCAACCCCTATATATTGCCTATTCATTTTATGAGCAACGGCTAAAGCAGTACCCGACCCCGCAAAGAAATCAAGAACAATGTCATTTTCATTTGTTGAAGATGCAATTATTCTTTGTAATAATCTTTCTGGTTTTTGTCCTTTAAAATTTTCACCATTAAATAACATTGTTTCTTCTACTCTAGAAGTAGAACTATCAATAGAAATAGAATTTAATTTATCCCATTTATTGCAATTCCAAGTATCTTCCAAAATATATTTTTCAGCTCTATTTGTATGATTAATAAATAAATAATAGTTATTAACTATATCATTTTTACTATCTAAGTTAAAATTTTCTAGCATTTCTTTAATTTCAGTTTTTGTTAATAATGGTGCAAAATCTTCATTTTTTATATAAATTTTATTAAACAGATAGTTATTTGTTTTAGAATAAAATAGAATTGTATCATAATTTCTGATAAATTTTTTTGCTTTTGTTTTAAATCCAGATAAAAACCCCATCCTCCATATAATTTGAGTAATGAAATTATCTCTACCAAAAATTTCATCCATTAATACTTTTAAATAATGTACTTCATTATAATCTATATTTATATATATGCTGCCGTCATCTCTTAATAATTCTCTAGCTAATTGCAGTCTGTCTTTCATAAATACAAGCCAAGCACTATGATTAAAATTATCATTATAAGAAAATGTATCGCTTCCTGTGTTATATGGAGGGTCTATATATATTAATTTTATCTTACCTGCAAATTTTGCTTTCAAACTGCATAAAGCTGCAAAGTTATTGCCGTTAATAATTATATTTTCATTGCCTTTTATAGCTGCAGGTGCTTCTTCTTTTACTTTTCCATTTTCAAAACTATATTTCTTAAAATTTTTAAATGCTTTAGGGCTTTTTAATTTATGTATGTCCTCTTTAAAAAGAATATTATTTATCATTGTTTCTTTTCTGTTTGTTCTTTTTGCCTCTGTTTTTGTCATTCCTCCATCAAGAGTGCAGTCTTTATAAGGATAACTTAATACAACATAATCTTCATTCATTATTTTTTCTGTTGTTCTGTCAGTTATTAATCCTATTTTATTTCCGTATTTTGTAAAACTATTTCCTAAAAATCTTGCATCATTTATACATATTCTAAAATCTTCTGATTTAAAAATAGTTACATCATCTATTTTTTCAAAAAAATAATCTTTGCATCTTTTATCATTAAGCAGAAATTTTATTAATTCTGAATTATAAAGTCTTGCATCTTCAGCTATTTTTGATATTAATAAATCTCCATCTTCTCCTATATAGCTATTATTTTTTTTTAATAATTTTTTTAAATAGTCATGTATATATTCCATTTAATTATCCTTTAAATTCATTTTTCAATTCATCATTCCATTTTTGAGAATTATTATTATCATTGTCTGTAAAAAATCTCATACCAAATAAAATATATTTATCTGTATCAAGCTCAAAAGTATCTTTATTTAAATTACTATTGTTTTTTATAGATAGTAAAAAATCTTGTTTTGCTTTTTCTTCTGGTGAAGATTCTAGATGTTTTCCTTTAGGCTCTAAAAATACTTGATAATGAATTTGCTCTTTTTTATATTCGCATATCAAGATAAAATCAGGGTAAAAAGCTGCCCCATTATCAAAATTATATATAGCTAAATCTTGGTCATTTCTAAATAAATATATATTGCTATAGCTTTTATTTTTTAGATATTCTATAACTTCATAAATATGCTTTGTAGAAAAATCTATTTCTAAATCACTATCAGCGTATAAAATATTTTGTGCATAATATTCTATGTTTTCCATATTGGCACATAATTTTTCATCGTATATTTTTTTCTTTTTAGCTCTAAATATATCTTTAATTAATTTAGGATAGAAATCTTTTGTTCCTACATATTCACTATAATTTTCATCAATTATTTTAATTAATTTAGGATAAAAATCTGTTGTAAGGAAGTTAATATATTCATCATTTATATTTATATATTTATCATTTAAATTAAAAAATATAAATTTTATATCCCTTAAATTCTCAAATAATTCTCCTATATTTTTTAAATCTTGGAATTTCGGTTTAAGTTTATCAAATCCGTAATTCATTTTATACCAAGCATTAATTTTTATATAATCTTTAATATCTCTAAAACTTATATGTTTAGGCTTTCCCAAAGATTCTCTTTTAAGATTTTGAAGTTTTTCACTTTCTGTTAAATTTTTTTCTTCATTAATAGCATGTTCTGTTTTTCTTGAACCAGTTTTACAAATATATTCAAATGTAATATTATTAAGATGAGTTCTAATATCCTCAAAAGATTTTTTATTTCCTACTAATGTTTTATCTTCCTTGTATAATCTGCTCTTTTCTTCTTTTTTATTAGAAAATATAAAATTTGTATCAGCATATTTTTTTGCATTTTCTTTGAGTTTAAAATCTTCTTCTCTGCAATATACATCATCTAAAAGACCATGCTCTCTTAATACAGTTCTCAATTCTGATATATATCTGCTGTCTTTTATACTATGATAATATAATGTTTCTAATATTCTTTTATCACTATCCAAATCTTTATCATATTTTCTTTTATATATTTCATCATCATTATAATAATCTATTTTTAAAGGATAATATCTTGCTCCTCTTCCTATTAGCTGAGCTTCGCTTATTGCAGTTTTTCCAGCTTTTTTATTTTTTGTATCTGGGTCTCTTTTTTCATACAACCTAACTATATCAAATAAATTTAAAACGTCCCAGCCTTCATTTAATTTATTAACACTAAAAATAACCCTTATAGGATTGTCTTTATTCTCAAGTGTATTTAACAATTTATTTTGTTTTGACATTTCCTTACTATCTTTATCATTTTTTTCTTCTGATGATTTAGTTTTTTCATTAGTTATTAATTGATATTCTTTTTTAAAAGCTTCTTTTATTCTGCTTATAAAAATATCAAAATCTTTATATTTATTTTTAAAATATCCTATAGCTTTATATATGATATCTTTTTTATCATTTTCTTTAAGATTAGATTTGTATAATTTATCAATATCTTTTTCTTTTAGATTATCTATTAAATCATTAAATATTTCTTGGTTTTCTTGAGATTCTTTTATAAGTTTATGTGCTTTAAATAAAATTATCGGCTTTAAATCTATACCGTTATTAGATGCTATTTCTCTTCTATATTCACTAACTATAACAGCACCAAGCATTAAATATTTTTTATCAACATCATTTTGTATTATATCAATTTCTTTAGAATATAAATCTTGTCTGAATTTTAATAAATCATATTTAAATATTGTTTTATCCAAATATTTATCAACTATAAAACTATTTTCATAATCTATAGTAGCTGTAAATTCAAGTAAAAAATTATCTTTGTTAGATTGAAATATAGTTTGTACAGTATTTTCCCAATTTTCATTTGATTTTTCTTCTTCAAAAAGTTCTTTCTGTGGAATTTTATTTTTAGATGTTTCTGCATTAAAATGATGTGCTTCATCTGCTAATATAACAATCTTTTTATCTTGTAAATTTGTTATATCAAAAGCATTTTCTTTATTTTCTTTTAATAAATTATGTAAATATTGTATAGAAGTTACAAATATATTTATATTATAATCATCTGAATAATCAAAATTATTAACTTCTTTTATTTCAATATTTTTATTATTAATTATTATTTCACTATTAAAAAGATATTTATTACTTGATATATTAAAAAAATTTTCTCTTGTTTTATCTATAATATTTACAGAATTTACAAAGAATAAAAAATTTCTATAGCCTTTTTCATATAAATAAAGTATCAAAGAAGCCATTATTAATGTTTTACCGCTTCCTGTAGCCATATTAAACATTAAATGCTGATTTTCATTATTATCATATTCATTTAAATATGCTATAAAATACTGTAAACTATTTATTTGATATGGTCTTAAAGTATTTTTTATATTTTTAGTAATAGAAATAGGTATTTCAATTTTTTCAATAGTTTTTCTTCCTATTTCAGATTGTATAATATTTTGTAACATATTAGATAACATTTAAATACCTTTATGAGACTTTAATATATATTAATTACTTCTTCTTAGGCAAATACTTTATTACTTGGGCTTCTAACTGTATAGATTTTTGTTTGTTGTCGTAGCCCAATACTTTGCCGTAAACTTCTATATAGTTCTTTGGCTCTAGATTTAATGTTACATTGTATATTAAGTCAGCAACGCCTGCTATGTTTTCTGCGTTGTGGTCATATACTAATATTCTTGCTTTGTTTTTTGGTACTCCGTCTATATTAGTTTTTGATATGCTGTTTACGTCCGCTTTCCATTTTACATATCCGCCGTTGTATAATTCATAGTTGCCTACTACTGTAAGATAATCTGGACTTTCTCTAAAGATATTATAATCTGGTGCTATTACAAACTCTTTTAAAACTCTAAATCTCTCTTTTAAATATTCGTTAATGTCGCTTTTTAATGCACCGTTTATTATCATAACTGCTTCATTAACTGATGCACTTCTCATATTCTTTTTTGCTTTGTCAAACATATCTGCTACTTCTTTAGGAGAGTAGGTAGGGCTCTTTGCACTCTCTGGAATCTTCCCGTCTTCAAGTCCTTCAAATAAATATACATTTTCTAATTTCTCTCTAAGCTCTTTTTGCTCTTTGTCTAATAATATATATTTTACAGCAGGATATACTCTGTCTATTGCTAAATATGATAAAAAAGATATAACAAAAATTATTGGTATAATAATGAGGAGCTTTAATATAGATATTTCTCTTTTTCCTAAAATATATGCTTTGGGGTTAATTTCATTTCCTTTAGCATTATTAGTTAAAAATCTTACTCTTTCAATATTGTCTTTAGCTATTTTGTTTTGAGGGTCAAGCTCTAATATTCTAAAATACTCTCTTAAAGCATTTTCTCTGTGTCCATTATGTAAACTAATATATCCTTTTGCAAGCATGGCATTCACACAAAAACTATCCTCTCTAAGTGCCTTTCTAGATACTTCTTCAGCAGCATAAAAGTCTTTCAAAAATATATTAGCAAAAGCAAGCATAGCAAGAGCATTAGGGTCGCGGTTTAATGCAGTTCTATTAGATAAAAGTAAATCTTTAGCTTTCTTATATTTTTTTCTTCTTATGAGACTGTAAGCATTGGAAGCTATATTATCTTTCATTTTTAATGATAGTCCTTGTGTATAGTTTACATAACTTTTCGGAATTATGATAACTTACTTTAAGTATTTTTTGATTATATGAATGCTTGAAATAAGTTATCAATTAAATATTATGGTAAGTAAAAAAATGTTATTTCTTACTTGGGTCAAAAACACTGTCTTCTAAAAGTAGATGTTTATATTGAGTATAGTAATAAGCAGTAAGTTCATCTAAAGCCTTAGCATATTTGCTTTTTAAATCGCCGTTTAATATTCGATTCATTAAATCTGTCATAATATTTTGAAGAGTACTAGGTACATCATGACCTCCTACATGATTAAAGCCTATATTATGCATATGCTCATGAAACATTAAACCAGAAAAACTAGCATAACCATAAGACCATTTAATCCAATTAGCATTTTCAAAACCAACCCAATTGGCAGTAGGAATTTGATTAGGGGCTTGTCCTCCTAAATAACGCACATATCTTGATTGACCAAGAGCACCAAGAGCAACTCCTCTAGTAGACCTTTTTTCGTATATGAAATTAGTATATTGAAGAGAACGTATAACTTCAACCATTATATTAGGGTCATAGTTGTCGCCTTTTTTTATTAAGGCATTTCCATACCTTGCTTCAACCGAAGAGACTAACTTATTTTTATTTTTATTTACTTCTGCAGGAAACTCTGTAGTATTTACAGCCACTCTCATAAGTGCCATACATCTTAATATAAAACGTTTCTCTTCTACTGTTATAGTGGCATAATTAGTCAAATCTTCTGCTATCTTAAACTCAGCAACTCCAACGTCCCAATAAGGATATTTTTTATTTATTTCTTCTTTTGTATAGGCATCTGGTTTCAAGGAATTATTATTACAGCTTAATAGAAATAATATCATTGTAAATAAGCTTAATATTATAAATAGTGTTTTTTTCATTTTTGCTCCTTAAAACTTAAATATAAATTTAATAATTTGGCAATATTTTTATGCCCACTTGAAAACCTATGTCAAAGCTTGATATATTTTGTTTCATTAATTTTGTTAGATTTGGATTTTGATTATTTAAAAGAGGCTTTTTTAGTGAAAGTCCAAAATCGTATCCAACGTATCCGCCTAAAACAAAATTGATTTTTTTATCTGTATAAATAGAATAGTCAACTGAAAATTTTATATATGGTATTATAGGAAGATTAAATATATTTTTTACTTGAGAAGCATTATAATTTTCTATGTTTCTATCAATTTCATTTTTTGTATAATTATAATATGAAGAAACAGATCTAACATATAAAGGCACTTTTACTCCGCCTGCCAAACCAAAAGAGAATTTTTTCCAATTTAATTTTGGATATATTCCAAAAACAATACTTTCAAACATATAAACTGAAGTATTTTTATTATTATCATCTCCTCTAAAAAAAGAAAACTCATCATGAGAATAGCCTATTTCACCTAATAAACTAAAACTCATATTTTTATTAATATTAAATCTATACCCTATATTTAATAAAACTCCAGAATCAAAACCAACTCCAGATTTTCTATTTTCTTTTTTTACAATGTTGTTAAAATTAGTCTCTTGCTGCGGAGTAGGGTTTTCATTTGTAAGAGAATACTGATTTATTCCAACTCCAATTCCTAACGGCACAAATATTCCAATTTCAAGGCTGTTTTTAGCAAATGCATTTATTGATAAAACTAACATTATTATTAATATTTTAAAAAATCTCATTTAATCTCTCTTTATTATAAAGGTCTTATTTTTACGCCGATATTAAATCCTATATCAAAACTAGATATTTTATCCGGCACTATTTTTGTTAAATCAGCATTTTTTGGTGTATATGTAAGCGGAAAATCATAAGCGACATATCCTCCAAGTACAAAATCAAATTTCTTAGAAGTGTAAATACTATAATCCACTGCTAATTTAATATATGGTATTATATTTGAGTTAAAATAATCTTTGTAGTTTTTAGTATTTATTATTTGAAGTTTTTCTGTAGAATATCCAAGCAGAGAATTATAGCTTGAATTATTTATAGTTCCAGCTAAAGCAATTTTAACTCCGGCACCTATACCTATAGAAAATCTTTTATAATTAAATTTAGGAAGCACTCCAATTAAAAAACTATCAAAAGTGTAATTTCTGTAGTTTTCCATTCTTATTGCTTGTGAATTAGTTTCTGTATCTTTTAACTTGTAATTGAATGTATCTCTGCTGTATCCCAATTCAGCTAAAAAACTAAAGCTCGAAGTTCTATTAATATCTAATTTATATCCAATTTGCACCAAAGCACCTGTTTCAAAACCAACGAATGTATTTCTTGTATTGTTTGATATATAGTTATCATATGTGTTTTGATTCATATTTGTTTGGCGTTCTGGGTGAGTATTGATGCCTACACTCATGCCAATAGGAACAAATAGAGCTATTTCAAGACCGCTTTTTGCGAATAATGTAGAGCTAAATATTAGAATTGTTATTAGGATTTTTAGTATATTTTTCATTATTGCCTTTATTGTTGTATATGAAATATTTATTTAAATATAACAAATTTCTTTATAATTACAATTTTTTTAAATTAAAAATAATAATTTTTTACATAATTAGTTTTTTATATTGAACTTATATGATTTGGATATTTTTTATAAAGAACTGCCTTTTTATGAAGTATAGTCAAAAAAGATATGGTATTATTTTATATATATTTCTTAGATATAAAACTTGAATACTTGTAGTTTTTCTGAAATGTACCCAAAAGCTAAAAACTTTGACGAAGTCCGCACCGCGTAAGGCGGGAAAAAGAACAATAAGATTTTTATCTTTTTTATTGTTTGCAGGGCTTTGCCCCGCACCCCACTTCTTTTGTTGCCACAAAGAAGCAAAAAGGCTGCATTTTATAAAATCTACATTTAGGTGTAGGTTAAATTTTAGATGTTATATTACATCTAAAATATATTGTAAAATATAAGGTTGTAGTATTTGCACTTTTTGCAACTTTTTGCGGCGGGAAAAAGTTGAATAAAATAAAATCTTATATAACAAAATATAGTTCTTTAGTAAAATTAAATTAAGGCTCTATAAAACTATTATGAAATCGTTGACTTTTAATGAAAATTAAAATATTATAACTATTATGTCTTACAGTAAAACTATCAGAGAAGAAGAATTAAAAAATAAAGTCGCTAGAGATTATTTTCACTCTTTTGATAATACTCAAATTATAGATGAGATTGATTTTAGTATCGCTCCAAAAAAAGAAGCGGATAAAAAAGATACTGAATATTTTTTGTGGGCGGAAGCTAAAAAAGGAAATAAAAATGATATATATGAATCCTTTGTGCAGCTTATACTCACTATCGGAAAGAAAAGAGTATTTGATAAACATTTGCCTCCGCCTTTCTTGGGGGCTTTTGATGCTGAGAAAATTGCTTTTATTCAGTATTATAAAGTGCTTGATGTGTTTAATCAAAATGATTTTAATTGGAATGTAACGCCTTCTGACCATGAGTCTAAAGAGTTTAAACAGCTTTATAAATTAGTAGAAAATACTTTGAAAAATGAAAGCTATATTTATAAATTTGATGATGATGAGAGAGAATTAAAAGAGTTTATAAGGGTTAATTTTATAGCGGGTAAAAACTCCTTATCGAAAGTGCAGATTGATAAGAATAATTTTGTTAATATATATTCAAAGTGGCTTAATGCGGTAAAAGAATCTATATCTGTGGATTGGGATAGGGCTAAAAGTTTTGGTATAATAGATGCGGATTTTTATTTGGCGGATTTACTAAGCGAGAATAATTTAACATTAAAAGAAAAACTATATGTAATACTAAAAAATGATCATTATGAGCTTGACAGAAAAATAGACGATATGGGGCTTGCATCGAGTAAGGAAGCGTATTTTTATGATAAGCAGAAGTCGCATAATGAGTTTTGGAAGAGGTATCAAAGACCGCCTAAAGAGGAATATTGGGATTATATAATAGAGAGGCGGGATTTACTTGTGCCGCAGGATATAAGAGAGCGAAAGGGCTCGTTTTTCACGCCGCAGATATGGGTTGAAAAGAGTCAGGAATATATAGCGGAAGTATTGGGGGAGAATTGGCAGGAGGAATATTATATATGGGACTGTGCGGCAGGCACGGGGAATTTGCTTGCGGGGCTTACGAATAAATATAACATATGGGCATCTACTTTGGACAAGGCAGATGCAGAGATAATGAAAGAGCGGGTGAAGAATGGGGCGAACTTGCTTGAAAATCATATATTTCAATTTGACTTTTTGAATGATGAGTTTGATAAGCTTCCAGAAGATTTGAGGCGAATAGTAGAAGATGAAGAGAGTAGGAAGAAATTAGTAATCTATATCAACCCACCTTACGCCGAGGCTGGAAATATGCAAACTCAAATAGGTAAGGGAGAACATAAAAAGAAAGTTGCTTTAGATAATAACACATATTATAAATATAAAGATATAATGAGTAAGGCAAGTAATGAACTTTTTGCACAGTTTTTTATAAGGATTTATAAAGAAATACCTAATTGTATATTGGCTTCTTTTTCAACTCTAAAATATGTTAACTCTACTAATTTTATAATATTTAGAGAAACTTTTAAAGCTAAATTTTTAAAAGGTTTTATTGTACCTGCTGATACTTTTGATAATGTAAATGGAAATTTTCCTATAGGTTTTTTAATATGGGATACTAACTCTAAATTAAAAAAATCATATATTATAGTCGATGTATTTGATGATAAAAATTTTTATATATCACAAAAAAAGTTTTATATAAACGGAAATGAATTTTCTAATATAGGAAAATGGATTAGTCAATTTAGATATGATAGTTCAGATATATGTCTTGGTATGTTTAACACTGGAAGAGTAGATTTTCAGCATCAAAATTTAGTGTACATACAACATAATATAGGAGATAAAGGTCATTCTATTTTTATAAATGAAAAAAATATTTTACCTGTATGCATATTTTTTGCGGTGCGTCATTGTATTAAAGCTGATTGGCTCAATGATAGAGACCAGTTCCTTTATCCTAAAAATACTTGGGAGGACGATACAGAATTTAAAAATGATTGTTTAGCTTTTACGCTTTTTCATTCACAGAATAAAATTTCTTCAGAGCAGGGCGTTAATCATTGGATTCCCTTCACAGAAAATGAGCTTAATGCTAAAGACTCTTTCGCCTCTCACTTTATGACTGATTTCCTTTCCGGCAAGATTAAAAAAACTATTTCAGACAATGACAGTCTTTTTAGCAGCAATACAAAATCGTCTTATCCTTTAAAATTTTCAAGTGAGGCTAATGCGGTTTTTGAGGCTGGGTTATCTTTATGGAAATATTATCATTCTTTCGACCTTATTAATGTTAATGCGTCCTACTATGACATACGTGCATTTTTCCAGAAATTTAATGACAAGGGTCGTATGAATCCAACCTCTAAAGACGAAACTTACAACTCATTACTTGCCGACCTCAAGTCTAAAATGGATATTCTTGCCCAAAAGATTGCCGTTAAGGTGTATGAGCATGGGTTTTTGAAGGAGTGATTTTAGCTTTTTATTAGTTGTGGTGGCTTTGCCCCCACGCCCCCAGTTCTTTTGGTGACCCAAAGAAGCAAAAGGCATTTACATTATTAATGGATTATCTTATATTTTTCTAAAGTCCTAAAATGTTCTTTTTTATAAAAAGAACCAAAAAATATTAATAATATTAGCATACGGGCTGTTAGCCCTCGTTTAGAATTTTTTTTAATCATCTTATATATTGTTGATGATTTATATATTTGGGTTATAATTGAAGTATGATTTTTTGAAATAGTAATTTTAGTTTTGTACTATAAATTTAAAATTATTTTTCTTAATAAAATCATAAGGGTATATATATTCTATATTGTGATTTTTACAGCAGTTTATTAATTTGCCGTCAAAAGTTACTACAATAGAATTATAATGTTTGGCATAAGCTAAAACAAATATATCAGCATAATTCTTTAATTTTTTATTATCTATCAAATTATAAGTATATTCATCTTGATATAAACTTGATAAATTGCTTTCTATTTCTTCAGTATAACTGCATACAAAAAAATCTTTATTTCTTTTAATATATTTTTCTACATTGTCATCTATTTGTATTATTTCTTCATATACTTGAATAGGTATATAACATTTTTTATCTTTTGCGATGTCTATTAATTTATCCCAAAAATCTATAAACATTTCTGGACTATAATGTTTATTCCATAATTCAATAAAAAAGTTAGTATCTAAACAATAAATATATTCCATTTACAATGTCCTATCTATATACTTTTTCAAATTATTTGATTTTACAGATAATAAATCATATACATCTCTCAAAGTTATTTCATTATCATGATATGCTTCTAAAACATAATTAGCAAATTTTTTTGTATTTAATTTATCTATAGTTTTATAATAATCAGCTCCTCCTTTTTTATCATCATTTTTCGTAATTTTTTTATTTGAAAATCTATTAAAAAAATTATGAAAAATATTTTCATCTATATATTTTAAAGATTTTGCTTTTACTATAATAGCTAATTGACTAGATGGGAATTTTTTTGATAATTTTAATATTTTATTTTCTATATTATCCTCTTTATATTCTTCCCAATATTTTATAAATATTTTATCTGGTATTAATAATTCAGATGCTACTTTATTACAATAAACTTCAACTTTATTTTTAGTATCATTTGAATATATATTAGATATTCCTGTTTCTCCAATTAATATATGCACTAGTTCATGTATTAAAGTAAACAATTTAGCATTATCAGAATCAGAAGAATTTATAAATATAAATGGTGCTATTTTATCAGCTATTGCAAAACCTCTAATTTCTTGAACTTCTACTTTATATTTAAAATTACAATTATGAGAATTTGCTATAGATATAAAAATATTTTTATTTTCTAATGATTTTTTTATTTCATTAAAATTGAATTTACTATCTTTATCATAATTTACTTGAACATTTAATTTATTTTCTATAATTTTTATAGTTTCTTTGATAGAAGTATTTTTTATGGATACCATACCAACAAAATCTAGCTCTTTATATCCATTTGAAATTAAATATTCTTTTAACCATTCTTGATGAGATACTAATTTTCTAATTAAAAGAACTGCATTTCTTGAAAGTTTATTAGTTATTTGTCTAAAGTCATTAATTTTTGGTTGTATGTTTTTAGGAACACGAGGCATATATAGAACAGCCAAATTAATTCCATAGATTTTTGCTAAATTTTTAGCTATATTTATTTTAGGAAATTTTTCTCCGTTTTCGAACTGTAATAAGTCATTATTGGTTAATGACTTTAATTTAGTTTTTAAAACTGCTTCTTCAATGGACAAATTAACACATTCTCTAGCCCATTTAAGAATTTCTCCATTTATTTTAACTTCCATAATAACTATATGTTTAATTATCTTACATTATATTGTATCATAATTATTTATATAGTAAAGCATTTTATATATTTTATCTAGTACGGCTTGGTGCAGACTGTTACTGCATTTAGGAAGTTCGCTAAAGGGGCTTGATACTAATAATATTGCCGTTAAGATATATGAGCATGGGTTTTTGAAAGAATAAAATTATTTTCAAAAAGATACAAAATATAGGCATTAATTTAATCTTATACATTCCAAGATATAAAGTAAAAATATTTGCACTTTTTGGTTCTTTGACGAAGTCCGCACCGCGAAGGCGGCGAGAAAAAGAACAATAGAATTTTTATCTTTTTTATTATTTGCAGGGCTTTGCCCTTAACGAAGTACACACCGTGCAGCACCCCACTTCTTTTGCGACCGAAGGAAGTGCCGGAGGCGTGGCACAAAGAAGCAAAAGGACTGCATTTTCATGGAATATAGCTACAAACATATATCATTATTTAATATATATTCATAATCAGTAAAATTAAAACAACATAAATATTTATTAATTTAGTTTTGAAACAAGTCTAATAAACCGCACGTATAAATGCTGTTCAATAAGAATAAGCAATATCGTGCGGAAAGGTGCTGCGGCTCGCAGTGACAAAATATAGTTATTTATGTGTATAATATTTTTACTGTTGCTGAGTGTTATTTTGTGTTGTTTCTATATTATTATCAGCATTTTCTGCATTATTATTTTCAGCTATATTTGATTCTGCATTTTGAGCGGCTGTATTTTCTGTAGTTTCTTCTATAGAGTTTTGTGTATTTTGAATATTTTCATCTGCATCAGTATTATCTTCTGTTGCAACATTTTCAATTTCCTCTTGAACAACTTTCAAATTGTCTATATCTTCTGCTTTAATATTTAAATCCATATTTCTTATTATTCTTCTTGCAGTATCTATATCAACAGCCTCTCCTAAAGCATCAACTAATGTAATTGTAGGGGCTTCATTTCTATACTGTTTCATCTCCAACACATAGCCTTCTGCATCTTTTGCTATTGTTGTTTTATTTCGGCCGTCATTTTCTATATCTATAGTAACACCATTTGCTCTTACTTCATTAATTGTAGTTTTACCGTCTGTTGTAGTTTTTGTAGTGGATGTACTTCCATCTGCCTCTGTGTTTGTAGTTTCTGTATTGCCGTAAACATCTTTTACAACAACTATACTGCTTCCATTTGGTTTTATTGTTGTTGTTACACTGCTAGAATCTGCCGATGCAACTTCTGTTACACTGCTTGAATCTTTATTAAGTGTAGTTGTTTCTTTTGAGCCGTCTTGTCTTATTATTCTTTTTATTGTAGTGCCGTTTGGCATTTTTATTTCGCTTATAGTATCAGTGCCAACAGTATCCGTAATTATAGTTCCATCAACTTTTTTAGTAACTACTGTAAAAGAGCCATCTTCATTATATGTTTTTGTTATAATGCTTCCGTCATCAGCTTTTACATTATAAGAGAAAGTACCAACTCCAGCTCCTTGAGAATTTCTCTCTTCAACTCTTCCATCTGGATAAACTATTTTTAAATTGCTCATTCCATTTGTATCAACCGTAGTAGTGCCTATGCTTCCATCAACATAATTAGCAACAACTGTGTAGCTTCCGTCTGGATTTTCTGTTTTTACTATTAAAGCTCCATCGACTCTTCTTGTCTCTGTAGTAATATTTCCTAAATTATCCTCTGTTCTTTTTACTTCTGTACCGTCTAAACTTCTGCTGTAGAAAAATGCTCCATTATCATCTTTGTAATTTGTGGTAATAGAACCGTCTGACCTTTCCACTACAAATGCTTTATTATTTTCTAAAGTTTTTCTATTTATAAAAGAACCGTCAGAATATAGAGTATATTCATATATATTGCCTGATGATGTTTTAGTATTAATAGATTTTGAATTATCTATCATATAAGTTTCTACTCTTTTATCTCCATTTTTAGACACTATCTCTATTTCTCTTTTTCCATAAGGGTATATAGTGTAAGATACTTCATAATTATTAGAATATATTTTTGTTTTTTCTATCTTTCCATTCTCATAAACTATTCTCACCCCATTAGGATATATTGTCTCTCTTTCATAATCAAAATTTGGAAACATATTTTCTGTAGTAATGCTTCCGTCATTATTTGTTGTTACTCTGTAATTGTTTGTAAAAGGCATAAACTTTATAGATGTATCATTGCTTCTTATGAGAGATATTACTCTCTCTAAAGATTCTTTTTGATAATAATCACTTCCTACATTAGTTAAAAATATTTCGTAAGATATTGCTGCATTAGTGATATCACCCAAAGTTAAATAAGTATGCCCCATATTGAGATAAGCACTATAATATAGTCCCCAAGTATTATATAAATCAACAGAAGCAACATTAGTTTTTATTGAAACACTATTGCCGTTAGTATCTGTTATATTTGTCATTACCATTATATTTGTTACTATATAAGGATTTTCCTCTGTTATCACATAACTAGAACCCGCAGCAGTTGAATTAGTGGCAAGAATATGGGAATTAGAGTTTGTAGCATTTTCATTTGTATTATCTAAATTTGGAGGCAAGCTAGTTTCTGACACTGTTGGGTCTACCACTTCTAACATGAAATTAGTATTAACTTCAAAAATTACAGTTGTGTTTGTATACTCATATTCATTTGTAAATGTATTAGTTACAACAATATTTGTAAATAATGGAAGTTTTGTAAATGTATTGTTTATAAGATTTTTTATGTTTTCATTTGATTGATTTAAATTATTTATAGCATTGGATATGTTTTCTGTTGTGTTAGTAAAATTATCTGCATTATTTGTAGAGATGTTATTAGATGCTATATTATTAGATAATGTAGTATTAGTTATAATATTATTTGTGACTAATAAAGCAGTATTTGAGATAATGTCGTTTGATAATGATAGGTTAGTGATATTATCTGTATTATTATTATCAAAAATAAATATTGTATTAGTTACAACATTTTGTGATACTGTGTAATTGGTTAATACTTCATAATTTAATTTTGCATTATATGGAGAGTAAAGTCTCTCTATTGCTCTGTTATACCAAATTAAAGCTTCATCATAATTTTTTAATTGATAATAAGAATTAGCTATATTATTACAAAAAGAATAAGAATCATTAATATCAAAAGCTAATTTATAATAATTAATAGCATTTTCGTATTGTTTATCTTGGAAATAGCAGGCTCCTATATAATAATAAAGCATATCATTAGTTGATAAGGGTCTTCTTTTAATATAAAGTAAGAAAGCTTCTCTTGCAAAATTATATTTTTTTTGAAAGAAAAGTTTTTCTGCGTTATAGAATTCTCTGTCTATGTTTCTTTCATCATTTGGAGCAGCATTTTGAGAGAATATATTCACACAAGTAAAAATCAATACTAAAAAAGCTATAGCTATTTTTTTCATAATAATATAATCCTTTTTTTACTACTTTTTTAAGGACAATAATATTTAAAACTATTAGTTTTTGATATAGTCAAAATAATGATTAAATAGTGAATAAATTATATATTCACTGTATCCTCTAATATTCTTATTTTTATCAAGTACATCATTTAAAAAATCAAAAGTATGTTCATCTGGTTTTTCTAAATAGTATAATTTTTCTTTAGATATAGCATTTTCTTTTTTTAGAGTTCTTATTAAAGAAAGCTCCTTTTTTTTGTTTCTATTATCTTCTCTGCTTGCATAATATGAAAGCAGCCTTTTACTTAGATTTTCAAATACGATTTTATTATATATAACAGCCCTCCTCACGTCCATATCAATACTTCCATCAAAATTATTCAATTCACTATCGAATAAACTAATAGATATAGCAGAACGAATATCGGCAAACACAGCCTTCTCTTCTTTTATCATAAATTTTTTATTAGACATAAAACAGTACTCTTTAATTAATATATTTTTCTTAATTATCGACAAGAGTAAAATTTAGATTAAGAAATATTTATATAATATTAATTTTATCAATATATTATTCTACTATATTTTTTTATATTATAGATTTAAAGTATATAATGGACTATAATTTTAAATTATATAAATTTAAGGAGAATACTATGAATAAAAAAATATTATATATTTTGTTTATGTTTTTATTATTAAGTTGTACAAACACGCCTACAGATTCTACTACTAACAATAACAACAATAATAAAATAGTAAAAGTATCTGATTTTATTTATGTATTAAAAGATTCAGGTGGCAAAATGTTGGGTATAGGCTATAATCTATCAAATCAAGAAAATAAAAAAGTAACTTTTTCTTTTAAAGATATTACAGAAACTGATATTATTAATAAGGAGTTTTCTATAGAAGGAGAAACACTATCGCCAGTATCTGGAGAATATAGAATAAAAACCGAACCTCAAAATGTAGGAGATAGTAGTTTATGGGGAGCAGATTATCAAATAGCAGATCAAATAGGCTATACTTATGATTATAAGGAATTATGTGATATAACAGTCAATAATGGCAGACCTTATATTGTTGGAACCCCCACTATTGTTAATGGAGGAGATACTTTAGAATTAAGATATGCATTTAAATTGAAAGAAGGTTATGTTTTTGATAAAGCAATAGAATATCTTGGAGATACTCAAAATGGCGGCATTATATTAAGATTAAAGATGCCTGCAGCTAAAGGTGAAATTAAACAAACTTGGGTAGATAAATAAATAACAATTATTCAATCAAATATTTTTATGTTGTTTATAGTAGCAAAGGAGAAACTGTATAAAATAATTATAGCGGTTTCTCCTTTTATTTGTATTATTTTAATAAGTATCAGAGTGATAAATATTAATGTTTGCTATATTAGCAGGGAGTCTTGTTTGATTTATTGTTATTTTTATTTTGCTAGCGTCAGTAATTTTATTAAATTTTATAATGCGTTTATATCCTATTGTTCCTGTTTCTTCTGAAATTGAGTCAAGAGTTACATCTTTCCATGTGTTAGCACTAAAATATTGTATAGTGAATTTTTCAACTCTCTGACCTTTACTAATATCTTCTTGAATAACTAAAATATTAAAAGGAGAATTAGAAGTTTGTAATTCATACTCTTTTGATTGCCCATTATCAGCACCAATCCATGAAGTATCTTGATCTTTAAGCAATCCAGTAGCAAAAGTCTTGTCTAAATATTGTTTAAATTCTTTTATACGAGCTACATCTTCTGTTGGTATTATACCATCTTTATTTACAGGGAAATTTAAAAGCAAGTTAGCATTTCTTCCTACTGATTTATAATAAATATTCATTAATGTCTGCATGTCTTTTAATGTCTGATCTGCATGCCAAAACCACTGATCTCCTTTTGATCCGCCATTTCTTATGGATATATCTACTTCGGCAGGGAACCAAAATACTTCAGGTACTTTTCTTAATACATCTCTACTTCCTAAATCTTTTCCTTCAGCAGTAAGACCATATCTTTCATTATATCCTTTATCTCCATAAGCATCTGGTTTAAATCCCACAGGACTCCATTCTGAAGCTCTTGCATATCCGCCTTCATTTCCTGCCCAACGTGCATCTAATCCTAAATTAGCAGTAATACAATTTGGCTGAAGTTCATTAATTAAATCCATCCATCTTTTGAAATCATATTCTTGACTTGCACCTTCACCTTTAGCACCATCAAACCACATTTCATCTACTGGACCATATTTAGTAAGAAGTTCTGTAAGCTGCTGACAAAAGAAATCATTATAAGCCTGACCTTTACCATAAGATTCAGCATTCATATCCCAAGGTGAAAGATAAAATCCAACTTTCATACCTTGTGCACGGCAAGCTTCTGCAAACTCTTTGGCTATGTCATTTTTATATGGAGAATACTCTACAGAATGTTTAGTAGTTTTAGTATGCCATAAACAAAAACCATCATGATGTTTTACTGTAAGTATAATCAATTTAAATCCTGCATTTTTTAATGTTGTCACCCATTGATTAACATCTACTTTTGTTGGAGTAAACCAAGAAGGCTTTTCAGTTCCGCTCCCCCAACCTCTATCAGTAAATGTATTCATACCATAGTGAATAAAAGCAGTAAGTTCCATTTTTTGCCAATCAAGCTGTTTTTTACTTGGTGAAAGTTTTGCCGCCAATTTAACTTTTTCTTCTACTGAAGCATCTGTTGGAAATACTACAGATGGAGGAGGATATCCATAATCAATATCATGTCCGCCCGGTTTAGCAGGATTAGTACCCGGTTTAGCAGGATTAGTACAAGAAAAAGAAAATAATGTTAATATTAACCATAAAATCTTAAAAAAATTCATAATAAAACTCCAAGTTTATTTACTATCTGATTTAAATATATAAAAATTTGATTTTTTATCAAGAAGTTTGTTAATTTTTTATTATTGTATTTATAGTAATTTATTATTTCTAAATAATTTTCTATATTAGTATGTTATTATGAATATTATTTTGAATTACATATAAAAAGAGAATGATTTAATATAATAAAAAACCCGCATCCATTAAAGAAAGCGGGCATAAATATCAATTAAATAATTTAATATTATTTATTTTTTATAGGGTCATTAGGATTAACAACATTATCTTTAGGTAATTTTTTAGCCCATTGACCAGTAATGAATAATTCTATAACAGCTAATATAATCATTACAACAGCAATACAAGCTAATACATAACCGTCGAAAGTAGCTTTTTTGAAGTTTGTATATACAACTAAACATAAAGCAGAAAGTGTAACTGCAAACATAAATATTAGAGGTATAACATTTTCCCAAGAAGTTCTTTTTTGACGATTTTTTATCCAAGCAGCAACAGCAAGTAATGATAAACCAGCTAATAATTGGTTAGCACTACCGAATATAGGCCATATTCTAGTGTAGCCATAAAGAGTAAAACATAAAGATATAGCTACTGTAATAGCAGTTGCTACATATGGATTAGTAAGTATAGTTTTATGTACTTTACCGTCAGCAGCAGTATATTCGCCTAATTCCTGTATCAAATATCTTCCAATACGAGTAGCACTGTCTAAAGAAGTAAGTGCAAAAGAAGCAAAAGCCAAAGTAACAAAAGTTTGACCTATGCCAAGAGGTACGCCAAAAGAAGTCATGAAAGTAGCAACACCTAAAGCAAATCTAGCAGCAGGAGTACCAGTACTTTCTATAGCAGCAACACTCATTAAAGCAACTATAGCAACTACACCTTCTATAAGCATAGCACCATAACCTACTAATTTAGCATCTTTTTCACTGTTAAGCTGTTTAGAGCTAGTACCAGAACTTACAAGTGAATGGAAACCAGATATAGCACCGCAAGCTACTGTAATAAATAGAATAGGGAATAAGTAGTTACCTTTGCTAGGAGTAAAACTTGTAAATACAGGAGCAGTTAAAGCAGGACGCATTAAAACTAAACCTAATACACCGCCTATAATCATAGCATAAAGCAAGAAAGAAGATAAATAATCTCTAGGCTGTAATAGTATCCAAACAGGCATTAAAGAAGCCAATATGATGTATATAGTTAATATAACTTGCCAAGGAGTTTTTTCTAAAGCAAGAAATGGTAATCTATCAGAAAGAAATATAATAGCAGCTAATAATACAACACCTATTATTGTAGAAAGAGCAACATTAACTCCTCTTCTGTATACTAAGAAACCAAATAATAAAGCCAAAGCAATAAATAACATACTAGCAGTACCGGCAGCAGCAGATTCTCTGTAAGTGTCAACATTTACAGCAAATGTGCTAGCAGTAATGTCTAAGAATGCAGCCACTACCAAACAAATAGTAATGAATGCATAAAGAGTAAACATTATTTTACCTTTTTGACCAACATTATGTCTGATAACTTCACCGATAGATTTACCTTCATGTCTTAGAGAAGCAATTAAAGAACCATAGTCATGCACTCCTCCAAAGAATATACATCCAAAAATAATCCATAAATATACAGGAAGCCAACCAAACATAGTAGCAATAATTGGACCTGTAATAGGACCAGCACCTGCTATAGACGAGAAATGGTGACCTAATAATACTTTAGCATCAGTAGGTACATAGTCTCTGCCATCTTTTAAAGTATGTGCAGGTGTTTGTCTTGAAGGATCAACACCCCATTTTTTAGCTAAATATGAACCATAGGTTACATAAGCTACAAAAAAGGCTATTATCCCAATGATTAATAATAGAAAAGCATTCATAATATCTCCTTAATTAATTTTTTATATTAAAAATTTGAAAGAAAGTTTTTTAATTCCTTTTTTCTCATTTTTGGCAAATATATATTTTTATCTTTTATTGATACTATAGCATATTCTGTTTCTGACCAGCCATGAAATGATAATTTATAACTTACTCTATAAAAGAATTTTTTTACTATTTTTTCCCATTCCTTTTCTAAAGAAATATCTGTTATAATGATTCCTGTGATTATACTCCTTTTATGAAATTTATTAGGATTTGAAAGAATTGGGGTTAATCTAACTAACATATCTTGAAATTCTTCTATATTCTCTAATGTGCAGTTCTTTATAAAACGAACAAGCATATGTTCAAATACAGAATATCCTTCATAAACTGTAGAGGTTGTAATAAAGGATTTGAAAAAATCATTTCTATGAAAAGCGTAGAGATCAAAATATTCATTTTCTTTATTGATTTGATATTCTAAGTCAAAATGCCTCATTAATTTTTCTGACAAAGAAAATATATATTTTTTTACCTCTTCATTATCAATATTTAATCTAGCCATATATAAACACTCTCATTGTTAGATAGTATATACATAATAAAGGCTTTGTCAAGTTATTGTATAAAGTAATGAAATTTTTTTCTAAAAAAAATTATTATTTATTAGAAAATATTATTATTTGTTAGAAAATATAATAAAAATCATCTTTTGGAATTTTATTTCCTATAAGATTTTTATCAAAATTGTATATAAAATTATAATAATCATTTAATTTTAATTTCATATTATTATCATTATAAAAAGTTATGCCAATTCTATCTATACCATAAACAACAGCTTTAGCATTAATCAATATGGAAGTTTGTTTAATTAAAGGTTCTATTTTATCTTTGTTATTTAAAATATATTCAGTAGATTTTTTATATTCATCTAATATTTCTTTTAATAAAGCATTATTATTTTCTATAAAACTTTTTTTAGCAATAAGCACAGCAACAGGATATGGCGGAGTATATTTTGAAATATCAACTACTATATTTATATCTTTATTCTCTAATAATGCAGAAGACAAAAAAGGCTCTGGAAGTATAGCAATATCAACGTTTTTAGATGCTAATGCTTTAGATAAATCTAAATTGCCTAAAGAATAATTTATACTTGCTCCTTTTATATTTTGAGTTTTTATTAAATATTGAAGCATTAAATCTGGAGTAGATAATTTTAATCCGCAGTAAATAGTTTTATTTTTTAAATCATCTATGCTTTTTATATTTTTATCGCTAGAAACTATAAACATTTTTGTTTCTGATACAACAG
The DNA here is from genome assembly GCF_008016535.1 of Brachyspira pilosicoli. Lineage (GTDB taxonomy): Bacteria > Spirochaetota > Brachyspiria > Brachyspirales > Brachyspiraceae > Brachyspira > Brachyspira pilosicoli_A. Next base: position 28,287 of record NZ_SAXY01000046.1, read on the forward strand.
CTACTATCTTATAATCTAAGCCTCTATTGTATATTATAGAAGCCATATTCGCAGGAACAGCAGCAATATCTGCTTCGCCTTTTATTATAGAAGCTAATATATTGTTAGGAGAGTTTATAATATTAATATTTATTTTTTTATAATCATTAATCATCTTTACAGCACCTATTGCACTAGGGCCGTTTAACAAACACATCTCAAAAGCATACAAATTAAAAGAGATTAAAAAAATTATAAATATTTTTTTCATAACATTCCTATAAATATAAATTGTTTTCTTTTATATAGTTATAAACTTTATCTTTCAAAAAATACCTAAAAGCACTATTATTTTTTATTCTTTCTCTAATTAAGCTCGATGATATATCTATCCTCGGTGCTAGAATAGTTTTTATATTATATTTTTCAATATTGCTGCTAATTAAGTTTTTATTATCATCTCTATTAAGAACTACAATATTAGATAAATTAGATATTTTCTCTGGCTCTCTCCATTTATCAAAATCTTTCACCAAGTCAGCACCTATTATAAGAATTGGTTTATCTTCAAAGCTGTAATTATTATAAATATATTCTAAAGTCTTTATTGTATAAGACACACAATCATTTTTTATTTCATAATCATCTAATATAAAGTTTTTATTATCTTCTATAGACAATTTTAGCATATTAATTCTGTCATCATCAGAAACTTTGCCGCTTATGTTTTTATGCGGAGGTATTTTACTTGGAATAAATAATATTTTATCGCATTTAAGTTCATGTAGTATAGTATCAGCCAATATTAAATGCCCCAAATGAGGAGGGTCAAAACTTCCGCCTAGTATTGCAATTTTCATAGAAACTACCAAATAGTATTATAGTTTAATTGTTAAATAATAATTTGCAAGCACATTTTTTATTTATATACCTAAACAGTTATATTTTGTAAGTTTATTTTATTCAACTTTTTCCTGCCGCAAAAGTTTTTACCCTCCGGGTACGCTTCGCGAAAAGTACAAATATTTAGCTTTATATTAATGGAATATGTTAAATTTAGTTTAAAAATTCAGTTGTTTTTATTTCTTTATACCAATAAAAAACTATGGTGATTAATCCCTCAAACAAAAAAATTACTATATATAAAAAACTTCTTTTCCAAAACCTTCATAAAAATTGCCGTTATTATAAACTATATTTCCTCTCACTATAGTAGTTATAACTTTAGCCCCTCTTTTAAAACCTACATAAGGCGACCAAGAAGCTTTTGTAATTATATCTTTCTCTTCTATAATGGATTCATCATTCAAATCTGCTATTACAAAATCAGCATCAAATCCTTCTTTTATCAAGCCTTTATTTTTTATGCCAAATATTTTAGCAGCATTTTCGCTCATTATTTTTGTCAGCAGTTTTATGTCTATAGTGCCGTCTTTAACTTTTTTAAACATTAACTCCAATGAATGCTCTATAGAAGGTATGCCAAAGGTGAGTTTTTCTAATTTCTCTCTTAATAAATGCGGTGCATGGTCTGTTCCTATTGTGTCTATTGTACCATCTAATATAGCGTTCCATAATGCATTATTGTCTGATTTTTCTCTAAGCTCTGGTTTCATTCTAATAAGCATTTTATTTTTTTCATTTTTATTAACATCTTCTGTATTCAAAAATAAATGATGTGGTGTAGCTTCACCATAAATTATCATACCTGAATCTTTTGCTTTTTTAAGAGAATTAATTTCACTTTCTAATGATAAATGACATAAATATAATGGGGTATTTGTTTGTTTTGCTATTTCTATTGCTTTATCAACTTTTTTTTCTTCTGCATGTACCGTAACAATTTTTGAAGCTTCAAATAATTTATATAAGATTTTATCATCTTCAACAAGCATATTTCCAGTAGAGGCATTAAAGAAAATTTTTGTAGAGGCTGCCTTGTTTATAATTTGTTTTATGTCTTCAGTATTATCTGCCTTGCTTCCTCCAAAATGAAAACCATAATCAACATAAGACTTATTAAGCATCATATTCTTTTTTTCTTCTAAACTTTCTTTTGTTATAGTGTTTGGAATAGTGTTTGGCATATCTAAAAATGTTGTAACGCCTCCTCTTGCTGCAGCTTTACTTCCAGAAGTAAAATCTTCTTTATGTGTAAGCCCCGGGTCTCTCATATGAGCATGGGGGTCTATTATTCCGCATAAAACATAATTATAATTAGCATCTACTATATTACTGTCTTTATAGATTTTAAAATTATTATCAAAGTCTATTTTCTTTATCTTTTCATTTTCTATAATTATAGATACTATACTATTGTCTATTTTTGCATTTTTTATTATCATTTTGTTATCTCTTTATTACAATAATAACAAAAATCTCCATAATTTCTTCTAGCAACTTTATTTTTAGTTTCTTCAAAATAGGTAACACATTTTTTGTTTTGGCAAACAACTTCTTTATTTTCTATTAATTCATAATCTTTTTCTTTTCTCTTAGCATTGCTTTTTATTATATCAGTAGCTAAAGATAACATAGCCATTCTTATAGGAACGCCGTTTTTAGCCTGTATAAAATATTTAGCATATTTAGTATCATCTAAATCAATACTAATTTCATCAACCCTAGGAAGCGGATGCATTATAATCATATCTTCTTTACATTTTCCTACTATTGTAGATTTTGAAATATTAAATGCATGTTTTACTTTTTCGTAATTTTCTATATTTTCAAAACGTTCTTTTTGTATTCTTGTCATATACAAACAATCAATTTCCTTTAGTATTTCTTCGTAGTTACTACCTTTATGATATTTTATACCTGCATTGTCTAATTCTTTTAATATGTAATCAGGAATCTGAATAATATCTGGAGAGATATAATAAAACTCTCCATTAAACATTTTTAATGCTTTTGAAAGAGAGTGAACAGTTCTCCCATATTTAGTATCTCCAACAAATGCTATTTTTTTATTTTCAATACTGCCTAATTCATCTTTTAAAGTATATAAATCAAGCAATGTTTGACTAGGGTGTTCGTTAGAGCCATCACCAGCATTAATTACAGGGCAATCAGTAACTTCTTCAGCGAACTTGGCCGCACCGTCTATAGGGTGTCGCATAACTATTACATCAGAATATGCTGAAACCATTATTACAGTATCTCTTAAAGATTCTCCTTTTTTTATTGAAGAAACATCAGGATTATCAAATCCTATAACATCTAAACCCATTTTATATGCTGCCGAATTAAAAGAAAGTCTAGTTCTTGTTGAAGGTTCAAAGAAAAGACTTGTCATTATCATTCCATCCATCATTTTCCTTCTTTCCATATTTGGAGTATTATCCAAGTTTTTAGCAACATCTAATACTTCTAAAATCTCTTCTTTTGACATTTCTTTAATACCTATAAAATTTTTCATTTTCACACCCCTTGATAATTATTTATTTTATAGCATAAAAAAAAGGGAATAAAATCACTAATAGTAATTTTATTCCCTTTTAAAAATTCTGAATTTGTTAATTTAAACAAACATAGAAAATGCGACAATAAGTAGAATATGTTTTTTATTATACCATTCATAATATTTCCTACACTGTACAAATTGAACTCATTTTATATTAAAATAAAAAAAAATCAATACAAAATTTATCTTTTATGTTTAGGAGTGTGAGATATTGGACATTTTTTAGTATGAAAAAAGCAGGTATTCCTTATAATTTAATTAATTAAAATAAAACAAAAGGAATACCTATGAAAGAATTGTCATGGAGCCATAGATATTGTACTTTTACTTGCTATAATATTTTTGATTCTTTCTTTGATTGTAATATACAATAAAGAAGAAATCAATCTTTGATTGTTATAAAAATGTGTATATTCTTTTAATTTTTCTCTCAATAATTCTACTGTGATATTTTTATTTAATCGTGAATAAAATTCTCTTTCGTCTATGCCGTGTACTCTTTCTACTACGCCATTGTATCTTGGTGTTGCTATAGGAATATATCTCCTCTCTAATTTATTTTTTAAGCAGTATTCATCAAAAATATTTATTTTAGGAGTATTAATACAGCGATAAGTATATTCTATACCATTGTCCGTTTGTATAGCCTGTATCTTAAAAGGTGAAGTTTTTAATACATATTTTAAGAAAGATAAAGCACTATAAGGTGTTTTATCCTCATAGATTTGCCTCCAACTATAACGTGTAGCTAAATCTACAGCAGTGAATTGATAAACTGTTTTTCTGCCTAATTTGATATATTTAGTGTCTATTTGAACTATTTTGCCCTCTTTTTGTATTTTAGAGACAAATTTACGCTTATCATATCGCTTCTTTTTCTTTTTTGTTTTATATCTCCAAAGATTATTTCTTTTTAGTACATTCTCTATAGCTGTAACACCTATCTTAATGCCTTCACGATTTAAATATGCTTTAATATAATGCTTACCTCGATATTCTTTAGTATAGAGTTTAATAATTAAATTAATAGCTTTTTGGTTATTAAAGATATTTGGGGAAGTTTTTGGTCTAGTGCTAAAATTGGCGACAGTTCCAGTGTCTTTATATTTTTTAAGCCAAGCATAAAAAGTAGATTTGGGTATTTCTTCTATCTTTAAAAATCTTTTAATATTTTTAGTTTCTAATGCTTCATCCACTATAAATAATTTAAATTCTGTGCTATAATCTTTTTTCATAGTAGTATCCTTTATTTATTTTCTATATCAAAATATTATAACAAGGATACTGCTTTTTTTATACTAAAAAATGTCCAATATCTCATACTCCTAAACACACTTTATATATACAATAACTTGACTAATAATTATTTTTTTATATAATATATCCAAATTAATTATTAAAGGAGTTTTTTAGATGAAAGTAATAGTAATAGGCTGTAACCATGCCGGTACATGGGCAGCAAAAACTTTAAAAGCTACAGATCCTAATTGTAAAGTAGTAACTTACGATAGAAATGATAATATATCTTTCTTAGCTTGCGGTATCGCACTTTGGGTTGGCGGCGTAGTAAAAGATCCTAAAGGTTTATTCTATGCTACTCCTGAAAGTTTAAAAAGCGAAGGAATAGAAGTTTATATGGGGCATGAAGTAGTAAAAATAGATTGGGCTAACAAAAAAATGACTGTTAAAGAATTAAAAACTGGTAAAGAGTTTGATGATAATTATGACAAACTTATTCTTGCTACTGGTTCTTGGCCTGTAACTCCTCCTATTGAAGGTTTAAAACAAGAAGGCACTACTTATGGTCTTAAAAAAGGTATTTTCTTCTCTAAACTATATCAGCAAGGTCAAGATATTATTAATGAAATAGCTAAACCAGAAGTAAAAAAAGTGATGGTTGTAGGAGCTGGTTATATAGGGGTTGAGCTTATAGAAGCTTTCAAAAACCATGGTAAAGAAGTTATCTTAATGGAAGCTATGCCTAGAGTTATGGCTAATTATTTTGATAAAGAGATTACTGATGAGGCTGAAAAAAGAATTAAAGATGCTGGTATAGAACTACATTTGGGTGAAACTGTTAAGAAATTTGAAGGTGAGGACAGAGTTAAAAAAGTTGTTACTGACAAAGGTTCTTATGATGTAGATATGGTAGTTATGTCTGTTGGTTTTAGACCTAATAATGAGCTTTATAAAGATTATTTAGAGACTTTGCCTAATGGTGCTATAATTGTAGATACTACTATGAAAACTAGCAAAGACCCTAATGTATTTGCTATTGGAGACTGTGCTACTGTATATTCAAGAGCTTCTGAAAAACAAGAATATATTGCTTTAGCTACTAATGCTGTAAGAATGGGTATAGTTGCTGCTAACAATGCTTTAGGAAGACATGTTGAATACTGCGGAACTCAGGGTTCTAATGCTATTTGCGTATTTGGTTATAATATGGCTTCTACTGGTTGGTCTGAAGAAACCGCTAAGAAAAAAGGCTTAAAAGTAAAATCTAATTTCTTTAGAGATGCTGAAAGACCAGAGTTTATGCCTACTTATGAAGATGTTTTAGTAAAAATTGTATATGAAGAAGGTACTGGACGTATGTTGGGAGCACAAATTGCTTCTAAACATAATCATGCTGAAGCTATACATGCATTCTCACTTGCTATACAAAGAGGTATGACAGTTCAAGAATTTGCTCTTTCTGACTTCTTCTTCCTTCCTCACTACAATAAACCATTATCTTGGATGACTATGGTTGCTTATACTGCTAAATAATTGTTATTAATTTCTATTGTTAATAAAAGCCTTATAGAATTTTTTGTCTATAGGGCTTTTTTATAAAATATTATTAGTATTTTATAATTTTGTTATTTATTATAAATAAAGTCTTTTATTAGTTTTATATTGATATTTTTTACATTAATTATATAATTAAGAAATGTATTATTTTTGTAGGATTTTTATATATATTGTATTTCTAATTAGTTTTATTTCTTGCGGACTTCCAGATATCACTAGTATTACACAAGAGATGAATCAGCCTTTTATAACAAAAATTACACCAATGGACAAAAAGATAGTAATAGAATTTCAGGCACAAAATAATGAACCATCATTTAGCGGTTATAATATATATTTTGGAGACAGCGTTAATCCGAGAATATATAGGATTTATAGTCAGCAAAAGACAATTCCTACAATAGTAACTACAAGAAGCACAACTCTGCAGAACTTTACTTTTACAATAGAAAAAAATATTTATTATACAGGAAGTAATGTTACAGAAATTTCACTTCTTCCAGAGAATGATATAAAAAACGGCATACCTATATATGTGTGGGTAAGCTCTTATCAAATAACACCGCAAAATGAAAGTTATTATTATTATGATAATTACGTCAAGATGGCAACACCAAGACCAGAAGTGTCAAATCAAACTATAAATGTTAATAATACCATATCTCTTGAAGGAGGTAATTTAGCTCAGTTAACATTGAATACTACAGATAATAAGCTTTATTTTTCTAGTCCGCAAAATGAAAATGGAGTGTGGTCGGTTCAGCGTGTGGGTGGCAGTTCTCTTTATGATGTTGTAGTGCCTCCAACTGAAGGATATACTACAGAGAGTTTGGAGGTTATTGCGGGTAGATTATATTTAATAAAGATTAATAAAAATAATGCTAATTATTATGGAAAAATATTTGTAAGGAGTGTTAACAGTGTTAATAGTATAGTAGCAGATTATTGCTATCAGATTAGTGCCGACATATTGAGTTATTAAAGATGAAAAAAATATTTTTACTTACCATGTTTACTATATTTTTTAGTTCCTGTGCTGAAGAACTTGTTACGGTAATAGATGAATATAATATGCCTTATGAAATAAAGGCTATACCTGGTAATAATAAAGTAAGTATAGAGTTTTGGTCTGGAATATTAGCATCAGATTTTGCGGGATTTAATTTATATGCAAAAACTTCAGAAAGTATGAATCAACCAGATGATGCTATATTAAATACAACAGATCAAGCACTTCCAACTATAAAAGGTACAAATCATACCCGCACTAATTTTACTATAGAGATTCCAAATTATACTTTTGTAAATAATACTAAATATTATATAACAGTAACAGCATACGGTACAAATGAATTGATAGAAGAAAAATATATTGAAACAAAGATTAGCACTATAGTACCAGTGATACCAAGACCAGAGGGCAGTGCAACTATTACAGCTAATATAGATGTTACAGGAGCTGGAACTGTTGCTACAAGGAATGGCAATATGATTAATGTTTTTGGTGCATGGAAAGTGCAATATTTTGGTTATCAGACTAATTTTAATAGTGTGGTTATTGTTACCAATATGAATGGATTTGATAATAATGCACCTTATTTGGTTAATGGACTTTATATATTTTATAATGGTTCTGCTTTAGCAAAAGTTTTAATAGGAGCTAGTAATACTTATCAGTGGGCTTATCAGAATAACGCTGCTTCTTGGAATGGAGTATAGGTTCTATATACTATCAAAAAAAAGGCAAGCTGATTTATGATTACTATTAACCTCTTTTAACACAGCTTCTGTATTTTGGCATTCGTTTTTGGCATATATGCATCTTGTGTGGAATCTGCATCCTGTTGGTATATTTGATGCATTAGGAATCTCTCCTTTAATTGGAAGTTCCTTAATAATGTTTGCTCTTCCTGTAGAAGCATCAGGCACAGCAGAAATTAATGCTTTTGTGTAGGGATGTTTAGGATTTTCTATTATTTCATTAGCTTCTCCTATCTCTACAATACTTCCTAAATACATTACAGCTATTCTATCTGCAAAATATTTTGCAGTTGATAAATCATGAGTAATATATATATAACTTAATTGTTTTTGCATTTGCACTTCTTTCATCATATAAAGTATTTCTGCTCTTGTAGATAAATCTATCATAGATACAGGCTCATCAGCAACAATTAATTTTGGATTAAGTATTAAAGCACGAGCTGTTGCAATTCTTTGACGCTGTCCTCCAGAAAGCATGTGCGGATATCTATCCATAAACTCTTCAGGAGGATTAATCTTTACATCTTTGAGAGCTTTTATCACCATCTCATCATAATGTTTTTCATCACCTTCTATATTATGAATATAAAGTGCCTCTTTTAATACATCTCTTATTTTAAATCTAGGGTTCATTGAGGCATAAGGGTCTTGAAATATCATCTGCACATTTTGTCTGTATTTTTTTATTTTTTCTTTATCAAAATTATTAATGTTTTCATTTTCAAATATAATATTTCCGGAAGTAGGCTCTATTAATTTCATTATTAATTTACCGATGGTTGTTTTTCCGCTTCCAGATTCACCTATAATAGCAAGTATTTCTCCTTTTCTTATTTCTAAGCTTACATCATCAACTGCTTTTATTTCTTTTGTTTTTTTTATTAAACTTTCTATTATATTGCTATGAGGTTTAAAATATTTTTTTAGATTTTCTATTTTTAATATTATATCATTATTCATTTTACAACTCATTTATTAATTATTTAATTATCTATTAAGTGGCATGCACATAAATGTTTATTTCTAATATCTTTTAATAAAGGCTCTTCATCTTTGCATTTATCAATTCTCTCTTTGCATCTGTCATAAAACATGCATCCTTTAGGATGATTAAGTAAATTAGGAGGAGTGCCTTCTATAAAATCTAATTTATCAACGGTTTTTTTTAGCCTTGGAGTAGCTGCTAATAATCTCTTTGTATATGGATGTTTTGGATTATTGTAAATATCTTCACTTTTAGCTAGCTCTGCTATTTTTCCTCCATACATTACACAAACTCTATCAGATATCTCTGCCTCTAATGCCAAATCATGAGTAATAAATATAAATGATAAATTAAAATCTTTTTTTAGTTTTTTTAATAGATTTATTATTTGAGCCTGCACTATAACATCTAATGCGGTAGTAGGTTCATCTAATATTATTAATTTAGGTTTTAAAAATAAAGCAGCTGCTATTACAACCCTTTGCTTCATTCCTCCGGAAAGCTCATGAGGATATCTATCCATTACGCTATGGTGAAGCCCAACATATCCTAAATATTCTTTTATGAGCTTATAGGCGTCATTTTTATTCATATCAATATGCCTATTTAATGTTTCAAGCATTTGATAGCCTATAGTATATACAGGAGTGAGAGAGTTCATAGCTCCTTGAAAAACCATAGATATTTTTGACCATCTTATATTTTTTCTTATATATTCTTCTTTAAGCGGTATTATATCTTCATTATCTAATATAATTTTTCCGCCTTCATATTTTCCGGGAGGGGAGGGCATTCTTAGAAGCGATGTTGCAAGTGATGTTTTTCCGCAGCCTGATTCTCCAACAATGCCTAAAGTTTCTCCTTCTTCTATATCAAAACTAATATCATTAATAGCTTTTATATTGCCTTTAGATGTGTGATAATACATCTTGAGATTTTCTACTTTTAATATAATTGACATATATATATTATTACCTTAAATATTATGTTAATTATAATATATTATAAAAAATTTACAATCTATATATTTTTTATTCTATATTGTCTTGAGCTTGTCTTAATACTTCATATATGGCTAAACTGTTATTGTCTCTTGCTATATCTATAGGCAATTTTCTGTTATTGTTTTCTATATTAATATCCGCACCAGCTATAACAAGCTCGCTTACTATATCAATATTTCCAGCCCTAACAGCATTATGCAAAGGTGTGTCTCCATATTGATTTTTTATATTAAGCTCTGGTTTTTTATTAAGCAAAAGTTTAACAATATTTAATTGAGAGTTTTCAGCTGCCATATGTAAAGCAGTGCTTCCATATTTATCTATAGTATTTAATTCTACATTTCTTGAGAGTAATATTCTCACTATATTTTCAAGCCCAGTTCTTGAAGCTCTCATTAATGGTGTTAAACTTGATATATCATTGGCTCTGTTAATATCAGCACCATTTTCAACTAAAAGCTGAAGTAAGTCTATATTATCAGTATTAATAGCATATTCTATTAAAGAGCTTCCATCTTCCATAGTTGTTTTATTTAAATCTGCTTTATTAGTAATGAAGAATTTTGTTAATTCCATATCATTATTCATTATAGCAATATTTAAAGCACCAAGCCCATTAGCATCTGTTATATTAATATCAGCTTTGTTTGCTATTAATAACTCTATCATAGGTATTCTTGTTTTTACAATAGGACTTTTTATAGCACACATTAAAGCTGTACTATAATCATAGCTTTGAATATTGACATTTGCATTATTAGAAATTAAAAGCTTAGCTAATTCTATATCTCCGTTATTAGCAGCATACATAAGAGAAGTCCATCCCTCATTGTCATAAGAATTAACATCAGCATCATTTTCTAAAAGTATTCTAACTGTGTCAATATACGAATTGCCGGAAGCTATTATTAAGGCATTCATTCCATTTATATAACTGTTAATATCATTTTTATTAAAGTTAGTTATAATATCATTCATTATTTTAGCACTATTTGCTGCACCATTTTGAAGAAGAACTAAATCCACTGGCTGTTTGATTGAACTATTATTAAACTTAGAACCCGCAGCAGCCATTATAACATTTCCATATTTCTTATTAAAACTATTATTTTCTGCTTTTGAACCTTTATCTAAAAAGTACTTAAATAAATCATAATCTAATGATACTATAGAATTATATAATACAGTACTTCCATCAGCATTTCTATAATTAATATCCGCACCATTATCTACTAAATATTTAACTATACTTCTATCGCTGTTTTCAATAGCATAACTTAAAATAGCAGACTCTCTCTTTAAATCAAATGAATTATCTAGTAACAATTTTATCATACTTTTATTTGTTTGGGATATTGCATAATACATAGGGTAATTTTTTATATCATCTCCAGTATAAGAACCATACACATTAGCATTTCCTTCTTTTATTAAAAGTTCTGCTATTTTTTTGTTATTGTTTTTTATTGCTAAGAGCAGAGGAGTTATTCCTTCATCACTTGATATTTCTGTATCTGCTTTATTTTCTATTAAAAACTTAACAGCCTTTATGTTGTTTGCTTCAACGGCATGATAGAGAGGAGTTTTATTTTCTATATCAGTATCATTAATATCAGCACCATAATTATTTACAAACTCTTTTACAACACTATCACCATATTTTTTATTGTATATAGCCTCATCATATATCTCATAATTTTGAGTCATTTTATTTAAATTTGACCTTTGTGTTATAAATAAGAATGTACCAACAAGTATTCCTGCTCCAATTAATAGTATAAAAATAATTGCTAATGCTATAATTATTACTTTAAATAAATATTTTTTATTTTCATCGTATTGATTATTATTATTATTATTATTATTCATAAACGTTCCTATTAAAAGACTTAAAAAAACTTATTAAAAAACTTGCATACAATATAACATATTTTATATAAATTAAAAGGCTGTATTTTTGAATAATTATTTGTGAAAAGCTTTGTTAAATAAAAAAGGCCTTATTATACACATGCATAATAAAGCCTGCAAATTATTATTATTAATTATCTTTTAGCCATTTCATATTGTTTAGGGAATGGTACATCAATGCCTAAAGTTCTTGCAGCTTGCAATGCCCAATAAGGATTTCTTAATAATTCTCTGCCTATGTATATTGCATCAGCAGCAGAGTTTCTAACTATCATATTTGCCATTTTAGGGTCGTATATAAGCCCTCCTCCTATACAAGGCACTGTCATATACTCTTTTAATTCTCTGCAGAAAGGTATTTGATAGCCTTCATAAGGAATAATCTTACCATCTGCCGTAACTGCTCCAGTACTAACATCTATAGAATCTATTAATTTAGCTTCTTCTAAAGGTTTTAGCATTTCAGCAAAATCTTTTACAGTGTTTCCATCTTCTTTCCAGTCATATGAAGAAATTCTTATTTGTATAGGGTAATCGCCTCCTACGGCTTCACGGCATTTTCTTAGTATTTCTTCTAAGAACTTAGCTCTATTTTTTCCGTATTCATCTGTTCTTTTATTTGATAGCGGTGATAAGAATGTAGAAATCAAATAACCATGAGCAGCATGAAGTTCTATGATATCAAATCCTGCCTTTTTAGCTCTTACAGCAGCATTAGCAAAAGCATCTACTACTTCATTGATATCAGATTGTGTCATTTCTATAGGTGTTCTATATTTTTCATTGAATGCTATAGCACTTGGAGCATATATTTTATCTATTTTTACAGATTCGCATTTTCTTCCAGCATGTCCTAATTGTATGCCTATTTTTGCTCCATTAGCATGAACTGCATTTACTAATTTGCTTAAACCATCTATATATTTGTCGTCCCATATAGCTAAATCATTATCAGTGATGCTGCTTACATAAGGCAAAACTCCAGTAGCCTCTACTATTATTAAACCTGTTCCTCCTATAGCTCTAGTAGCATAATGCTGTATATGCCAATCATTAACATACCCATCTTCAGCACTATACATACACATTGGAGGCATTACAACTCTGTTTTTTATTTCTATATTGCCTATTTGTAAAGGCGTAAAAAGATTGCTTTTTTCAGTTTTCATTATAAAAACTCCTTAAAATAATATGCTTATATGTGGTATAGTATATAAAAAAAATCATGACAATTCAAGTTATTTAGTATGCTTTTTAAACATTTTTGAAAGCTTTAAATTCTTTATTTTCACATATTTTTTGATTTAAAATACAAATTGAAAATACTATAATGACTGTTTAATAATTAAATATTGTTCAAGTTGTGCAGTATATCTTTCATTTTGTTCATAGCTATAGCTCTATGACTCATAGAGTTTTTTTGCTCTAAAGTCATCTCAGCATATGTAACATCATATCCATTAGGCTTAAATATAGGGTCATAGCCAAATCCATCAAATCCTTTAGGGCTTTCTACTATTATTCCATCAACTCTTCCCTCTAAAGCTATATAATAATTATCATCTAATACACATACAGCAGAAGTGATAAAATAAGCAGTTCTATCATTTTTATTTTTTAATTTATCTAATATCATCTGCATTTTTTCTTTATAACTTAAATTTTCTCCGCCGTATCTTGCAGAATATATTCCTGGTTCCCCATTAAGAGCATTTATACAAATCCCAGAGTCATCTGCCAAAGATGCGAGTTTTGTATAATTATACACAGCCCTTGCTTTTATCAATGAGTTTTCTATAAAGCTATTTCCATCTTCTATTATCTCACCAATATCAGCAGGCATAGGCAATATCTCTTTTGCAGAGCCTTTAAATATATTTTGTATCTCAATTAATTTATGCTTATTTGCAGTAGCTATTACTAATTTGTTTATCATATTTTATATTTTACTCCCTAAACTGAAGTGAATACAAATATTGATATTTTCCGCCTTTTTTTATAAGCTCTTCATGCGTACCAGATTCTATGATTTGACCATTTTCTACAACACATATATAAGTGGCATTTTTTATAGTTGATAATCTGTGAGCAATTACGAATGTAGTTTGAAGATTAATAATTTCATTTAATGCTTTTTGTACATACATTTCACTCTCAGTATCTAATGCACTTGTAGCTTCATCAAGTATTAATATAGAAGGCTTTTTTAATACTGCTCTTGCTAAAGCTATACGCTGACGCTGACCGCCTGAAAGCATTACTCCTCTTGGACCTATATGAGTATCGTACCCATTTGGTAATTTTAATATAAACTCATCAGCATGTGCTATTTTTGCTGCCCTTAATAAATCATCATCAGTAGCATCAGGATTTGCATAAAGTATATTTTCTCTTACAGTTCCATAAAATAAAATATTTTCTTGAGATACCACACCAATTTGATTTCTTACGCTTCTTGTATTAAGTTCATTAATATCTACACCATCAAATCTAATAACGCCTTCAGAAGGTGTAAATAATTTAGGTATAAGGCTTATTAGTGTAGTTTTACCTCCGCCGCTGTTACCAACAAAAGCAACTACATCTCCTTTTTTTACATTAAAACTAATAGGTCCTAAATGGAAAGGCTGTGTGTCACTTCTTTTTGGATATTCAAAATTAACATTTTCAAAAGTTATAGAATGCTCTATAGGCTTCATTTGTTTTTTATTAGGATCATCTACATTTTCAGGCGGTAAATCTATAATTTGAAATACTCTTACTGCTATAGCTTTTGTCATTTGTAAGTTTATGAATATTCCAGATAAATCTCTTACAGGAGTTGAAATATTAAGCATATAAAGTAAAAAACCCCATAAAAATTCAAAAGGCATCTCCCCTTTAAAAATTAAAAATCCGCCGTAAGCAAGTATTACAAGCATAGCAGCTATCATTACAAGTTCAGTCATAGGTCTGTTTAAAGAAGTGAGTAAAATTATTTTTCTCATCAAAGTGATTAATTCAGAATATAAAGACCTATATCTTTTAACTTCTTGATCTTCTTTAGAAAATATTTTTATAACCTCTATTCCTCTTATATCTTCTTGTATAACAGAAGTTGTACTTCCTAATAAATTTTGCTGAGCTGAAACTCTTGTTTTAATTAATTTAGAAACTTTATCTATTCCTAAACCAATTAATGGAGCAGCTATAAAACATGCTAAAGTTAGTTTTACATTTAATAAAAGCAATACTGCTAATGTAAGTATTAATGTTAAAGGGACTGTTATCATATTTGGCAATGTACCAGATAAAAATCCCTCTATAGTTCCAGATTCATTTAGTACCCTGCTTATAATATCTCCTTCTTTTTCTTGTTTAAAATAGGATATGTCAGTATTCATTAATCCTTTTAGCATGTCAGCACGAACATCTTTTCCTATTTCTTGAGCAGTAAAGGCAAAAAGAAATGTTTTAATATAGTCAAAGCCAACACGAAATAATACATATACAAAACCTATTATTATAATAAAAGCAAACTGAGCTATTATAATTGGATTAGCAAAAGAGTCTGTTGTTAAAAATTGTTCTGTTAATTGTTTAGTATTTATATTTCCAAATTTATTCGCTAATTCATTTACAAACGGTATTTTATCTAATAGATTAACTTGTTTTCCGCCTGTAATAGATATCGCTAATTGACCAAAGAAAGGAGGAAGTATATTGATTATTGTATACATTATACTAATTAGAAAAGATGGAATAAAGAGCTTTTTATGCTTCATAGCATATGACAACATTCTTTTATAAATATGTTTTTCGGGATTGGAATAATATTTTTTTATATGCTCTTCTGTTACAGCGCCATAATCAAATGCTCTATTATCTTTTTTGAAAAATTCTTTTATTTTTTTTATCATTGAAAATCCTAAAGTATATGCAATTAAACTTCATATATTTTATATTTAATCATTAATTAATGCAATAAAAAACAATCAATTTGAGTAGTTGTTAGTATAGATTTAAATATTATTTATATTATAATCTATAACTATATTTTATAAAAGTTGATATGTTTTATGGATAATTTTATTATAACAATAAGCAGACAATATGGAAGCGGTGGAAGACTAATTGGAGAGAAATTAGCTAAGATACTTAATGTTAATTTTTATAACAAAGAATTAATTGATATAGTTGTTGATAAAACAGGGTTAGCTAGGGGTGTTATAGAATTAAAAGATGAATGTTTTATAAATGATAATATATTTTTCACAGCTTATAATAAAGGAAAATTCGAAAGTCCTTTCACCGAAAATAAAACTTATTCTACACTCGATAGAATATTTGAAATACAAAGCAAGGTTATAAGAGATATAGCTCAAAAAGAATCGGCTGTTATAATAGGAAGATGTGCTAGTTTTATTTTAAAATACTTTGATAATTCTTTTAATGTATTTATTCATTCTTCTATAGAAAATAGAATAAAAAGAATAAATGAAGAGTATGGAGTAAAAATAGAGAATGCCGAAAGAGAATTAAAAAATATGGATTCTTATAGATATAATTATCATAAATATTATACTGGAGAGGAGTGGGGAAATATGATAAATTATAATATGACTTTAGATAGCGGATGTTTTAATTATGATGAGATTTGTGATATTATAATATATGGGATGAATAAAAAATTAAAAAATATAAAAAAATGATGAATTTTATAATTTAATGTATTATACTATAAACAAAACTATTTTAGGATTAGTTGGAAATGATAAATTCTTTACAAATAAAAGATTTTTCTGAAAGCGATTATTTTTCCTATGAAGCCTTATGCTGCTTATGGGAAGATGAGAATATTAGTTTAATTATAGATTTTGGAGAAGAAGCAAATAAATCTGATATGTTATTAAAATATATAGATAAAATTAATGAAATATTAAAATGGATAGAAGAGCATAAAAAAAATATATCAGACTTTCTTATTTCAAAACAATGTATTACTTTAGCTGAAGAGTGGGTTGCCGCAAACAAGCAAATTGATGATAATTCTTATCAAAATACTCTTGGAGAAATTATTAATATACCTATAAAAGAAGAAGATTTTTATAAGGCTATGTATTTAGACAGCATACTTATTGATTTTGAAGAAGATGAATCTAGACCAGATACCACTATGCATATACTTTTTGAACCTGATTATTTTAAGCATCATTCTTTGATAGTTTATGTTGATGGGGATAAAAATATTGAGTATGGTGATTTAGCAGGATAATTTTTTAATATTCTAATTTTTTATTTAAATAATCCTTTTTTATTATAGAGTTTTTTTCTTTTATAATATATATTTATTGTATAATTTTTCAGTTAATTAAACTGTTAAATAGAAAATATTGTTTAAGAGGGATAATTTAATGTCAGAAAATCAAAATAATTCTGAAAACACACAAAATGAAAAAAATTCTATTGTAGAAAAAAATGCAGAAAAAGAAAACAGGAAAGAAAAGTTAAACACATTAAGAAGTATGGGAATAAATCCATTTCCAAATAGTTATGATGTAACTTATAAATCGAAGGATATAGCAGAGAAATTTGAAGAGCTTGAAAAGAATGAAACAGAAGTTGCTGTTGCTGGAAGAATTATGCTTTATAGAGTGATGGGCAAATCTTCATTTTTAACTATAAAAGATTCTGAAGGCACTATTCAAGCATATATACAAAAAGATAAACTTGGTGATGAGTTTTATAATACAGTGTTCAAAAAACTTATAGATATAGGAGATATTGTTGGTGTAAAAGGTACTGTATTTAAAACAAAAACAGGAGAGATTACAATATATGCAAGCGAATTAAAACTTCTTACAAAATCATTAAATCCGCTTCCTGAAAAATTTCATGGACTAACAGATACAGAGCTTCGCTATAGACAAAGATATGTTGATTTAATAATGAATGATGATGTTAAAGAGGCATTTATTAAACGTTCTAAAATGATATCTGCTATAAGGGAAGTAATGATAGAAAATAATTTCCTTGAAGTAGAAACTCCTATGATGCATCCATTAATTGGCGGAGCTAAGGCTAAACCATTTGTTACACATCATAATACTTTAGATATGACTCTTTATTTAAGAATAGCACCTGAACTTTATTTGAAAAGGCTTATAGTTGGCGGTTTTGATAAGGTGTTTGAGCTTAATAGAAATTTCCGTAATGAAGGAATATCTACAAGACATAATCCAGAGTTTACTATGATGGAAGCGTATATGGCTTATGCTAATTTCCATAAGGTTATGGAATTGGTAGAGGAAGTATTCTCAAAAGTATGTTTCAAATTAAATGGAAAATACACTTCTCAATATAAAGATTATGAGATTAATTTTAAGCCTCCATTTGCAAGAGTTTCTATGGTTGATTTAGTTAAAGAGCATTCAGGACTTGATTTTAATGCTATAGTAAGTGATGACGAAGCTATATCAAAAGCAAAATCAATAGGTGTAGAGATAGACACTTCAAAAGGTAAGCCTAGTAAATGGGAAGTAATGGTTGCTGTATTTGAAGAGAAAGTGGAAGAAAAACTTATTCAGCCTACATTTGTTATTAATTATCCTAAGGCAGTTTCTCCTCTTTCAAAATCTTATCCTGACAATCCAGATATTACAGAGAGATATGAATTATTTATAGGCGGAATGGAAATGTCTAATGGATTTAGTGAGCTTAATGACCCAATAGACCAAAAAGAGCGTTTTGAAGAGCAATTAAAAGCTAAAGCACGCGGTGAAGATGAAACTATGGATATGGATTTAGACTTTATAAATGCATTAGAATACGGTCTTCCTCCTACTGGTGGGCTTGGTATAGGAATAGATAGGATGGCTATACTTTTCTTAAATGTGCCTAGTATTAGAGATACTATTCTTTTCCCTCAAATGAGAAAATTAGAATAGTTTATATTTACTAAATCAATACTATAATGGTTATTATAGTTTATAAAAAATAAAAAGGATAATAAAATGAGAAAAATATTTTTATTGTTTGTAGTATTTGTTATTGCTATTTCTTGTTCTAACAAAACAGAAAATAATAATGCAATGCCAAATGAAACACAATTAACTTCAAACACTATTACTTTTGAAGGAGATTTTGTTTATTATGCTGATTCTGCCATATTTAGTAATTATGCAGAGATGAAAAATTATCCTGTAGCTATGGAAGGGGAGTATATTAATTTAGAGAGAGAATATACTGCTTTTAATTTTGCTGAACCTACTAAAGTTAATCTTAAAGTAGAGGGTTATTTAGAAGATAGAGCTGGCATGGAAGAAGGTACTACTAATAAATATTTAATTGTTACAAAGATTATAGGCTTTGACACTAATAAAATAGCACCTTTATTTACTGAATGATTTTAATTATTTATGTAAAAGAATTGATGCTAACTTGTGAATTACACATAGGTTAGCATTTTTTATATGTATTAAAAAATATTTAAATTTATTACTCTTTTTGTTATAATATAAAGAAAAAAATTATGGAATAAAAATGCTTAATAAAGAATATATAAATTATTTAGAAAAACAAAATATATTAATACTTGGAGCTACATTAAGAAGCGGTGTGAGTATTGCAAATGTTTTGTATGATATAAATTGTAATAACAATATTAATATTGAGTACGCTTTAAGTGATAGTAAAACAGAAGAAGAATTAAAGCTAAGTATAGAAGCATTAAAAGATAAGAATGCAAAATTATACTTTGGAAAGCAAGATATTAATATTTTAGAAGATATTACATTAATAATAATTTCTCCCGGAGTGCCTCAAAGTATAGATATAGTAAAAGAAGCTAAAAGAAGAAATATAAAAGTTATAGGGGAGATAGAGTTCGCTTATAATTTAATTCCAGATAGAAATTATATATCAGTAACAGGTACAGATGGTAAAACTACTACAGTTAATTTAATTTATAGTATTATAAGTTCTTATAAAAAGGCGAGATTATTAGGAAATGTTGGAAATACTTTTTCTAAAGAAGTTGAAAGCATAGAAAAAGATGAAGATATAGTGTTAGAACTTTCAAGTTTTCAGTTGGAAACGATTTATAATTTTCATTCTCATATTTCTGTGATACTCAATATAGCTGAAGACCATTTAGATAGATATGATGATATAGAAGATTATTTTAATGCTAAGAAAAATATTACTAAAAATCAAAACTGTTATGACTTTTTAATATTGAATTATGATAATTATTATACTAATAGATATTATAATGAGCTTATAAAAGAAAAGGATATATCTTTTAATGTATTAACTTTTTCTACTAAATATAAAGAATCTAATTTATATTATAATAGTGAAGATGAATGTTTGTATTATAATGGTAAAAAATTATTTTCTATAGCAAAAAGGCAACTTCTTGGGATGCACAATATAGAAAATATTTTAGCTTCTGTTTTGGCATGTATAAAAGATAATATACCGGTAGAATATATAGATAAAGCTGTTAATAGTTTTAAAAGTATAGAGCATAGATTAGAGTTTGTAAGAGAGATAAATGGAGTAATATATATAAATGATTCTAAAGCAACATCTATGAGTGCTGTTATGAGTGCTTTAAAATCGTTTGATAAAAACATTATACTTATTATGGGTGGAAGAAATAAAGGTATAGATTTTAAGCCTTTAAAGTCGATTATAGAAGAGAGAGTTAAAAAACTTATTCTCACAGGTGAAGCATCTGAAGATTTAAATAAGATGATAGAAGTTTCTAATAAAATTATTATAAAAGATTTTACAGAAGCATTTAATTATGCAAAGAAAATAGCTGTAAATGGAGACACTGTTTTGCTTTCACCGGGTTGTGCGAGTTTTGATAGTTTTAAAAATTATGAAGAGCGTGGGAAATATTTTAAGGATTTGGTTAATAGATAGAATGCTTTTAAATAATTTTTTATTAAATTTAAATAAAATATAATTAAAAAAACTGATTTTTTAGAGGTAATATATAGATGAATATTCATAAATTAATATTTAAGATACCTTTTATAGTTACGATTTCTGTTATAATTGCCACTATATCTAGTATTATCGTTGTTTCTATTATATCGTCAAAGGCGATGGATGTTATAGTTAGAAATGGACTTGAATCAAATGTTTTGTCTTATAATAAGCTTGTTGATTTATGGTTTGAAGATAATAATAATTCCATGGTGAATTTTTCAAAAAATAATGATATTATTAATTTTCTGCAAAATACTAATGACGTTGTTTTAAGATTAAATGCTGAAGGAGCATTAAAATCTTTTGCAGACAGTAAAAACTCTTTTTTGAACTTTATTATTATAGATACAGAAGGAAATGCAATTTTAGATTCTTCTGGCGGAAGTTTATTAGGAGTATCAATCAATAAAGGAAATGATGATTGGAAGATGTTTGAAGCTTCTGGATATAATTCTGGAGGAGAAAGCAGTATAGAAAAATCAATAATGACAGGACTTCCAACTTATAGATTGTGGCATGGTATAAAAGATAATAATGGAAATTTAATAGGAATATTATTTGGCAATGTTAATTGGGCAGATTTTGTTGATAGATTTATTAGTAATTTTAGTATAGGTAATTCTGGTCAGATTGTTATTATAGATAAAAATAAAAAAATATTAGCTCATAAAGACAAAAACAAAATATTAACTACAGATAATTATCCGCCTTATGAAACAGTGATAAAAGATAAAAACGGAATGATTACTTATAAAGATGCTAAAGAAATATATTATATGTCATTTCATAATATAAAAAATACGAGTTGGTATATTATAGTTTCTATGGCAGAAAGCGAGTTGTATGCTCCTTCTAAAAATATGATTTTGTATGCGATAATAACTGCTATTGTTGTTATAGGTGTTTTGGTTGCGTTTGCTTTTTTCTTTACTAAAAGACTTATTTCTTATGTTAATGAGGCATTAAGGGTTGCTAGTATTATATCAGATGGAGATTTAACTTTTAATATAGCTGATAAATATTTAAACAGAAAAGATGAAATAGGATATTTAATAAGAAGTTTTGACAATATAAGAAATTCTATGAAGAGAATAATTGAAACAGCTAATTCTAATATAGATTTAACTAAAAAAACAGCCTATTCACTTTCTTATGCCAATAAAGATTTATATAACAGAACAAATGAACAAATAGACTCTTTAAGTAAAACAGCAGAGGCTACAGAGGAGATATCAAGCACTATAGAAAAATCTGTAGATAATGCTAATTTAATTAATAAAATGATGATAGAGTCAAGAGATGCTATAGAAAAAGCAGGAAGTATTATATCAGAAACTGCTAAAAATACAGAAGAGGCTTTTGAATATAGTAATAAAATTAGCGGTTTAGTAAAATTTATAGAGGACATTGCTTTTCAAACTAATATACTTGCTTTGAATGCTTCTGTAGAGGCGGCACGTGCTGGTGAGCAAGGGCGTGGATTTGCAGTTGTAGCTTCTGAAGTTAGGAATTTGGCACAGACTACACAAAGCTCTGTTAATAACATAACTTCTTTTATTAACGGCAGTAATGAAAAAGTAAAGAATGCTACTAATTCTGCTAACACTTCAAGAGAATTGTTTGCTGATATAGAGAATAAAATAAATGAAACTACAAAAGTAATAGAAGATATGGTTAATACTACAAATGAACAGATGGCAGGTATTAATAATATCAATAGTGCTGTTATGAAGATGGATTCTAAGACTCAAGAAAATACTAGTTTGGTATATTCTATGCAGGAATCTTCTCAGGAACTTGAAAAACAAATGGAAGAGCTTTTTAATGCTATGAGCTTTTTTAAGGTTGGTCCTCGCAGATTAGAATGGACTAGTGAGTATTATACACATAATAAAATAATAGATGAGCAGCATAAGCAGATTATAGATTATGCTAATAAAGTGCATAATGCTTTATACAACAATGATAAAAATGAAGTTGATGAAGCATTTAAAGGGGCTATAGATTACACTAAATATCACTTCTCTGAAGAGCAAAAAATACAAATGCAAAATAAAGAGAATTATCCAAAAATAAAAGAACATTTTGAGGAACATAAGAAGTTTATTAAAGCTATTAATGAAGAATATGAAGCATTTAAAACTAGTTCCAATTGGAGAGAGATTGCGGAAGATTTTTCAGGGCTTTTAGCAAAACTTTTAATAGAGCATATTGGAGTTTGGGATAAGGAGTTTGTTAAAACTGCTGATATAAAAGATTATTAATTATTCCAGTTTGAACCGAATGGGGAGCTTTCTATTAATTTATTATAGAATAGCTCTCTTATTTGTTTTAAAAAGAGTTTTGTTTCTGTGCTTGAATAGTCTGCATAAGTCCAAGGAAGTTCGGTGTAGCCTTTTTTCTTTTTGTATATTAGAGTTAAATCGGCAAATACTCCGTCTTTTAAATATATTCTATGAGTGAAGTTTTTATTTGTTACTAGCACAAAGTTTTCTAAAGTAAGTATTGCGGGGTCTATATTTATTTTTCTGTTATTGTTACTGTCTAAATATTTTTTCTCTATTTCATCAGTAGTTTTTTTTACTTCTACTATATAATCTCTCTCTATCATATTTTCAAATACTATGAATCTCTTTTTTAAATCTTCTCCCATTTCATCAGCATAGTAATGAGAATGAGAAAATAAATACTCTTCTCCAATTATTTTAGTGTTTCCAAAATTGTTTATTAATTCAATTAAAGTATTATTATATATTTCAGATTCACTATACATTAATGCAATAACGAGCACTGCTTTTGATTGTTTAATAGATTTACTCATTGTAGTATAATATATTAATTTAATTTTATGTTCAATAGCTCTGTAGACATAATTTCAATAATAATATATTATTAGTTTTTAAGAAGGTGTTTTGGTTTATGAATAATAATTTTTTAAAGAGTGTATCTATTATTTCTCTGCTATTTATTATGCTTTTGGCAAAGAAACAAGTTATAATAGGGGAAGTAAGAGTAGTAGGCACTTATATTTTTCCAAATGTAGTTATATCTGAAAACAATATAGATTATTATTTTGATGAAGATTTTTTTGAAGAATATTCTAAATATCAGGGTAAAATCATTAGTATAGAAGCCAGAGTAAAAAAAGAAACGCTATGGCTTGCTGATAAAAGTAAATCTTTTGACAGATATACAATAAAATGGGTTAGAAAAATTGAATAAACATTTTATAATGTATTAATATATACTGTTTTTTAATTATAAATAATATGTTAAGGTATTGATATAATATTTATAATATGTTATAATTAATGAATTAAAAATTATAGAATGTGTAAAATATAGTAAATGACAGGGAGTTTTACCAATGGAAATTATCTTAAAGAAAGATTTTATATCACTTGGATATGAAGGCGATATATGTAAAGTAAAAAATGGTTATGCAAGAAATTTCCTTATACCAAGAGGAATAGCTGTAGTAAAAAATGCTGCTAATTTAAAAACTTTAGCTCAAATGCAAAAAAGTTTAGAGAAAAAAAGAGCTAAAAGAAAAATGGAAGCTGAAATACTTAAAGGAAAAATTGTTGATATAAGTGTTATAATACCTGCTAAAGTTGCTGATAATGGTAAATTATATGGTTCTGTTAGTCAGCAAACAATAGTTGATGCTTTAAAAGAAAAAGAAATAGACATTAATAAACGCGATGTTCATATGGAAAAACATATTAAAGAACTTGGCGAATATGATGTTGAAATAAAATTATATCATAGTGTTAATGCTAATATCAAAATTAAAGTTGTTAATATTGACAACGTTGATAATGTTGAAGCTAATACAGAAAATATTGAATCTACTGCTGCAACAGAAGAAAATAATTAATGAATAATACTCCATGCTCCATAGAGGCTGAAGAGTCTCTACTTGGAGCCATGCTTCAAAACTCTCAGGCTATATCTGCAGCAATTTCTAAAATAGTATCAAAAGATTTTTATAGTGAAAGAAATAGACTGCTTTATGAATGCATTCTTGAAATGCATAATAGAGGAATTGCTGTTAATGCTGAAACTACTTTAAGATATCTTAAAGAAAATGGTCTTTTCGATAAAATAATTCAAAATGATGAAGTATATTTAAACAAAATAATAGACGGAAGTCCTTTTCATCAAAATGCTAAATATTATGCAGAAATCATAGCAGAAAAATCTTTATTAAGAGATTTAATCACAGCCACTCAAGATATACAAAACTCAGCTTATGAAGCAAAAGATTCTGAAACTAAAGAAGTTGCCGATTTTGCAGAAAAAAGAATATTTGAAGTTACTCAAAGAAGACTTGATAATGATTTTATACATATAAGAGATTTACTTTATGAAGCATTAACCACAATAGAAAACAGAAAAAAACATAAAGGTACTGTTACAGGGGTGCCTTCTGGTTTTATTGGACTTGATAAGGTTACGCATGGTTTTCAGCCTTCAGATTTAATCATACTTGCTGCTCGTCCATCTGTTGGTAAAACTAGTTTTGCTCTAAATATAGTAGAGCATGTTATAACTAATATTGAATCTATGAATTATGGTATAGGTTTTTTCTCTTTGGAAATGAGCAGTATGCAGCTTGTGGAGAGGCTTATTGCTAGTAAGGCAAGAATTAGTTTATCTCGTGTAAGGTCAGGTGATTTGGAGAGGACAGAGTGGACTAAATTAGGGCAGACTTTTAATAGTTTATCTCAGGCTAATTTATTAATAGATGATTCCAGTCAATTAACTATTATGGAGATAAGAGGTAAGGCTAGGCAGATGAAATATAAATTTGCTGAAATTGCTAAAACCACAGGAAAGCCAATAGATTTAAAATTAATAGTAGTTGATTATTTGCAGCTTATTCATTCTAATGCAAATACAAGAAGAAATGGTACAAGAGAACAAGAAATTGCAGATATATCAAGAGGACTTAAAGCATTAGCAAAAGAATTAAATGTGCCTGTTATAGCATTAGCACAGTTATCTAGGGCTGTTGAGCAAAGACAAGATAAACCAAGGCTTTCTGATTTGCGTGAATCTGGTTCTATAGAGCAAGATGCTGATATAGTTATGTTTCTCCATAGACAAAAGCCAAACAAAGAAGATAAAGATGAAGAAGTAATTGATGAGAGAAATAATCAAGTGGAAGTGATACTTGCAAAACATAGAAATGGTGCTATACTTGAAGGGTTGCCGCTTAATTTTATTGCTGACCAGACTAGATTTGAAAATATTAATAATAATAATAATTAAAATAAGGACTTTTATTAATGGAACTATTTGATGTTAAGATAGAAGTTAGAAAAGGTATAAAGAATAGAATTATCATATTACTTGATACATTAGGAGAGTTTGCTTCTTTACTTATACAAATATTTAAATATACTTTTAGACCTAGTTTTTCTTTCAAACTTTTAACTGACCAAATAGTAAGAATGGGAGTGGAATCTTTTATTGTTGCTGCTGTAACAGTACTTTGTACTGGAATGGTAATGTCGCTTCAGATAGCGGTTGTTTTGGATAGTGTATTAAAGGGTATATCGCAGTTTGTTGGTTCTATGGTTGGTAAGGCTATGGTTAAGGAATTGTCTCCTATGCTTCTTGCTTTAATATTTGCAGGTAGGGTGGGCAGTTCTGTTACTGCTGAAATTGGTACTATGCAGGTAAGTGAGCAGTTAGATGCTTTAAAAACATTATACACTAATCCTATAGAATATGTTGCTGTGCCTAGATTTTGGGCTGCTGTTATATCTTTACCTATGCTTACCGTTTCTGCTGATATAATAGGGGTTCTTGGCGGAGCTTTAGTAACTGTATTTGTACTTAATAATGACCCTGCTATTTATTTTGATAGAGCTATTGCTGTTATTTCGCTTGGGGACTTTATTGGAAGTTTAATAAAATCTACCATTTTTGGTGCAGAAGTTATTTTAATTTCTTGTTTTTATGGATTTAGAACTAATGGGGGAGCTGAAGGTGTTGGTAAAGCTACTACTATTAGCGTGGTTTATAGCTTTATGCTAATACTTATAACAGACTATCTATTAGTTTCAATACTCGGTATGTTTGGAATGTAATAGAATAAAATAAAAAATTATATATTATTTATAGCTTCTATTATCATATTAAAACGCATGCCTAATGATGCTTTTATTAAAATCGCTGTTTCTTCATTACTGTTTTTTATAATATCAATTATAGTGTTTATACTCTCTTCTACTTTTTTAAAATGCATCTTAGAGCATGTAACTTCATTATATATTTTCTCTGAATTATCTCCCACTGTAATAACTTCATTTATGTTTTTTAATGAGTTTATAAAACTTCCTATATCTTTATGAAAAGAAGAGTTTTCAGTTTCTGTTTCAAGCATATCGCCTATGATAGCTATTTTTCTTTTTTCTTCTCTTTTAGATAAATATATAAGCATGTTTTTTAATGCTGTAGGGTTTGAATTGTAGCAATCATTTATAATAGAGCAATTATTTATTTTTATTATCTGCATTCTGTTTTTTTGATTTTGATAATTAGTTAAAACTTTTACACATTCTTCTAAATTTACCTTATATAATTCTGCTGTTTTTAAAGCCATTAATATGTTTTGTAAATTAAAATCTCCAATTAAATTATGATCAAATGTTACGCCATTATAAACAAAACTATTATCATCTATTTTTTTTATTTCTTTTATATCTGCCTCTATAATGTTTTTTATTTTTTTGTTTTTTGCTTCGCTTAATAATATATCTGCTTTGTTTGTGTTTTTATTTATAATAGCATTTTCTTTTGCATTATTGAATAATTCACTTTTAGCAAGAGCTATATTTTCTAAAGAGCCTAAAAAAGCAATATGCACAGGCTCAACATTATTAATAATAACAGTATCAGCCTCTATTGCCTCAGATATTCTTAAGAGTTCATTTTTATGATTCATTCCAGCCTCTATTACTGCCATCTCATAATTGTCATCTAAATTAAATATTGTTTTTGGTACTCCTATTTCATTATTAAAATTTCCTTCTGTTTTTAATGTTTTATATTTTGTGCCTAAAAATAATGCTGTTAATTCTTTTGTAGTAGTTTTTCCGCAGCTTCCTGTAATTGATATTACCTTTATATTAAATCTTCTTCTATATTCTCTCGCCAACTTTATAAAAAATAATACACTGTCATTGGTATAAACTACATTAGCATCTTCCGGCATATTAATATTTTCTGAAAGTATAAAAAATCTGCATCCTTTATTGTATGTATCTAAAGCAAAATCATTGCCGTTAAACTTATCGCCTTTTATAGCTAAGAATAATTTATTTTCATTAAAATCTTCTCTGCTGTCTGCGGATATTTCTAAGTTTTTATTTTCATCGGTAGAATTGAATATATATTTTGAATTAGTTTCTTTTGCTATTTTTATTATATCTTTTATAGAAGTTTTTCCCATGTTAGTTAAATCCTTATCTATCATTTTTAGTTTGCCAATTTTTGTTTTTTATAAATATATTATGAACTTTTTTTGTTGTGTAAGGTTATACTTAGTCATCAAAAATGCAGTCCTTTTGCTTCTTTGGGTCACCAAAAGAAGTAGGGGTTTGGGGACTAGTCCCCAAAATAATAAAAATATAAAAACTTGTTTTTGACAGTAATAATTTTAATGTATATAATAACTCTAAATAATAAAAATTACCACTCATATATTTAATAATTGACTTTAATTATTATTAATGTATTATTTATATATAATTTAAAAAAGGATTTAAAAATATGACTTTTGATTATAAAGGCATTACAAATAAAAACAAAGAATTAATATTTATAGCAGGTCCTTGCGTTATAGAAAGCGAAGAGATGACTATGAATATTGCTAAAAAATTAAAAGAGATAAAAGATAGACTCAATATACAATTAATATTTAAAGCTAGCTATGACAAAGCCAATAGAACTTCATTATCTTCCTATAGAGGATTAGGAATGAAAGAGGGGCTTGAGATATTACAAAACATAGGAAAGGAACTCGGACTTTTAACTATTACAGATATACATGTGCCTACAGAGGCTGAAGTTGCTGCTAAATATGTTGATTTTCTTCAAATACCTGCTTTTTTATGCAGACAGACTGATATGCTTAGAGCTGCTTGCGAAACTAAAAAGGCTGTTAATGTAAAAAAAGGGCAGTTTATAAGCGGTTATGATTGTAAATATATAGCAGATAAATGTGCTGATGCAATAGAAGAAAAAAGGCTCTTACTCTGTGAAAGGGGTACTATGTTTGGATATGGTAATTTAGTTGTTGATATGAAGAATATGGAAATAATGAAAAACTATGCTCCTGTGGTTTATGATGCTACACATTCTTTGCAAATGCCTTCCGCTGCTAATGGTGTTTCGGGTGGGGCTAGAGAGTTCATACCTGCATTATTAAAATCGGCTGTTGCTTTATCCATTGACGGTATATTTATGGAAGTGCATCCTAATCCTAAAGAAAGTCTTTCAGATTCTAATACTATATTTGAACTTGATAAAGTTGAAGATTTGTGGAGAGATGTATTAAAAATAAATGAATTAGTAAAAAATATGTGATTATTATTTTTTTGATAGTTTTAATATAATTCTGTCTATAAATAGTTCAATATATCCTAATATTGTAAAAGCTATAGTAATAAATAAGGCATTTTTTAATACAGTTTTTATTCCGTATTTATTTATATCTATAAAAAAGTATGGATAATAACTGCCGTTAGATAATTCGCCTCCAATTTTTGCTCTTATAAATATAAATAAAAAGTAAATAAGAGGTATGATAAGCCATAGTATAGGGTCAATGTTTTTATATATTCCTTTTTTGTCAAATAAAATATAATCAACTATAGTCATAATAGGCACTATATAATGAAGTATTGTGCTTCTTATAATATCTGCTCTGTTTTCGTAGCCTCCGCTAATCAAAAAATGATATATTAAAAATGTAACTGTGATAGACATTGTAATTGTGCCTTTTAATCTCGGCATAAATGTTTTTTGTTTTTTTATTAAATATACTATATCTATAATAAAATAAATTATCACTAAAATATTGTTTTGATAGGTAAAATAATATAATGTTTCTATATCTATTTTTTTGTCTGATGTTATAAGTCCGCTAATTACGGCAAATAGTCCTAATATAATTATTATTAATTTATAAATTATTTTTTTCATTGCTTATAAAAATCCATTATCTCTTTTGCAGTATTTTCTATATCTGTTGGTTTTATTCTTTTTATGTTTTCTAATTTTTCATCTTTTCTAAACCAAGTTAGCTGCCTTTTAGCAAAGTTGCGTGTATTTTTCTTTATTAATTCTTTAAGCTCATCTAAACTCATAGCATTATTAACTATATAATCATAACATTCTTTATAACCAATAGCTTGTATTGAAGTATTTGTTTTATCTACATTGTAATTATTTATAATATATTTTACCTCATCAAGAAGCCCTTTATCAAACATATTATCAACTCTTTTATTAATATTATTATAAAGCTCTTCTCTTTCAATATCTATAATGTAACTAATATACTCAATATCTAATTTTCTTTTTCTTTGTTTTTTTAATTCAGAAAACTTTTTTCCAGTATTATAATAAACTTCTAAAGCACGAACAACTCTTCTTGAATTGAATCTATCTATAGTTAAAGCAGCCTCTTTGTCTATATTAAGTAAATCCAAATACAAACTTTCTAATCCATATTTTTCTATTTTCTCATAAAGCTCTTTTCTTATTTTAACAGCTTTTTCTTTATCCTCATTTTCTTCTTCAAAAAGACCATATTTTATAGAATCAATATAAAAACCAGTACCACCCACTCCAAATATAGGTGTATTATCTATATTGTCTACAGTATCTTTTAATATATCAAGATAATCATTAACATTAAAATTAACTGAAGGTTCAATTAAGTTTACCATTTTGTAATTGTATTTGTTTATTTCTTCTTTGGAGGGTTTGGCAGAGCCTATATCCATATATCTATAAACCTGTATAGAGTCTATAGATAATATGGCGGCATTATTGAAATATTTATCTATAAGCTTATGTGTAAAATCACTTTTTCCAGAAGCAGTAGCTCCTGATATAAAAACTATTTTTTTCACAATTTAATAATTATTCAGATTTTTTAGATGCTCTTTTTTTTCTTTTTGGCTTTTCTTCTTCTTCCTCATAATTATCTATTATTTCATCATCATCATCGTCAATATCTTCTATAATAGTTTCTTCTGCCTCTTCAACTTCATCATCAGTAACATATTCAGCATCATTATATGTAGCTTCAGTATGTTTGAAAGGTGCTTCTTCATCTACTGTCATTTCAGTATCTTTTTCGTATTCATATTTAATAGTACCATCAAGTATATTTTTTATTACTGTAGGTATATATTTACCATTTCTATATTTAGTTTCAGCTTTTAATAATTTTTCTCCAGATTTAGCAAGTTCTATCATAGCCTTACTAAGTTCATAACGATTGCCTTTATATTCAATAAGTTTTTTTAGTGGTATTATTCCCATATATAAATACTCCATTTATTATAATTTTGAATTTATAGCTTCTTCTAATTGCTTATAAGCTATATCAATTTCATCATTTTTTATAATAATATCAAATTTGTTTTTATATTCCAATTCTCTTTTAGCATTTCGTATTCTAATTTTCATACTTTCTTCAGATTCAGTACCCCTTACCTGCAATCTCTCTTTCAAATCATCTATCGAAGGAGGCTCTATAAATATATAATTGGCGTGTATTCCCTTTTCTTTTAAGAACAAAGCTCCTTGTATGTCTATATCTAATATTAATATAACTTTTTCATCATTAGCCTTTTCTAATTCTTTAAAAGAAGTGCCGTAATAATTATCATGAACATTAGCCCATTCAATAAAATCACCATTATCTATCATCTTCTGAAAAGTATCTTTATCTATAAAG
The DNA here is from genome assembly GCF_008016535.1 of Brachyspira pilosicoli. Classification (GTDB taxonomy): domain Bacteria; phylum Spirochaetota; class Brachyspiria; order Brachyspirales; family Brachyspiraceae; genus Brachyspira; species Brachyspira pilosicoli_A. Next base: position 60,161 of record NZ_SAXY01000046.1, read on the forward strand.
TAATAATCTTTGCCGTCAACTTCACCTTCTCTAATGTTTCTAGTGGTGTGAGATACACTGAATATGGCATTTGAGTGTTTTGACATATATTTTTTTATTAAGGTTGTTTTACCAGCTGCCGATGGAGCCGTTATTACCACTATATTATTCATATAAAAAAGATACCCAATAGATAGTTTTATTGATTATACAACAAAGCAAAAAATATTTCAAGTATTTTTCCGAACTTTACATAAGATATTCATTATTTTCCTACATTTTTCATCATATCTATTGTTTCGAAGTCTAATTTTTCGCCTCTTTTTTCTAAGTCCTTTATTAGTATATTTATTTCTTCACCCTTCATGTTTTGTCCGAATTTGGCTTTTGCTGTGATATTTTCTATTTTTATTACTCCTACCATCATAGAATTTTTTGCATATTCAAACATTTTGTGTTCTATTGATAAATTAGAGTTGTCTTTTTCATATTTTTTTACTAATTCATATAATATATTTTTTCTTCTTTCAACTTCGCTTATATCTATTATATTAACTTCGCCTTCAATATATACTGAAAAATAAAACTGTGTTGGTGTCATAGTATTATTTTTGAATGTTGATGGCATATATGAATATACTTTTGAAGCTGTAAAAGATATTTTTGGATTAGTCTTTAATATTTCGTATTTCCTTCCGCTTGGAGCTCCGTGAAAATATATTTCATTATCTTTATAGCAAAAACTTATAGGGACTGCGTAAGGTATTTTATCTGGTAATGCCATAACTCCATATTCTATAGTATTTAGCATATTTTCTATTTTCTTTATATCATTAAAATTAAACTCTTTTCTTCTCATTTTTCTCTGCCTTATTATAATAGATAGTAATTATATCATACCATACACGTTTTGACAAATTATTTATTTTCTTATATTATATTAGTCAATATTTTATTTAATTTTATATTAAAAATTTAATTAAAAAATTGGAGTGTTTCTTATGAAGATAGCTATATGCCAATTTGAAATAATACCTTCTATGCCAATTGTAAATGCTAGTAAAATGATTAAATATATTGAAGAGGCAAGGGGGAATAATGCAGATATTATAGTTTTTCCAGAGCTTTCTGTTTCTGGATATATGGTTGGAGATATGTTGGAGAGTGAGGCGTTTGTAAAAGAATGTGAGAAACTTGGAGAAGAGATTATAAAAGCTTCTAAAGACATATATGTCATTTTTGGAAATATTGCTTTAGATAAAAACAAAAAGAACTTTGACGGAAGACTTAGAAAATATAATGCATTGTTTGTAGCAAAAGATGGAAAACTTATAGACAATAATACAACAGAATATAATTTCTTTATAAAAACTCTTCTTCCAAATTATAAAGAGTTTGATGACAGCAGACATTTTTATAGTTTAAAAGATTTAGCTTTAGAAAATGATGTAAGCATAAAAAAATATTTAAAACCATTAGAGATAGAAATTAATAAACAAAAAATAAAATTAGGCTTGACTATATGCGAAGATATGTGGGCTAAGAATTATAATGTAAACCCTATGGAAATAATGAAAGATGATGTTGATATGTTTATTAATATATCTAGTTCTTTTTATGTTTTAGAAGATGAAACAAAAAAGAATAATATGTTTTCTGATATAGCAAAAAAATATAATAAGCCATTAATATATGCTAATAATGTGGGTATACAAAACAATGGTAAGAATGTTTATACTTTTGACGGATGCAGCAGAGTTTATGATGAAAAAGGAAAATTGCTCTTAAAAGGAGATAGATATAAAGAAGAGATATATTATATAGATTTTTATAATAATAAAAAATCAAAAGAAGAGATAACACTAAAAGAAGAAAATGAATACAAACTAATATACGATACAGTTATTTACGGTATAAGAAAGTTTATGAAATCTATAGGAATAAATAGGGTAGTTATTGGAGTGTCCGGAGGAATTGATTCTGCATTATCATCTGCTATGTATGTTAGTGCTTTAGGTGCTGATAATGTTTTGCTTGTGAATATGCCTAGTGAGTTTAATTCTAATACAACTAAAAACCTTGCTAAGAGTTTATCTGATAATTTGGGCTGTGCTTATATGGTAATGCCTATACAAGAGTCTGTTGATTATACTATAAAACAGCTTGAAACTTCTCCTATGATTAGAGATGGAAAAGAGAGTTTTTTAAATGTGTCATCATTTGTTACAGAAAATATTCAGGCAAGAGACCGCTCTTCAAGAATATTAGCCGCTATAGCTGCAAGTTTTGGAGGAGTATTTACTTGTAATGCAAACAAAACAGAAACTATCATTGGTTATTCTACTATGTATGGAGATAGTGCTGGTTTTTTTGCTTGTTTAGGTGATTTATGGAAGTATCAAGTATATGGACTTGCAAAATATATTAATGATAAAGTTTTCAAAAGAGAAGTTATTCCAGAGGGTACAATTAATATAGTTCCAAGTGCTGAGCTTTCAACTGCACAGGCTGTAGATGAAGGCAAAGGCGACCCTGTAAAATATGATTATCATGATTATTTATTTAAAACTATGTTTGAATCTTGGAAAAAAATTATACCAGAGGATATTTTACAGTGGTATATTGATGGTGTTTTGGAAGAGAAGATTGGATGTAAAAAAGGGTTATTGAAAAAATATTTCAAAACTGATGTTGAGTTTATAGAGGATTTAGAGAAGTGGTGGAAGCAATATAATGGAATGGCTGTTTCAAAAAGAATACAAGCTCCTCCTATACTTTCAATTAGTAAGAGGGCTTTTGGAAATGGAAGCAAAGAATCTCAAAATGGTGTTTATTATACAGTGAGATATTTGCAATTAAAAAATAGTATATTAAATAAACAATAGATAAAATATTTTTTATAATATTGTTTTATAAAATTATGAGCATAATACGATTTTAATTGCATTATGTTCATAATTTTTTTAATAATTTAAGACAATACCTCTTTCATATTATAGAGTTTAGGGGATTTTCCAACGATGAATTTGGCAGCCTTAATAGAGCCATTAGCAAATATCTTTTTTGACATAGCTTTATGAGTAATCTCAATAGCCTCATCATCTCCGTAAAATATAACACTATGCTCTCCAACCACACTTCCTCCTCTCAATGAATGCATACCTATTTCGTTCTTTTCTCTTTTGTGTGTACCGCTTCTTCCATTAACTAAATGCATTTCATTATTTAATGTATCGTTAATAGTGTTATATAGAGTTTTAGCTGTACCGCTTGGAGAATCTATCTTTTTGTTGTGATGAGTTTCTATTATCTCTATATCAAAATCTTGTAATACACTTGCAACTTTTGATACTATCTCATTCATTAATGTAACACCTATAGAAGTATTTGAAGATAGCACTATAGGAATCTTTTTTGATGCTTCATTTATTTTTTCTAATATTTTATCATCATAACCTGTAGTACATATTACAATAGGTGTATTGTTTTTTACTCCATAATCAAGCATATCTTCAATTAATGAAAAATGAGAGAAGTCTACTATTACATCACCTTTTTCATTAGTAAGATTATCAGCAAAACCAGCTATCTCTAAACTATCATCTTTTTCAACTATATCTTTTAATATAGTTCCCATTGTTCCAATACCATGTATTATTATTTTAGTTGTTTTCATTTTTTAATCCCATATTTGTTTATTATTTGAGCTACATGCTCTCTATTTTTTTCGCTTAAAGGTCCAAGAGGTGAACGGCAAGGTCCGACATCAAACCCCATTATATTCATAGCTTCTTTTATAGGCACTGGATTAACCTCTATGAACATAGCCCTTACTAAATCTATATAATGTATTTGTGCTTTTATAGATTCTTCTATTTTTCCATTGAGGAAGTTCATTACCATGTCATGATTTTCTTTAGGTATAATATTGCTTGTAACAGATATAACTCCTTTACCGCCCAAAGAAAGTATAGGGGTAACCATATCATCGTTTCCAGAATATAAGTCTAAGTTTGGAGCAATATTGGCAATATCAGCAGTATAACTAATATCTCCGCTAGCTTCTTTAATTGCAACTATATTAGATATTTCAGATAATTTTTTAATAACATTAAGCGGAAGTTTTACACCAGTTCTTGAAGGCACATTATACATTATAACAGGTACTTTTGATGCATTTGCTATTTGCGTATAGTAGTCTATAAGTCCGCTTTCATTACCTTTGTTGTAGTATGGAGTTACTGCCATTATAGCATCTGCACCATATTCGCAAGATTTTTGTGTGAGTTCTACTGCTGTTTTGGTAACATTGGTTCCTGTACCTGCTATAAGCATTGTTCTTTTATTTGTAACTTCTATACAGAATTTTATTACTTCTATTCTCTCTTCTCTTGTAAGAGTAGCGCTTTCTGCTGTTGTTCCTGCTGCTATTATAGCATCTGTTTTATTTGCTATTTGATATTCTATAAGTTCAGCAAGTTTTTTATAATTAATTTCTCCATCTTTTGTAAACGGTGTTATTAAAGCTACACCAGCTCCTTCGAATAATGACATAATTTTTCTCCTTTTTTTATTTATTATTAGTAGTTTTTTTTATTTTTTTAAATAAATCTCTTTTTAAATAACTTTCATAAATATTGGCTATCTGCATTTTCACCCCTATATTAATAGCTCTTTCATCTATATCAAACATACTATTATGAATAGGGTAGTTTATTTTTTTGTTTGCAACTCCCAAGCTAAAAAAAGCTCCGCTTATGTTTTGAAGATAATAGCTAAAATCTTCTGTTGTCATATTAGCATTTTCTTCTACAATATTTAATTTTATACTGTTAGCAGATTCTCTTACTATATCTACAGCATTGCTATGATTAATCAGAGCAGGATATGATGGCATATTTATAAACTCTGCTTTAGCATTAAAACTAGAGGCAGTATTATTAACAATTTTTTCTATTGCCGATAATCTCTCTTTTCTTTTTTTATCATCGCAAAGCATTCTTATAATGCCTTCCATTTTTGTAAAATCAGCAACAATATTTCTTGCACTTCCTCCATTTATCAACCCAACATGAAGCCTCATACTTCCATCTGTAAATGATGAAGTATAACTATGCATTTGAGTTAGTATATGACTAGCTATTAATATGCTGTCTATTCCATTGTATGATTTTGCACCATGTGCAGATTTGCCATACACTTTTACATCAAACATATTTGAACTAGCATACATTGCCCCATATTTCACTCCAATACTTCCTACTTTTAATTCTGGATTAACATGAAGACCATATATTACATTAACATTTTTTAATGCATTCTTTTTAATCATTGGCAAAGCACCGCCTGTAGTTTCTTCTGCGGGCTGATATATTAGCCTTATATTGCATGGAGGCTTTATTTCAGAAAAATATTTTGCTATGCCTGTTAATATTGTAGTGTGAACATCATGTCCGCAAGAATGACATTTGCCTTTATTTATTGAAGAGTATTCACATTTTTTTAAGTCTTCCATAGGCAAAGCATCCATATCTGCTCTAAATGCCACCGTAAAACTTTTATCTTCTCCTTCTATATCTGCTACTATTCCTGTTTCTGCTACTTTTACTTTATGTTTTACATTTAAACTTTTTAATATAGAAGAAATTTTTTTAGATGTATAAAACTCTTCAAATCCTAATTCTGGGTGTTTGTGCAAGTCTCGCCTTAAATCTATTAAATATTTCTCGATAGAATTAAGTTTATCATCTAATATTAAATATTTATTTTTTTGCATACACTCATAACCTTATAATACTATAAATTAATAATATAATATGTTAACTTTTAAATATAGTATTAAGTTAATTTTTTTTAATAATATTTTTATAATTTTTTATTGTTTTTAATTAAGATTATATATTTAGAATTACTTACGTTTGAAAGACTTATAGAATTTAGAAAGTTGAAAATGAATATTTGAAGTTAAATTAATTAAGCAGGTGTTATACGATAAGTACATTTTTCACTCCTTTTAATATTTCTATATGTAGTTATTATATTCAAAAAATTATAAATGTCAAATAAAATAATTATTTTTTTATATATTTTTTTATTTTTTATAATATTTAATTTTATTTCAGTATAAATGATATTATTTCCGATATAAACTAACACAATGATTAAAGATGTATTTTATTTTTTGTTTATAATAGTTTCAAAGACTTTAGTAGATTTAATTAGATTATTCGGCAATGTTATAGTGTTTGGATTTTTGCTTTATTTTATATCCTATACAACAAGAAGGTTATTTGCCAAAACTTTAGGAAGCAAGGCTGAATTATATATAACAGGCTGGATAGGAACGCCTATACATGAAATTTCTCATGCTTTATTTTGTATTATATTTAGGCATAGAATTGATGATATAAAACTCTTTAATACAAAATCTGATACAATAGGATATGTGCTTCATAGCTATGATTCTCGCAGTTGGTATCAGCAGCTTGGAAACTTTTTTATAGGTATAGCACCAATTATAGTTGGAAGTTTTATTGTTTATTTGCTTTTTATAGTTTTACAGCCAGAGCTTAAAGAAAATATTTTTAATATACCCAAAATTAATTACAGCAGTAAATATGGAGTTTTTTCTTTTATTTATAATGAGTTTTTTAATATATTTAATTCAATCTATTATATATCAAAAAACATTATAAATAATATTATAGCTAATTCTTCATTAAAGCAATTAACTTTTTGGATATTTCTTTATCTTTCAATATCAATAGCTTCGCATATGGAATTAAGTCCTGCAGATATATCACATGCTTGGAAAGGGGTTATTGTATTATTTGCCTGCATTCTCATTATTAATACTTTTTTAATACTTATTAAAATATTGTTTAATATAGGTATACCAAAAAACGTTTTAATATTTATAAATAATTGTATTGATGCTTATACACTTTTATTAATATTTTCTTTTATAATATCTATGTTTAATATGATAATTTCTTATATAATATTAAGCCCTATTAATTATATAAGAAATGGTTATTTACTTAATCCTTTTAGCATCAGATAATTTGTTGAAAAAAATTGTAATATTAATATAATAAAACAAAAAGATATTTAAAAGAGGATGCATGTATTTAGAAAACATTAACTCTATAGATGATTTAAAAAAACTTAGTGTAGAAGAGCTTCCAATTTTAGCTTCCGAGATAAGAGAGTTTTTAATAAAAAGTGTATCAGAGACAGGAGGGCATTTAGGAAGCAATTTGGGCGTAGTTGATTTAACTATAGTTTTGCATTATTTGTTTAATTCTCCTCGAGATGCTTTTATTTTTGATGTTGGGCATCAGGCTTATACGCATAAAATTCTAACAGGAAGAAAAAATAGATTCAATACTTTAAGAAAATATAAAGGATTATCAGGCTTTCCAAAAAGAGAAGAGTCTGAACATGATATAGAAGAGACAGGGCATTCTTCAACCTCGCTTTCATTTTCTTACGGAGTAGCAAGTGCAAAAAAGATATTAGGCTATAGCGGAGAGGTGATAGCTATTATAGGCGATGGTGCTATGACGGGCGGAATGGCTTTAGAGGCTATGAATAATATAGCACATACCGACAAAGATATGATAATAATATTAAACAATAATGAAATGTCTATCGGAAAGAATATTGGTGCTATTTCAAAGTTTCTAAATACCACTTTAAACGACAGCCTCATTCAAGATGCATCATACAAATTAAAAAATTTAGTTTCCACGCTTCCATTTGGAGATATTGCAAACGAGTTTATAGATAGAGGTAAAGGTGCTATAAGAAGTTTTGTTGCCCCCGGTATAGCATTCAGCGGACTTGGTTTTAAATATTTTGGACCTGTAGATGGTCATAATTATGAAGAGCTTATTGAAACATTTGAAAAAGTAAAATCTATACGAGGGCTTAGATTTGTTCAAGTAAATACTGTAAAAGGCAAGGGATACACTATAGCAGAAGATAATCCTACAAAGTTTCATGGTATTGCTCCTTTCAATATAGAAACAGGAGAATTAAAAAAGAAATCATCGAAAATTTTTTCTAACCTTGCAGGCGAGTGCATAGTAGAAATTGCTAAAGAAGATAAAAGAATAATTGCAATAACTGCAGCTATGGAATCTGGAACAGGTCTTGGCGAATATGCTAAACTTTTTAAAGATAGATATTTTGATGTAGGCATAGCAGAGCAGCATGCTGTTACATTTGCTGTTGGTCTTGCAGAGAGCGGACTTATACCTTATGTTTATTTATATTCAACATTTTTGCAAAGAGCTTATGATCAGGTTATACATGATGTTGGTATAATGAATGCTAATGTTAAGTTTATGATTGATAGAGCTGGTTTGGTGCCAGAAGACGGAGATACTCATCAGGGCGTATATGATATTTCTTTTTTAAGCATTATTCCTAATATTGTGATAATGTCTCCTGTAACTGAAAAAGATTTTAAAGATATGTTTATAGCTTCTTATAAATATAATGGTCCTACAGTGATAAGATATAATAAATCTTCTATAAGAGAATGCGATGAAAGTATAATACCTAATAATTTTGAAATTGGTAAGGCTCATATAGTTAGAGAAGGCAAAAAAAATTGTATTATAAGCTATGGACAAACTTTGATTGATATTGTTGATGCTGTAAATGAAATTAATTTAGATACTGCTATTATTAATTTATGCACATTAAATCCTTTAGATGAAAAAACTATAATTGATGCAGTTAAGAAATCAGATAGTATTTTAATAATTGAAGAAAGTGTAAAAAAGGGCGGTGTTGGTTCTGCAATATTAAACATTCTTTCAGATAATGAAATATATAATAAAAAAATAAAAATACATTCTCTTCCAAACAAGTTTTTTGAAGCTGCCGCTAGAGATGAATTATTACGTATTTATAAATTGGATAAAGAAGGATTAAAAGAAATAATAAGTAATTTTTTCAATTAAATATTAATTTTATAGTATAAAAAGCTATATATACTGTCATGGAGCTATAGATATTGTACTTTTACTTGCTATAATATTTTTGATTCTTTCTTTGATTGTAATATACAATAACGAAGAAATCAATCTTTGATTGTTATAAAAATGTGTATATTCTTTTAATTTTTCTCTTAATAATTCTACTGTGATATTTTTATTTAATCGTGAATAAAATTCTCTTTCGTCTATACCGTGTACTCTTTCTACTACACCATTGTATCTTGGTGTTGCTATAGGAATATATCTCCTCTCTAATTTATTTTTTAAGCAGTATTCATCAAAAATATTGATTTTAGAGGTATTGATACAGCGATAAGTATATTCTAATCCGTTATCCGTTTGTATAGCTTGTATCTTAAAAGGTGAAGTTTTTAAGACATATTTTAAGAAAGATAAAGCACTAGAAGGTGTTTTATCTTCATAGATTTGCCTCCAACTATAACGAGTAGCTAAATCTACAGCAGTGAATTGATAAACTCTTTTTCTGCCTAATTTGATATATTTAGTGTCTATTTGAACTATTTTGCCTTCTTTTTGTATTTTAGAGACAAATTTTCGTTTATCATATCGCTTCTTTTTCTTTTTTATTTTGTATCTCCAAAGATTATTTCTTTTTAGTACATTCTCTATAGCTGTAACACCTATATTAATGCCTTTACGATTTAAATATGCTTTAATATAATGCTTACCTCGATATTCTTTAGTATAGAGTTCAATAATTAAATTAATAGCTTCTTGATTATTAAAGATATTTGGGGAAGTTTTTGGTCTAGTGCTAAAATTGGCGACAGTTCCAGTGTCTTTATATTTTTTAAGCCAAGCATAAAAAGTAGATTTGGGTATTTCTTCTATCTTTAAAAATCTTTTAATATTTTTAGTTTCTAATGCTTTATCCACTATAAATAATTTAAATTCTGTGCTATAATCTCTTTTCATAGTAGTATCCTTTATTTATTTTATATATCAAAATATTATAACAAGGATACTGCTTTTTTTATACTAAAAAATGTCCAATATCTTCATACTCCTAAACAAAAACTATATATAGTGTCATGGAGCCATAGATATTGTACTTTTACTTGCTATAATATTTTTGATTCTTTCTTTGATTGTAATATACAATAACGAAGAAATCAATCTTTGATTGTTATAAAAATGTGTATATTCTTTTAATTTTTCTCTCAATAATTCTACTGTGATATTTTTATTTAATCGTGAATAAAATTCTCTTTCGTCTATGCCGTGTACTCTTTCTACTACGCCATTGTATCTTGGTGTTGCTATAGGAATATATCTCCTCTCTAATTTATTTTTTAAGCAGTATTCATCAAAAATATTTATTTTAGGAGTATTAATACAGCGATAAGTATATTCTATACCATTGTCCGTTTGTATAGCCTGTATCTTAAAAGGTGAAGTTTTTAAGACATATTTTAAGAAAGATAAAGCACTATAAGGTGTTTTATCCTCATAGATTTGCCTCCAACTATAGCGTGTAGCTAAATCTACAGCAGTGAATTGATAAACTGTTTTTCTGCCTA
>NZ_SAXY01000047.1 GCF_008016535.1 Brachyspira pilosicoli
TTTGTATTTTAGAGACAAATTTACGCTTATCATATCGCTTCTTTTTCTTTTTTGTTTTATATCTCCAAAGATTATTTCTTTTTAGTACATTCTCTATAGCTGTAACCCCTATCTTAATGCCTTCACGGTTCAAATATGCTTTAATATAATGCTTACCTCGATATTCTTTAGTATAGAGTTCAATAATTAAATTAATAGCTTTTTGATTATTAAAGATATTTGGAGAAGTTTTTGGCTTAGTACTAAAATTAGCGACAGTTCCAGTGTCTTTATATTTTTTAAGCCAAGCATAAAAAGTAGATTTGGGTATTTCTTCTATCTTTAGAAATCTTTTAATATTTTTAGTTTCTAATGCTTCATCCACTATAAATAATTTAAATTCTGTGCTATAATCTCTTTTCATAGTAGCATCCTTTTTATTTGTTTTATGTTCAAAATATTATAACAAGGATACTGCTTTTTTTATACTAAAAAATGTCCAATATCTCATACTCCTAAACATTTTATGTATTTTTTGTTGAATAATTATAAATGTTTATTGATATAGTTATTTATTGTAATTATTTTTTATTTTATTATACAATTTTATCACATCTTAAATTTTGATTTTTTTAAAAAAAATTTAAATTTTATATATATAACACATTGTTTTTGCAATTTTTTTAAAAAAATATTGAATATTTTTCCATTAAATGATAATATCTTTATATGGCTTGGAGAATTGTAATAATTGAAAATGAAGGTAAATTATCTACAAAAAATGAACAGCTCGTTTTTACAAATAAAAAATATACTGAATCTATACCTTTAGAAGATATTGATTATATTATACTTGATAACAGGCAAATTATAATAACTCATCCATTAATGAATAAATTAGCTGAAATGAATATATTATTAATGACTGTAAATAAAAGTCATGAAGTAAGCGGTATTCTTTTTTCTTATTGGAATCAATATAGAAAATTAGATACTTTAGAAAAACAGATGCAAATATCGCCTATATTAAAAAAACAGCTCTATAAAACTATAATACAGCAGAAAATTATAAATCAGGCTTTATGTCTTAAAAAATATTCATTAAATAAATATGATGCTTTAATGGAGTTTTCTAAAAAAATAAAATACTCTAATATACAAAATATGGAGGCAATTGCTGCATCTCTTTATTTTAAAGAATTATTTTCAAATGATGATTTTAAATTTTATAGGCAGGATTTTAAATCTAAAAAAATTTATGCTGTCAATGCTGCTTTAAATTATACTTATTCCATTGTACGCTCTGTCATTATTAAATATATCATTGCTTCTGGATTTATACCATATCTCGGAATATTTCATAAATCAAAAACAAATCCTTTCAATTTGGCTGATGATATTATAGAGCCTTTCAGACCTATAATTGATTATCATGTGTATAAGTTCAAAGAACAGTTAATTAATTTAAAATTTTCAAGACTTGATTCTAATATGAGAAAAGAAATGCATAAAATTTATTTCTATGAAGTTTATATAAATAATAAATGGTTTGCATTATCTTCTGCATGCAAAATATTAATTGCCTCATTATTGAAATCTATTACCAATAATGATTACAACATATTTTTATACCCTAATGATTGGAGGCAGGATATTTGATATTGATTGTATTTTTTGATTTGCCTGTTAAAACTAAAAAACAAAAAAGAGAGGCTTATTTATTTAGAAAATATTTATTAAAAGATGGATTTTTTATGATGCAGTTTTCTGTGTATGTAAGAATATCAAAAAATTATGCTCTTTTAGAAAAACATATTAATAGAATAGAAAAACATACCCCTAAAGAAGGATCTGTAAAAACTATTATAATAAATAAAGAGCAGTATGATAATATAAAAGAGTTAGTAAAAACTAATTCTCATTTTATAAATATAGATAAAAACTATAAAAATTCTTCCAAAATTATATATTTATAGTTTATAATATTGATTTTATTATTTTTATTTATATACTGTATACTTATATGTACTTAATAAGGATTTTTCTATGTCTAAAAAATATAATAATGAAAAAAAAAGAAATACATATACGCCAGAATCACAGACATATAACCCATTTGCTAATTCATTTTCTAATGATAATGCAAAAAAGGAAAATAAAAATATGACACATAATAATCAAAATAGAAACTTTAATAATAAAAATAGAAAAGATGAGATATATTATTTATCATATTTTTTAACTGAAAATATAGATAAAAATATGCCTGAAAAAGAAAAAGATAAAATTAAAACTAAAAACAGAGATAAAAATAAAATTAAAAAACTTTTAATACCTTTACTTACTTTTATTGTTGAAAATAAACAGTTTGAAGATAAAAATGCACATCTCAAAAGAGATTTTTCTATCATTATAAAAAATAAATTTGAAAAACTGCCTTTCGAGTATAAAGAAAGATTTATTAAAGAAGATAATGTATTTATTATTCAGAAAGTTTTAGAAGAAAAAATAGATAATGCTTTTAAAGATGCTTCCATATTTTTAAGAGATTTTAGAAATATAATGATGCATAAAAATGTAAAAACAGATACTTTCTCAAGATGCAAGTTCAATAATTTTTACGGAGAGCTTTTTACATTTCTTATGCTTTGCATAGAAGCTGATTTGCAGTCTAATAATAAACAAAAAGATATGTTAAAAGAAAAAAATAAAAATGAAACTGATAAACTTTCTTCTGAGAAATTTGATGTTAAAAATGCATATATAAACAAAATATTAGAAATGAAAGCTGACAATATGAAAGAAAATTTTGCAAATGTTCCTTTTATATATGCTTTATCAATATTGGCTATGTTTACAGAAAGTAAATATATAAAAGAACTTTTAGATTTAATTAAAAGAAAAAGGTTTATTGAAGAGTTTATACTTTCATTCTCTTTAAGGGGTGGGTATAAAACTTTTGTTCCCGGTATTTCTTTAGAAGATGATGAGTTGTATTTAAAACAATTAGAAAAAAGAGATGAAATTAATAGAGAAACAGCTAATACAGGAAAAAGACTTATTAAGAAGTTGGATTACTTTGATATTAATAATAATAAAACCATTGATGATCAATTTTCAAATTATAAAAAGATTTTAAGATTTTACAGCTACAGAAATAGTTTTCCTAAAATTGAAGAATTTGAAGATTTAGTAAGAGAGTTCAAAGCAAAGAAAATAGCAGATGCTAATAAAAATAGAATAGAAGGTATAATTGAAAATAATAAAAATATTGATGAGTATAATAGTAAACTCGGAGTTTCAAAATTGCAGAAACAAACAGTCCATGATTTAGAAAAGGATTATAAAAAAATAGTACCTACATTAACCAATGTATTCAGAAATGATGATATTTTTATTAGAGAGGCTTGCGAGTTTTTATCTTCAAAGTATTATAATGAATTTGGTAATGAGACTTGGAGTATATCAGGAAATGCTATTATATGGCTTGAGCCTAATGATGATATATTATTTGACGCCAGAAAAAAAGTTAAGCCTTCCAAAAATGGATTAAATTCTATTTATAAAATACTATATAATAAAGCAAATGCAGATAAGTATAGTTTAAATAGATATAATTTAAGAGCTTTGATAACTTCTATTTTAATTACAGGAGGTTTAGATTTTAAAAAACTTAAAAATACTGCTTCAAATAGTTATACTGCAAGATCTAATACTAGAGAAAATACTAATAATAAAACTTTATCTGATGATCTTAAAGAAAAAAGTGTAAATTGGAACAGGCATAAGCAGGCTTCTTTTGTAATTAAAGTGATAAGAAGAAAAGCCATGAAAGATAAACATTTGCATAATAGAGACAGTATAGCATTCTTTCAGGAATTTATTAGAACTTTATATGTATTGGATAATAGAACAGGAAATATATATGATGACGCTATTGCTATTATGCATAAATATGGAGTGGACACACGTAATGTTTCTGATGAAGTGAAAAATCTTTTAAAATGCGATACTTTATCTGAAATGCTTAGTCAGTCATTTAATTTATTTACTTCTTCTAATAAAAAAAGAGATAAGAAATATACTAATTTGTCTTTTAAAACTTGGACTAAATTCGCTTTTCTTCCTTGTAATGAGAAAAATGAAAATATTACTAATATTCTTAAATGGAATGAAATTAAAAATAAATTTAATATAATTGAAAAAAATGCTGATTTATTTGATATATTGGTAAATGTTTTTAAAAATGAACATATTACTATGCCGCCTATTGTGGATATATATTATGAATATATTAAAAATGATAAAATAAATAAATATAGAAATAAAGAGATTAGAAATATAATAACTGAAGAGCTTATATTATCTTATATATCTTTAAAATATGTAAATATGATAAGTAAAGATAAACTATCTTATTTCAAATTGGAAAGTTATGAAGATAAAAAAGATAATAGCCCGTTAAAATTTAATTTAGTTTGGGATTTGAATCCTCTTATTAAAATTAATATAAAAGAATATATGAAAAAAGATGTACGTTCTGCTTTGAATTGGTTATTTGATGTTTCAAGAATAAAAGAAGAAGGAAGAATTAATAATAAAGAAGATTTGCAAAAATGCTTGGATAGTGCTTTAAAAGCATATTATACTATTTCTTCTCATAGTGTATTAAAATATAAATGTCCTAAACTTTCAGAAGAATTGCATAAAAATGTTTTAAATGCTAATAACGTAAAAGATATAGTAAAAGTTTTAGTATGGGCACAAAAAGAGCTATTATATTTTATTTGTAATATGGAATCTGATATTATATATACTATGTATAATATAGGATTGACTGAACATGAAATAAATCAATATATGGAAGATGAAGGATATTTTAATTTTACTACATTAGTTAAATTTCATAATAATAATATTAATAAAATAAAGCTTGTAGATAATCATAAGCTTGTAGATAATCATAAAAATAATTCCGCTCTTGATATTAGAATAACAAATGTTAGAAATATGCTGGCTCATGGAAGATTATTTGATGAAAGTTCTGATCTTGATTATAATAAGGCTATAGATGTATTAGATGATTCTATGAAGAGAACTTTGGAGAAATCTTTAGAAACTGTTTATAGCAATAAAAAAAATAGGTGATTTTATATTATGCTTAATCAAAATCGTAATGCTGTTTATTTTGTAGATGTATATAATTGTTTTTCAGATGAAAATAAAATAACATTTAATATTCTTTTTAAAGAAGCTATAAATAATTGTAGCAATACAAATATTAAAAATTTTTTTAGTGGTATAAATATAGAAAATAATGAACTAAAAATTAGTAATTTTGATAAATCTTTATATGATATTTTTTTTAATAATTTGAAATTAATACAAAAATCATTTCAATCAGGAAGTGATTTGCAAAAATATAGTGTTAAGGTGTTAAATGCTAATTTTAATGTGGTGGAAGCGTATAATTCAAGGCTTCCATTTCTATATATTCTTAATTTTATAAACGAATATGCTGATAAAAATAAAGTTAATGATTTTATAAAAAAAGCAGATATAGTTGAAGAAATATCAGATAAATTGTTTAATATTAATTTAACAAAATTAATAATGGATGACAATACATTATTCTATAATATATATATTGATGAAACTGGTAATTTAGATAATCCTAATGAAAAAATTTTTGCTGTAGGCGGTTATTATGTAAAAAATATTGAACATAAAGTATGGTATGAAAAATGTTCTTTAAAACTTGAAGATTTGGAAAAGAAGTATTTTACAGAAGATAATAAATATTACTATGATGAAAAATTTAGAAAATTTAGAAAGATTTATCATAGAAATAAAATAGATAAAGATAAAAAAGGAATAATAACAACTGATGCTTTTAATTTTTTAAAAGAGAATGATGCTAAATTTATATGTATATATGAAGAAAAGCCTTCCAATGTAGAGTTTACAAGAAAATATTATGTTGATTTAGTATCAAATTTGATTGTTAAAACCATTAATCAAATTATAGAAGATAATAGAATTATTGATTTATATAAACAAAAAATAAAATTAAATATAAAAATAGCTGCTAGAACTTATAAAGATAAATATAAAACTATAACATATAAATATAAAGATATTGTATATTTTTTGAATAAATTTCAAAATAGTAGCAATATTCTTCAAGAATTTGAAAATCAAAAAAATCAATATACTGATAACAGCAGATATATGGAAAAAATAGATATAGAACCATATGTAAAAGAGGTAATAGAGAAATTAAGTATCAAATATGGTATTTCAAGCAGCAATATAGATTATGAAGTTCTTGATCTTACCCAGGCATCAAAAGAAGCTGATTTAGTATTTGCTGATTATTTTTGTAATTTATTTTATCATCATGATGAAATGATTGAAGATGAAAATTCTTTAGAATTAAAAGAGAGCGATGATAAAAAATTATATAATAGATTTAAAGATATGGTTTATAAAGAGATAGAATATAGTTCTTTTCATGACGATATTGATTTTTATTTCATTAAAAGAGATTATTATTCTATACTTGATAAATATATTTTCTATAAAAAGGTAGTATCTTATTATGATATAGGTTATTATAAAAAAGATCATGCTCAAGTTTATGTTGATAAAATATTAAACTTCTCAAAAAATGATTCACATGGAAAAAGAGGCAGGTATATTATTGCCGGATTAAAATCTCTTTTGGAAAAAATAGAATATGAATCCAATTCTATTAAGAATTACAAGGATATTTTATTTACATATGATAGTCTTATAGAGTTTATCAAAGAAATTCAATTATATGATAATATTGATTATAATGAGAAAATAAAAAAAGCTTTAATATTCATGATTAATACAGAGAAGTTAGCAGTATTTAATCATTCTGAAAATCATATATGTGCTTATAAAATTGTTAAGGAAAATGAGAATTATATAGATGATATTTCTTCTATTTATGAATTTAGAGATAGAGTCATATTATTTGATATGCTTAAATATGTTTCTTTATGGCATGTATATGATTTTAATTCATCTATAAATGTACTTACTAATATAGAGATGTTAGAATCAGAAAATGCTAATTTATTTAGAACAGAATTAGGTAAGTTATATGGAATTTTAGGGCAATCATATACTTATAATTATTATATTACTAATGATGAAGAAAATTTAAAATTAGCTGAAAAAGCATTATTTAAATCTATAGAATATTTAAGCTATGATAATAATGAAATTATTAGAGAGTATAGTTATTTAATGAATTTGTATATTATTTGGAAAAAAGAGGATCATTTTTTTGAAATATTAAATAAATATTTGGATTTATTACTAAAAGAAAAAACTGATAAAGATATTTTTGATAAGGTAATTGCTAATTTAAATAGCAGCAATAAAGATAAAAATTATGATTTTTTTGTTATAAGACTTTTAAAATATTGTAATACTTTTAATACTGAAAAATCTAATGAATTATCAAAAATACTTATCAAAAATGAATCTGGTATTCTTTATAAAACTGATAAATTAGAAGATGAAACAGTAGATATATTAAAAGAATATAATTTATTATACTATAGGAATAAAAACCTTAATAAAGGATATCTTAAAAAATGTTTTAAGTTTCTTAATAATAAAGAAGGTTATTTTGACAATCTTAGAAAGTTATCTATTTATATGATAGAAATATTAATGAATAATAATGGTAATATAGATAATTCTGTAAAAATAATGAAATATTTGAGTGAAGAGTCGGAATATTATAAAAAAGTATTTATTGATTTTATTGATAATTTTAATTTTTATACAGATAAAAAAGAATGGGCATTAAAGATTAGAAATAAATTATATATGTAATATTAATTTTTGGGGCTATCCTAGATAACTTAAATTTGTTAAAATTTAAGTATGAAACGCACTAAATTAAGTAAAGATAAACAATTAAAATTAATAGAGCATTTTATTGCAGGAACTACAGCTCGAACAGCCTCTGTTTTGGTTGGAGTTAATAAAACTACAGCTTCTTATTATTTTTTAAGATTAAGAGAATTAATTTTTGAGTATGAAATAAAAAAAGAAGATGAAATTTTTAATGGTGAAATAGAAGCAGACGGCACCACAAGGGTGTACTTCGTAAAGTTATTTTGGGGGAAAACGAAAAAGAGGAAGGCTCAAAAAATAAAATCCCAGTTTTTGGTTTGTTAAAAAGAGGCGGAAAAGTATATGTAAAAATGATAAATAATACGAAAATGAGCACTTTATTGCCAATAATAAGAGAAAAAGTACAACCAGACAGCATCGTTTATTCAGATTCTTATCATAGTTATGATATTTTAGATGTATCAGAATTTAAACATTTTAGAATTAATCATAGTGAAAAGTTTGCTGAAGAAAAGAACCATATTAATGGTATAGAGAATTTTTTCAATCAAGCGAAAAGACATCTTCGTAAATTTAATGGAATTCCAAAGGATCATTTTCATTTATTTATTAAAGAATGTCAAGTTCGCTTTAATACTTCAACAGTTGAAAAACAATTAAAAATAGTATATAATTTAGCAAAAAAGGAGCTTTTTTAGTTATCTAGGACAGCCCCTAATTTTTTATGATATAAGCTGAATCAAAATGATTTTCTTAATCTATATAATATATTGCAAGTAAGTATTCGCTTCTATTTATGGACTCGTAGAAATATATTTTATTATTTTTTATTTCTATTGGATATAATATTCACCATTCTATTTATTAAGGAATGTCAATTTAGATTTAACAATAAATGTATTGATAAACAATACATTATTATAATTATTAAGTACAAGATTCACAAACTTCTTCAAGTTCAAAATTAGATTTAGGTGTTTTCATATAATAAAGTGTTTTAAGTCCTAAATCCATAGCATACTGAATATCGTCCCATAGCTCTTTTGCAGAATCTGGTTTTACATAATAAAGATTTAGAGATTGTGATTGGTCTATATATCTTTGTCTTATGGCAGCAAGTTCTATTATAGTCTTTGCTGGTATATCCCAACATCTTTCATAATATTCTCTATTTTTTTTCAAATTTGGTGCTAAGCTCGGAAGAGTTTGTATTCCTTCTTCTACGAAAAATAAATCTACTATAGGCTCTATACTCTCTGTTGCAGATACACTTTTTCCAGAAGTAGCAGTTGGTGCTATTGCTCCATGGAATGAAAATCTAACTCCATAATTTTTTATATTCTCTGCAAGCTTGTCCCATTTCTCCATATCTATATCAAATTTCAAATTAGAATTTTTACTTAAAAGCGAAATATGAACAGGAGTTTTTCCTTCTCTCCATTTAGATTCATTAAATGTTTTGTAAGGACCTCTCTCTTTTGCTAATATATTAGAAGCTTCATATATATGATAATACAAATCTTCAAATATTTTATTTGTAAATTCTAATGCCTCTTTATCAGTATATCTTAATTTGTTTGATGCTAATAAATTGGCATAATTAATAACCCCTATACCAATAGGTCTGTTTTTCTTATTTGCAATCTCCCCTTCTTTTACAGGATAAAACTGACTGTCTATAATATTATCACATCCCCTTAAAAGAGTGTAGCAAAATGATTTTTTCTTCTCTTCGCTAAAATTAGCCCAAGACATTAAGTTTACAGACACCAAGTTACATATACCAATCTCACCGCTTTTCTTTCTTTGCATTATCTCATAACTTCCATCTTCATTAACAACATATTTCTCTTCTATTATTTTTGAAGGGAAAGAAGGAATAACTATCTCCTGACAAAGATTAGAAGCCCCTACAAATTTATTAACCATATTCTGTTCGTTAATATTATCTACAAATGTAAGATATAAGTTTCCTGTTTCCTGTCTTACTTTTAATATTTGAAATAGTAAATCCTTTGCTTTAACTCTCTTTTTTCTAATAGAAGATTTACTTTCATAATATATATAAGCTACATTAAATTTTTCTCCAAACTCTTCATTAAGTAGCGGAGTTTCTTTAGGGTCAAATAATGTAATATATTCATCTTTATTAACACGTTCTCTTAATATATTGCTTATTCTAATAGAGTAAACTAATTTTCTAGCCCTAGTATCTTCAGTACCTCCCGCATCTTTAAGCATAATAAGGTCTAATACATCTAAATGCCACCAAGGGAAAGTAACAACACAAGCCCCTTTTCTCACCCCACCCTGATTGAATGAGGATATTGTCTGCTCTGTTCTTTTAATAAAAGGCACAGGTCCATCAGAACGCCCTCTATTGCTTTGTATAGTAGAGCCTGAAGCCCTTATATATGATGCATCATAAGCTATACCGCCGGAAAACTTTGAATATAATGCCATATTTCCATCAGTTTGATTTAAACTCCAAGTATCATCGTCTGGAGTGTTTAATATACAGCTTGCAAGCTGTGCTCTTATAGACATACTGTTTGCTATTCTTGGTGTTGCAAATGTTACTTCATGTTTAGAGAGCATATCATAAGTTCTTTTTATATACTTTAATCTATCACTTTTAGTTTTTTCAACTATATCTTTATTAGCTCCCTTATAAAAATCATCATAAAAAGAAAACATAGCAGCAACCATATATGTTATTTGCGGAAGTTCTAGCTTTTTGCTTCCTATGTTTTTACAGTACTTTCTATAAAATATAGCAAGTCCTTTATATGTAAAGAGTAAATCCCTATCTGGAACTATCATAGAGTTAATTTTATCAAGCTCTTTATCTGAAAATAATGATACTATATTTTTATCGTATACTTTATGTTTAACTCCTTTTTTTAAGAAAGTTTTTATATGCGGATAGCTTCCTGTCTTTTTTAATTTGCAGGTTTCTTTATATATCTTCATAAGATACAATTTTTCTGCTATAGTATCATAAGAAGGGTAGAGCGGACTTATTTTATTTACTGCTGTATTTATTAGCTCATCATATAGAACTTCTATTTTCATTCTATCGTTTATTTTGATGTTTAGTCCTTCTAGTAATGCATTAGTAAAGCCTTCTTTTCCCTCTGTAGCCCAGTTAATAACTTTTTTTAATTTTTCTTCGTTAAATGGTTCTTCTCTGCCATCTCTTTTGATAATAATATGCTTTTTGTATTTGGTAAGTTCTATCATAATAAATTAACCCTATAACTATATATTATAAATCGTTTTTTAATGCACCTTTTTGATATGAGGTATTTGTTGTCTCTTGAAGTGCTGCATTTTGTTTATTGATATCTCTGTATGCATTAAACCAATCTATAATATCAGATTTAGGTTCTTTTAAATATTCTGTATCTACTCCCAAATCTTTTAATCTTACACCAGCCCAATATTTAATAAAATGTTCACTTACAGAAGAGTTTATACCAGCAACTTCTTTGCCGTCAAATAAATATTTTGCCCATTTTATCTCTTCATTAACAGTAAACTCAGTCATTTCTTTAGCCATGTCATTATACCAGCCACTGTCAAATAAATCTTTAAATCCTTGATTAGCGTCTTTTCTTAATATTCCTATAACATTTTTACCAGTTGGTACATGTGTATTAAGCTCATCATGTGCAATTAGTTTAATAGTTTTTGTAAATCCTGTAATAGCATCATTATAGCTATTATTGATTGTAAATGTTACTAAAAATGAAAATGGAAATTTTACACTTTCAAGTAAATATATACCAGTTATAAGTTTTAATACAGCCTTCTTTTTCTCTTCAAGGTTTGAAGTGCTAGTATCAATATTACATAAATCATCAACACAAGCAAAAAGCTCAACTTCTTTTTCCATTCTATGCTTTACAAACTCATCATTATAAACCAAATCTAAAGTTTCAGTAGCCAAATGCCCAAAAACTTCAGAAAGTCCGTAAGAATAGCTTTCAGCATGTATAACTTCCTCTATAGCTATCCTTGAATAAAGAATAGACCATATAGAACTTGTAACTATTCTGTTTAATATTGATGAAAAACCGCTTGTAACACCGCTGTCCATTAGAGTTTGATATGCTATATTAAGCTTAAAAGCCCTTTGAGCATCTTCTGGAAGAGAAGAAAATCTTGTTTTATCAGATTTATAGTCAACTTCTTTTGAAAACCATGTGTTTCCTTCACTAGCCTCTTTCAATTTTCTTGCGATTTCATGGCTTACAGAATCTATTCTTATATAGTGCCCAAAATCTCCAAAAAATATTCTTTCATTTTCAAGATTAGGCTTTTTTTCTATGTCTATTACTTTCATTAATCTACACCCTACTTATATTTGTTGTTGTTTTATTATAATTTTACTTAAAAAATTGTCAAATTCATTTTTTATAAATTTATATGAAATTATGCTAAAAAAATTGAAGTTTTTAAAAAATAAAATTGTTTTTTTGTTATATTTACAAATAATAGAATATGTTTTTATATGTGATTTAATATATTTTGTTATAAAAAAAATACTGCTTAGAGAAATAATTTTAGCTATTAATAAAAATATATGATAGCTTTTTATAAAATTTATAATACTTGTTATATTTATTAGCAATATAGAATTAATTAAAGTTTAGTAATTGAAAATATAAATAATAATGAACTTAAATGAAATAATATTCAAGTTCATTATTATTTTTTATTTAATCTTTTATTTTTGAGGCCATTATATTAGCTACAATAGAGCCTGATATATTATGCCATACGCTGAATATTGCTCCCGGTACTGTTGCAAGTGCCATTGATGCAAAGTGGGTTGCTGCTAAAGAAGTTGCAAGTCCTGAGTTTTGCATTCCCACTTCTATTGATACAGCTTTACATTTAGCATTATTGAGTCTAAATAATTTAGCAAGTACATATCCAAGCAAATACCCTAAACAATTATGAAGTACAACTACTATTATAACTAAATAACCAACCTGCATTAGTCTTTGAGAATTAGCAGATACTACAGCAGTCACTATTGCAACAATTGCAAGTACTGATATTAATGGAAGTATTTCTTTTATGCTGTTTGTAATCTTGTAAAAGAATTTATTTATTATAAAACCTAAGAATATAGGAAGTATAACAACTTGAACTATTGATATAAACATACTTACAGCATTAACATCAACTTTTTGTCCTGCATATAGTAAAGTGAGCAGAGGAGTTGCAAAAGGGGCAAGTATAGTTGATACAGAAGTCATTCCCACAGATAAAGCAACATCACCTTTAGCTAAATATGTCATAACATTTGATGAAGTGCCTCCCGGACAAGTACCTACAAGTATAACCCCTACAGCAAGTTCTGGAGGAAGTTTAAAAGCAATAGAAAGCAAAAATGCAAGCAAAGGCATTATTGTAAATTGTGCTATTGCACCTATGATGATGTCTTTTGGTCTTGTGAACACCACTTTAAAATCTTCAAGTTTTAATGTAAGTCCCATACCAAACATTACTATCATAAGAAGATAGTTAACATAACTTGTTTTTATAAAGCTTACTGTCTTTGGAAAGAATAATGATATAGCTGCTACTATTAATACTATTATAGCCATATACTTACCAAAGAAATTACTGATTTGTTTTAATGTTTTCATTTTTTATCCTTTTTTTAAATATTGTTTATTATTGAACTCTTCTAAATCAATGATAGCTTTTAATATCATTTTTTTATCGACTTTATATGGACTTATATTTAAATCTTTACCCATAAGGGCTGTATCTAATGCTATGTTAAGCTCTTCATCATCTAAACTTGCTTTATTTATACCCACATCTTTTAAACATGTTGGGAGAGAAATAGATTTATTAAAATTAAAAACATTTTCTCTTGCCTCATATTGTTTGTCCATAGTAAGTAGCAATAATATTCCATATGATACTAATTCACCATGAAGTAATTTTTCTCTTATCCTTTTTATTTTGGTTAGCCCGCTATACATGCCATGTGCTAAAGATATATGATACTCATCTTTCGCCATTACAGATGTTAATCCCGTAGTATATATTATATGAAGTATTATTCTTTTTAAAGTATCTGTTGTTTTTTTATTTCTAAAATCATTTATAGCTTCTGAATAATGTTTTAACATATCATTAGAACAGTTTTTTATTATTTCAATACCTAAGAAATTTCTATAATTTAAACTTTCATTTCTTGTGGAAAATAATGCCTCATATTGTTTAGATAATGCATTTCCTATACCAGCTATAAAATAATTTTCGGGAGAGTTTAATATAATATCAGTATTTATAAATGTATGTAAAGGAGGTCTTTTTTCACTAAACATTTTTTTAAAACTTCCATCATTATTATGAACAACTGAAATACCAGTTACGGCAGCACAATTTGAAGCTAATGTAGGAAATGTAAATATAGGTTTGTTTATAGTGTGTGCTAGAACTTTTGATGTGTCTAATGCTCTTCCGCCTCCTACTGCAAATATCATATCAGCTTCCATTACTGCTTTCTTATCTTTAAGTAAATCAATATTTTCAAAAGTTGATTTTTCTCCATAATGAAACATTCCTGTTATCTCTATGTCTTTTATATTATTTAATATTGACTCTATAGATGCTTGAATAGATTTTTTACCAGATATTATAACAGCTTTTTTTCCATAGTTAGAACATATATCGTATATATCTTTATAGGCATCGCTTCCTATACTAAAATTTGGCAGAAATAATTTTTCTAAACTCATTTTTTATCCTTTATTATTATAAAATTATAAATAAATTATTTTTTTAATAGATAAACAAAAATAACTAATAAATAAACTTGTAAACAATTTTTAATTTAGTTTATCTATTAATAATAATTTTACTCTTTTGTTCTTGCTGCCATTATGTTTGCTACTATTGAACCTGATATACAATGCCACACACTTCCTATAGCACCCGGTACTGCTGCAAGTGCCATATAAGCAAAATGTGTTGATGCTAATGATGAAGCTAATCCTGCATTTTGCATACCAACTTCTATAGATATAGTTTTACATTTAGCATTATTGAACTTGCAAACCTTACCTAATAAATATCCAAGCATATATCCTAAAGTGTTATGTATTATTATCACTATAACTACTAAATGACCAACCTGCATAAGTCTTTGAGAGTTTGCTGATACTACAGCAGCTACTATTGCAACAACTGCTACTACAGATATTAAAGGAAGCACATCTTTGAAATGTTCAACAAATTTGTGAAAGAATTTATTTATCACAAATCCTAACACTATAGGAGCTATTACAACTTGAAGTATAGATATAAACATGCTCATAGCATTAACATCTATTTTCTCACCAGCATAGAGTAGGGTAAGAAGCGGAGTTGCAAGCGGAGCAAGTATAGTTGATACAGAAGTCATACCCACAGACAAAGGCACATCTCCTTTTGCCAAATAGGTTATAACGTTAGAAGATATTCCGCCCGGGCAAGTTCCTACAAGTATTACCCCTATTGCAAGTTCAGGAGGAAGTCTAAAAGCTAAAGAAAGTAAGAATGCTAATAGCGGCATTATAGTAAATTGTGCTATTGCTCCTATAACTATATCTCTTGGTCTTGTAAATAACACTTTGAAATCTTCAAGTTTTAATGTTATACCCATACAGAACATTGAAGTCATAAGAAGATAGTTAACATAACTAGTTTTTATGAAGCTCACAGATTTTGGGAAAAATAAAGCTAATGCTGCCACTACTAATACTATAACTGACATATATTTACCGAAGAAATTACTTATTTGTTTTAATGTTTTCATTTTAATATCCTTTTTATTATTTATTTTTTATATTAGATTTGTTGTAAAACTAAATTAATAAATATTTGCTCTGTTTTTAATTTAGTGTTTTATAATTTATAATTGGGGCTTTGCCCCAAACCCCAGTTCTTTTGTTGACACAAAGAACCAAAAAGACTGCATTTTTTGTATATCAATATGTCAATAAGTTCTGAGACAAGTTTATTACTTTATAAAATTAATTTCTAATAATCATATTTCACTCCTTTAAAAAATTTTATTTAAAATAAATTTAGTCTAAACTTATATTAGCTACAAACTAAACAATTTTTATCCTGGCTTAAAAGATAGATATTCAAGCAGTCTGTAATTTTTGACTTTTAGATTTTTAGTGCTTATTAGATGTTATAGGTTTTATATACCCATAACATCGCTTTATTAAAAATTATTTCAATACAGCACCAGTATTAGCAGACTGAACAAGTTTTCTATATCTTCCAAGCCAGCCTCTAATTTCTTCTAAAGGTTTAATATGAGTCTCTTTTCTTCTTTTTTCCATTTCTTCATCAGAGATTTCTAAATTGATTTTATGATTAGGAATGTCTATACTAATGATGTCATTTTCTTTTATAAAGGCTATTTCGCCTCCGCTTGCAGCTTCTGGTGAAACGTGCCCTATAGAAGCCCCTCTTGAAGCACCAGAGAATCTTCCATCAGTGATTAAGGCAACATCTTTATCAAGCTTCATACCAGCAAGTGCAGAAGTAGGGTTTAACATTTCACGCATACCAGGGCCTCCCTTAGGTCCTTCATATCTTATAACTACAACATCGCCTTTATTTATTTTTCCAGCATATATAGCAGTTATTGCCTCTTCTTCGCTGTCAAATACTCTTGCAGGTCCTTTGTGTACAAGCATCTCATCAGCAACTGCAGAACGCTTAACAACGCAGCCGTCTTTTGCAATGTTGCCCCAAAGTATTGCAATTCCTCCTGTTTTACTGTAAGGGTTTTCTATATTTCTTAAAACATTATTGTTTTTATTAACAGCATCTTTTATATTTTCAGCTATTGTTTTACCTGTAGCAGTGAGAAGAGAAGTATTTATAAATCCTCCCTTATCTAGCTCTTTCATAACAGCAGGTATTCCTCCAGCCTTATATAAATCCTCTATATAGTTATGCCCAGCAGGTGCTAAATGGCAAAGATTAGGGGTGCGGTCGCTTACTTCATTTATGATTTTTAAGTCTAATTCTATTCCTGCCTCATTAGCTATAGCAAGCAAGTGAAGTACGCTATTTGTAGAACAGCCTAACGCCATATCAACTGCAAGTGCATTTTTGAAAGATTCTGTAGTTATTATATCTAATGGTTTTATGTCTTTTTTTAATAATTCCATAACCTGCATACCAGCTTTTTTGGCAAGTAAAGTTCTAGCAGAATAAACAGCAGGTATTGTGCCGTTTCCAGGAAGTGCTATACCTAATGCCTCAGAAAGACAATTCATGCTATTAGCAGTATACATACCAGCACAAGAACCGCAGCTAGGGCATGTATGCTGAGCATATTCTTCTAATTCAGCATCGTTTATAAGATTAGCTTTTTTTGCTCCAACAGCTTCAAATATATTTGATAAACTTACTTTGTTTTCTCCATGCTCTCCCGGAAGCATAGCCCCCCCGCTTATTACTATGCCAGGTATATTCATTCTCAAAAGCCCCATTATCATACCCGGAACTATTTTATCGCAGTTAGGAACAAGTACAACTCCATCTAATCCATGTGCTATAACCATGCTTTCAACAGAATCAGCTATTAACTCTCTTGAAGGAAGTGAATATTTCATTCCCAAGTGTCCCATAGCTATTCCATCACACACACCTATTGCAGGTATAAGTATAGGAGTGCCTCCACCTATTAATACTCCAGCCTTAACAGCCTGAGAAAGTTTATCAAGATGTATATGTCCAGGTACAATTTCACTATATGCAGAAATAATTCCAATTAGAGGTCTTTTTAATTCTTCATCAGTATAACCCATAGAGTAGAATAAAGATCTGTTTGGTGCTCTTTCATCACCCTTTAATACTCTGTCGCTTCTTAAAGAACTATTTTCTCTAAAACTCATAATTATTTCTCCATCTAATAAAATTGTTTTTAAAAAATATACGTATATATTCTATTAGTAGAATGATAAAAAATCAAGCATTTTTTTATATTTATTATGTAATTTTTTATTATATAATTTTTTTTAAAAATAAATTATATATTTTTGTAATTGTTATATATTTTTATAATATAAACACTTGCAATAAATGTTAGAATAATCTAAAATTATATTAATAATATCTAATAAAAGGAGTCTATTATGCCTATAATTAAAGAAGAAACAGTAAAATTATTGAATGAACATCTAAACGAGGAGCATTATTCAGCAAATCTTTATTTTAATATGGCTGGCTGGTGCGAAAAACAGGGACTTAAAGGATGCAGCAGCTTCTTATATAATCATTCGGCAGAAGAGCATACGCATTTAGAGAAGTTTAGAGAGTATATTAACAAAGCTGGAGGGCAGGCTATAATGGGAGAGATGAAAGCACCCGAATGTAATTTTAATTCTGTTGCAGAGCTGTTTGAAAAAGTCATTAAGCATGAAGAGTATATTACTAATTGTATTAACAAATTAGTAGGTAAGGCAATGGATGATAAAGATTATGTTACATTAAAGTTTTTAGAGTGGTTTGTTGAGGAGCAGCTTGAAGAAGAGGAATTGTTTAATGACATTATTAAAAGAATAAAGATTTTAGGTGATTTGGAGGGCAGAAATCTTCATACTTTTGACAAGTTTATAGGGAATTTAGATAAAGAAGAGCATAATTCATAAATTATAAGTGTTTAGGGTAGCTGTTATTTAAAAAATAATGGCTACTCTTTTTTATCAAAAATTGCATTTATTAAATTTATTAATATAAAAATAATTATTATGTCATGGAGCCATAGATATTGTACTTTTACTTGCTATAATATTTTTGATTCTTTCTTTGATTGTAATATACAATAAAGAAGAAATCAATCTTTGATTGTTATAAAAATGTGTATATTCTTTTAATTTTTCTCTTAATAATTCTACAGTTATATTTTTATTTAATCGTGAATAAAATTCTCTTTCGTCTATGCCGTGTACTCTTTCTACTACGCCATTGTATCTTGGTGTTGCTATAGGAATATATCTCCTCTCTAATTTATTTTTTAAGCAGTATTCATCAAAAATATTTATTTTAGGAGTATTAATACAGCGATAAGTATATTCTATACCATTGTCCGTTTGTATAGCCTGTATCTTAAAAGGCGAAGTTTTTAAGACATATTTTAAGAAAGATAAAGCACTATAAGGTGTTTTATCCTCATAGATTTGCCTCCAACTATAGCGTGTAGCTAAATCTACAGCAGTGAATTGATAAACTGTTTTTCTGCCTA
>NZ_SAXY01000048.1 GCF_008016535.1 Brachyspira pilosicoli
AGTTCTCAAACGATATAAAATACTTTCTACTCGATATCGAAATCATTTACAAAAGTTAAATACAAGATTTTTTATATTAGCATCAATATATAATTATCAGTTAAAAAATGACTTTTGAAACAAGTCTATTCTCTATAGCTGTAACACCTATCTTAATGCCTTCACGATTTAAATATGCTTTAATATAATGCTTACCTCGATATTCTTTAGTATAGAGTTTAATAATTAAATTAATAGCTTCTTGATTATTAAAGATATTTGGGGAAGTTTTTGGTCTAGTGCTAAAATTGGCGACAGTTCCAGTGTCTTTATATTTTTTAAGCCAAGCATAAAAAGTAGATTTGGGTATTTCTTCTATCTTTAGAAATCTTTTAATATTTTTAGTTTCTAATGCTTCATCCACTATAAATAATTTAAATTCTGTGCTATAATCTTTTTTCATAGTAGTATCCTTTATTTATTTTCTATATCAAAATATTATAACAAGGATACTGCTTTTTTTAAACTAAAAAATGTCCAATATCTCACACTCCTAAACAGTTTCTAATGCTTCATCCACTATAAATAATTTAAATTCTGTGCTATAATCTTTTTTCATAGTAGCATCCTTTTTATTTGTTTTATGTTCAAAATATTATAACAAGGATACTGCTTTTTTTATACTAAAAAATGTCCAATATCTCATACTCCTAAACAATTGATTTTTTATGTCTATTGAATAAAAAATATTTTAATATATAATTCTCAAAATATAAATTTTATAAAATAGTGCTGGATAGTAATGTATAATATAATAAAAAATAATTTTTATTTTATTTCTTTTTTTATAATATTAATATTGTATTTTTTATTAATAGATTTTTTATTTCCATTTATGTCTTTAGGGAGCTTTGAGTTTCATATAATTGATATAATATATGTTTATTGGTTTTCCGTGATAGCGTATAATATATGTGATTATATACCAACAAAAAAAAGGCTTATAATATCATATTCTTTTGTAATTGTTGCTATATTTTCTTTTTTTAGTATAGAGCCTCTAGGTATCTCTGTAGTTACAAAACCTTTGTTTTTTACAGATATGCCTGATTTATACCCTGCATTAATAGAGGTTGTGCCTTTATATTTACAAATTATAACTATAGCTTCAACTATACTTTA
This sequence comes from Brachyspira pilosicoli, assembly GCF_008016535.1. GTDB lineage: Bacteria > Spirochaetota > Brachyspiria > Brachyspirales > Brachyspiraceae > Brachyspira > Brachyspira pilosicoli_A. The sequence continues at coordinate 1,162 of NZ_SAXY01000048.1, forward strand.
TTTCTCTTTGCTTATAGCTTTTGCTTTATATTTTATATATAGACTTTATAAGATGTATAAAATAAAAAGAGTAAAATCTATTTCTTTAATAGTTATTGTAATATTAACAACATATTTATCATTTTTTAGACCTGTAAAGATTAATTCAATTTATGCTAATTATTTTGATATAGCAAACAGCAAAGGAATAATAAACACAATAAGTCATAGAATATATTTTGATAAAGAATATAATAATATAGAATGCAATCTTAATAATGTAAGAAATGCTATTAATTTATTAAATCAGAGGAACATAGATATATCAAAATTAATAATGCCGTATAGTGATGATACAGTTACAAACAGAAGTGTATTTTTAATATATTTAGAATCTTTTTATGATTATAGTCATTTTGCAGGTTTGTTTGATAAAGACCCTTTTCCAGAGGAATATAGAAAGTGGGCTAAAACTTCATCTAAAGTAGGACCAAATGACGGGAACGGAAGTTTATTTGCAAGGCTATCTGGTTTAACTGCTAGCTCCCCTATATTTCCAAAAAAGCCTGATTCTACTATCATCACTAAAACTCTTCCATTTTTGTTTAGAGATAAAGGGTATAATGTTATAGCTTTAGAAGAGTCTGGAATAACTTATTATTTAGATAAATTATTTCCTAATATTGGTGTTGAGAAAACAGTATTTAATTTAGGAATTACAAATATCAAAAACTATATTAAAGACAATATTTCAGATTATAGTGTTTTTGTTACAGGCTTTACATTTTTGGGACATGCCAATACCCATGTAAATAATGATTTAAATTTCGCTTCAAACAATCAAAGGTTTATGAGAAAGATAGATAAAAAAAATAGAGCTGTTTTAGTAGAAACTCTTGAAAACTCAGCAATGACAGCAATAGATATAATAAAAACAAGAGATATTATATTAGAAAAATATCCAGATGCTATAATCATATTTAAGCATGACCATTTATATCCTTATTTAAAAAATATAATATACAATTCTTCTATAGATGAAAGCATAAAGCTATCATTTTTAACTTCATATGCTGTAAATCCGCTTCTTATATGGAATGGAAAAGACGGTGCTTATAAATTACCGGATGGTTTTCCTCCAGAGAATATTCCAATGTTTATAGCGGTAAATACTAAACTTGATTATACAAATAGTTTGATAGAGCTTTTATACAAAGAAAATACTGATAATATAATAAGATTTTATAATAGCTTTTATACTAATATTTATGGTAATATAAGACGCATAGAAGTTGATAGAGATAGCTTATCATATAAATATAATCATGCTCAGAGGGTGATATCAGAAGACATATTCAGAGGAAGTAAGTATTTTAATTCTTTAATAGACTAAAAACTAGACATTTATTACTATAAATAATAGTTATATATTATCATTCATAAATTTTATTAATCATTTATAATAAATTCACTATTTTGACAAACATTATTTTTTTAATATACTAATTATAGGTAAAGAAATTTCGTTGTTAAAGAGTATAAGTAATTATTATAATTTTTCAAAAAATAAATGGAGGTAATATGGCTAAAGGTCGTGTTATTATTGATAGTGAGCAGTGTAAGGGCTGTTCCAATTGCGTATCTGTATGTCCCCCCAAGATATTATATTTAGATAAAGAAAATATGAATTCTTGGGGGTATTATCCTGCAGCGGTTACAGATATGGATAAATGTATAGGCTGTGCTAACTGTGCTATGATGTGCCCTGATATATGTATAAAAGTAGAGAGACTTGATGAGAAGAAGGAGGGTAAATAATGGCTAGAAGTTTGATGAAAGGCAATGAAGCTATGGCTACTGCGGCTATTGCTGCAGGATGCAAATGTTTTTTTGGATATCCTATTACACCGCAAAATGAGATACCAGAGTTTATGTCTAAGGCTATGTATGAATCAGGCGGTGCTTTTGTGCAGGCAGAAAGTGAATTAGCAGCTATTAATATGGTTTATGGTGCGGGAGGTGCTGGGGTTCGTGCTATGACATCATCATCATCACCGGGGATAGCTTTAAAACAGGAGGGAGTATCATATTTAGCTGGTTCTGAGATTCCTGCTGTTATACTTAATGTTATGAGAGGAGGCCCCGGACTTGGAGGCATACAGCCTTCTCAGAGTGATTACAATATGATGACTCGCGGAGGAGGAGATGGTGATTATAATTGTCCTGTTTTAGCACCTGCCAATTTACAGGAAGCTGCAGACATGATAATGGAAGCTTTTGATATAGCTGATTATTATAGAATACCTGTTTATGTGGCTGCTGATGGTTTAATTGGGCAGATGATGGAGCCTGTAGAGATTATATATAAACCTAAATATGAATTAAAAGAGAAGACTTGGGCTACTAATGGAACAAGAGGTAAAAGAGAAAAAAATATTATTAATTCACTTTATTTAGATCCTGAATTACTTTATGAACATAATGTACATCTTCAAGAGAAATATAATGAAATAAAAGAAAAAGAAGCAAGGGCAGAAAAATATCAAACAGAAGATGCAGATATTATACTTGTTTCATACGGCACTATGTCTAGGGTTGTTAGGGGAGTTGTTGATACATTTAGAGCCGGAGGAAAAAAAGTAGGTATGATTCGTCCGCAAACTTTATGGCCTTTCCCTGTAAAAGCATTTAATAATCCGCATTGCAAAATGTATGTTTCTATAGAGATGAGTATGGGGCAGATGGTTGATGATGTGAAATTAGCTATTGAATGTAAAGTACCTGTTAAATTTTTGGGTAAAGCTGGGGGATTAGTTCCTACTTCTTATGAGATAATGGATAATGTTATAGATTTTGCGGGAGGTATTCTATGATAGTATTTGAAAAATCTAAGGGGCTTACAGACAGCAGAACACATTATTGCCCCGGTTGTATGCATGGAACATCACAGAGAATAATTGCAGAGTGTTTAGAAGAATTAGATGTATTAGACAGAGCAGTTGGTATAGCTTCTGTGGGTTGCTCTGTACTTGCTTATAAATATTTTAATTGCGATATGCAGCAGGCGGCACATGGCAGGGCTCCTGCGGTTGCTACTGGAATAAAGAGAGCTATTTCTGACAGCGTGGTATTTACGCTTCAAGGCGATGGAGATTTGGCTGCTATTGGTACTGCTGAGATAATTCATGCTGCAGCACGCGGTGAAAACATTACTGTTATTTTCTTAAACAATGCTATTTATGGTATGACTGGAGGACAAATGGCTCCTACAACTCTTGAAGGTCAAAGAACAACCACTACTCAGGCTGGAAGAGATTTCCATAGAGCTGGTAAGCCTATAAGAGTTTGCGAGATGCTTGCTACTATTGAAGGTGCTACTTTTGTTGAGAGGGTTGCTTTGGATAGTCCTGCAAATATTAGAAAGGCTAAAATGGCTGCAAAAAAAGCTTTTGAAAATCAGATTGCTGGAAAGGGTTTTTCTATAGTAGAAATGCTTACAAGCTGCACCACCAACTGGGGTATATCTCCAATAGAATCGCATAAATGGATAAGAGAATATTTGATTCCTCATTATCCGCTTGGCAATTTTAGAGATGATGGTTAATTAAGGAGGAAATATGAGTACAGAAAGATTAATTTTTGCAGGTTTTGGCGGACAGGGTGTTATGTCTATGGGGCAGATGATTGCTTATGCGGGTATGATGGAGAATAAGCATGTTACTTGGTGTCCTTCTTACGGACCTGAGATGCGCGGAGGTACTGCTAATTGCTCTGTGGTTGTGAGCGATGAACTTATAGGCTCTCCTATTGTTTTGAATGATGCTACCGCTGCCGTTATAATGAACCTTCCTTCTTTAGCTAAATTTGAAAAAGATGTTATTCCTAATGGGGTTCTTCTTATTAACTCTTCTTTAATAGAAAAAAGATCTTCAAGAAATGATATTCGCGTTGCTTATGTGGAGGCTAACAAGATAGCAGGCGATATTGGTAATCCTAGAGCTGCTAATATGGTGATGCTTGGTGCTTTGCTTACACTTCAAAATATTGTTTCTTTTGACAGCATTCAGCAGGCTTTCTTAAAAGTATTTGGTGAGAGAAAAAAAGAGTTCTTGCCGGGAAATGAAAAGGCTTTGAATGCGGGCAGAGATGCTGTTAAAAATTTAGTTTCTTAAAAATGAAATATTAAAAACTATCATTTAATTATTTTAAAAAAGCTCTGTTTTTATAATAGGGCTTTTTTAATTTATTTTTTATGATAATAATATATATAATAATAATAATTGTAAAAAATTTATATTTATTCTATGTTGACAAAAAGACTAATTACATTTAATATCTTATAAGATAATTATATAATAAAATCAGGAGGATATTTTTATGACTAAAGGAATATTTTCTTTTATACTTGGAGTAAGTGCAGGTGTTGCATTAGGTTTATTATTTGCTCCAAAAGCTGGTGAAGAGACTAGAGAAGATATTAAAGAAACTATGGATAATATTAAATATAAAGTAGATGATTTATATCATAGAGGAGTTATTAAGACTTCTGAATTATATGAAAAAGGCAGAGAAAAAACTTCTGAATTATATGAGAAAGGCAAAGAGAAAACAGCAGATTTTTTAGATAAAAGAAAAAAGAAATCTGAAGAAGCTGATGCTTAATTTTTAATAGTTACTTAAATAATATGAATGATATCACTTTTCAATTAAATGTTATTGCTATATCATTAGCTTTTATAGCTATAGCAATATTAATATTATCTTTAGCTATATTTTTTGTATTGCTCGCTACGCATTTTAGGTTTAACAGCAGATTTGATAAAATATTAGACAATATAGAATCTATTAGTGAAAAAGTTAATAATATAGCATTATTTGTAGAATCTGAGACTGATAGAACAAAAAAAAGTTTATCGGATGTGCATGATGCTATAGACAATGTTACTAGCAGTTTTTATGGTATTACAAGCTCTTTAAGAGATTTAACTTCCAATTTTAGTATTATGAATATAATAAACTCTATTATTGGTCTGTTTAAAAGCAAGAAAAAATCTGATGATGATGAAATAAATTTTTAATTTGCAGGAAATTGATTGTATGAAAAAAATTTTGTTAATAACCTCTATACTATTTATTTTTGTATGCTCACTATATTCCAATGAAGATTTTGCAATAAGAATAAAAGATTCTCAAGGTAATATAAAAAAACTTATAACTAAAGATGAATTTCTTAATGATATAACTAATTTAGTTACATTAAGAGGCGGTAATGAAGAAGCTGTTAATATGATTATTACAAATGAACTTCAATTATGGCAAGTAGCTAATCAGATAATAGAGCAGGAAGTTTTATATATTAAAGCTGTAGAAGAAGGTTATGACAAAGATGATGATTTAATAGCTAGAATAGAAAAAGAAAGAGATAATCAAATAGTACAATTATATATGCAAAAAAAAGTACCTAAAGATTTTAGCGTTGTAACAGAGGCTGAAAAGAGAAGTTTTTATAACACTAATAAAAATCGCTTACCACCAAATGTTACTTTTGATCAGCTATCTCTTCAAATAGAATATGCCATCATTCAAGAGCGTATGCGTAATGAATATGATAGAATAATAAGAAATGCAAAAACTAATTATACTAAATTCGAATATTCTTCTACTAAAGACCCTTGTATTACAATAGAAGAAACAACTATACCATTATCTAGATTTAATGATATGTTTAATGAAAACTTAAAACAAGCTGGGGATAATATACCGCCTGCATTAAAAGCACAAGCGAGAGATAGTATGTTTAATGCTTTTGTAGCTATGGAAATCATGCTTTATGATGCTAAAAAAACAGGGTTTTATGATACACCAGAGGCTAAATCTTTGGATAATCTAATAACAAGAAATGCTGTTACTGCTAACTATATAGATAAAACTATAAGAGCTAAAATACCTAAGCCTACCGAAGAAGAAATTAATCAGGCTTATAAACAATATGGAGCAATATATAAAATAGATTCTCTTCCATATCAGGAAGCTCAAAAAGCATTAGAGACTTTAGTAATAGAAGCTAAAACTCAGCAGATATATCAAGTATTAATTGCTCAGCTAAGATATGGTTACAGTATAGAAAAAGACTTATCTTTATGATATACTTAGAAAATGAAAATCAGAATATTTTTTATATTAATAATATTAGTTTCCGTTAGACAATTATCTCATGCTGCAAGAAATGATTTTTATTTTGATATATCTCCTCTAATAGAAAAAAATAAAATGTTTTCTGTTGGTATAGGAGGCATATATTATGAATATAACTCTTGGTTTCAAAATTATAAATTATATATAAACGATTTATCCGACCAAAATATTAGTAAAAGAAATTTATCATTTACATTTATGCCGTATTTTATGTTAAGACCTATTAATTTTGTAGAATTAGGAGTATCTGCAAGTTTTACATATCAAAGGCAAGATACAAGACAAGATTTAACAGGGCTTACTAATATGACTGATTTTTTTAGTTTTGATGCCATTAATGCAACAGCTAAAGTAACATTTTTGGATTGGTATTTATCATTAGGTGCTAAGGTGGGTATGAGCTATAATTTTTCTAAAAGTATTTTGGGTGAAAATAGAGATGCCTTTAATTTTAACGGTGCTTTTTTACTTGGAATAGTGCCTAAGGTGATACCGCTTAATGTATTATTTGCTTATGTATTTGATACTAGAGATAATTTAAAAAGTGATATATTGGAATTGGGTGAAATAATAGGAGGAATTGAGTTAATAACATCTCCTTTTATGACATTATATACAGGGGTGAGTTATGTTTTTCCGTATCAGCCTAAAAATAGAGATTATAGTTATTTAGAGCCTTTTGTAAAGTTTAAAGCTACAATATCAGATTTTTTATATATGACTATCACATACAGAAAAATTGTGCTTGGTAATGGAAATGTACCAAACACATCAACGGTTGATTTTTCTATAGAGTATATGTTCTATGGCCCGGGTGATTGGTGGTATTTAGGAAGACCAGAGGATAAAAGAAAGCAATACGACTACTAGTTTTTAAGTTTTTTATTAGCTTTTTTAAGCATATCAAAAATACAGATATTATTTTATATTAATACATATTCCAATGTATAGAGTTTAATATATTTGTACTTTCGCGAAGCGTACCCGAAGGGTAAAAACTTTTTGCTACGGGAAAAAGTTGACAGAAAATATTTTTATGTTTTTTATTCTCGGGGGCTAGCCCCCGCACCCCCAGTTCTTTTATTGGTATAAAAGAACCAAAAGAACTGCATTAAAAAATAGCTTTTAAGCATATCAAAAATATAGATATTATTTTATATTAACACATATTCCAAACATATAAAGCTAAAACATTTGCACTTTTTGGTTCTTTTTGCGGCGGGAAAAAGAACGATAAAAAAATTATATAAAATAATCGTTTTAATAATGCATCAATTAAAAATAAATACATTCTTAAATATATATGGTAATTATATAGAAAATAATGCATTAATAGAATTGCCCAATATATATGTTGCTATGGTTTGTATAAAAGAAAGTATAGTTCTTAGTATTCCAAAGAAAAGCAAAGCATATAATATTAAAAAACCATAAGGGTATATTCTGTCATAAGTATTTTTGCCTTTATTCGATAAGAAAAATCTCAATATCCAACCGCCGTCTAATGGAGGGAAAGGAAGCAAATTAAAAAACATCAGCATTATATTAATCATATAAAACATTATAAGCATTGTAATTACAATCGGCAATGCATTTGAAAATATATTAGTAAGTATGTTTGAATTCTCTTGTAATGCCATTATTAATTTATATATTACAAAAGTGCCGTCCACAGGAAAAGCTAAAATCTTTATTATAATAAAAGAAGCACTAGCAAGCATTAAATTAGCAAAAGGCCCAGCAAAAGACACTAAAGCCTGATCCCTTTCAAAGTTAGAAAAATTCCTTGAGTTTACAGGAACTGCCTTCATCCATCCAATAACAGGTATACCAGTAATGGCAGCAAGCAAAGGCAATACAACGCTTCCAAGTATATCTATATGAGCAAATGGATTTAATGTCAATCTTCCTAAACTTTTAGCAGTGTTGTCACCAAAAAAATAAGCAACCCTAGCATGAGAATATTCATGCATACTAGCCGATATTATAAAAACAACATAGGATATTATTCCTATTGATAATCTATTAGCAAATATTTCACTTACCATTTTTATTATATTCTCTCTCTATTCTTTTATTTAAATTCTTTTTTAGTAAATTTTCTTAATAATAATATATTAAAAACAATGTAAATGTCAAAAAGAAAAATTATAATGTTTTATTAGTTTTCTCTATTAAATAATTAAATATAGTCTTTATGTCTTTTTTTGTTAAATCAATATTTTTAAACATATCAGAGCGATTAATAAAAGTTTTTATAATGCTTCTCTCTCTTCTATATTCATTTATAAGTTTATGATTACCAGAAATTAAAACATCAGGCACTTTCATATTATCTATTTCAAAGGGTCTAGTATATTGTTCGTATTCTAAAAGACCATTAGCATTCTCTTCAAAAGTATCATTTACCACAGATTCGCTATTATTAAGCACACCCTTATATCGGCATATTGCATCTACAATCAAAAGTGCAGGTATCTCCCCTCCGCTTAAAACATAATCTCCTATGCTTATAGATTCATCAGCATATTTTTTTTCAACTCTATAATCTATACCTTCATAATGCCCGAGTATTAATGTGAGATGTTCTTTTTGTGAAAGTTCTTTTATCTTTTGCTGTGTTAAAGTTTTCCCAGACGGAGAAAACATTATAGTATGCCCTTTATTGTTACTTTCAAAATATTTTTTAAAAATAGTGTAAGTCATAATCATACCAGGACCACCGCCATAGGTATAATCATCGCATTTTTTATAATTGCCCTCTCCAAACTCACGCATATTAACAATATTAATATCAACGGCATTACTTTCTTTTGCCATGTATATTACTCCGCTGTTTAAATGGCTTTGATAAAAGTCTTCAAAAAGTGTAAGTATATCAATTATCATCAAATAAAATCCAACACATATATTATATTTTTAGTATATTATAAATGGTTTTTTTATAAAAATATATAGATAATTATTTTTTAAAGCCGAAAATTAGTAATGTAATACTATAATCTTTTTTATAAAAATGGTAGAAAAATGAAAATATTTATAAATGACAAAGAATTATCATTTACATTAGAAAATGAACAAAATGCTTATGATGTATTAAAGGGCGTAGAAGAGTGGTGCAGCTCTAATAATTTTCTTATTAATAAAATTATAATAGATAATAATGAGCTTCACCCATATATAGATGAAGAATATGAGAAGATTCTTATAGAAAATATTGACAATATATATATAGAAGCTCTTAGTAATAGCGAATATTATTTATCTAGCCTCAATTCTATAATGGATTATATTAAAAAGATTGCTGTTACAGATTCTGCTATTTTAAGTGAAAAAGATATGGAAGATTTAAAAGATGGATTTGCTTGGATATTGGACTCTATCCCTAGGGTGATATTTCTTTGCAATATGAGTTTGGAAAGTCATAATTCAATGCATTTACTAAAGATGCTTGAAGTAAAATTAGAGAGATTAACATCTTTAACAGAAAAAAATGAAGATATAGAAAAAATAAGAGATTATTTTAATGACGATGTTAAACCTTTTATCAATGATAAATTAATGCCTGCTATGGAACTTATTATGGAAGATGCTAAAATTAATACTATAATAATGTTCTCTAATAATATTAATTCTGATAATGCTTTATATAAAATCGGCACGCTTCCTAAGTTTTATGATTTTATAATAGAACTATTAGATAAGATTGTAAGCAAACTTCAAACAGGAAATGATAAAGAAGCATTTTTGTATGCAGAAAAATTTTCAAGAGTGGTAAGTTTCTCTTTTACAATACTTTCAAAAGTGGCAGATATATGCTCTATAGATTATAACAATATAAAAATAAATAAAATAAGTCTTTATGATTCTATAGAAGATTTTAACAGTATGATGAATAATGTTTTAGAAGCATTCTCTAACGAAGACTATATATCTATAGCAGACATATTAGAATATGAAATAAAAGATAAATTAAAAGACATTATTAATTATATACCTGTTGTAGAGGAATACATTGAAAAGCTCAATGTTTGATTTTACAGAAGAAGACAACTCTTTTCTTCCAATGGCAGAGCGTATGCGTCCTACTTCTATAGAGGAAGTTTATGGGCAAAAGCATATACTCTCAGAAAATAAAACTCTAAGAAAAATGATTGATAAAGATAAAATCACTTCTATGGTTTTTTTTGGTCCTCCGGGAGTTGGAAAATCAACTGTTGCTTCTATAATTGCAAAAAAGACCAAAAGAGAATATATAAAATTAAACGCTGTACTTTCTAATGTTTCAGAAATTAGAGAAGCTATTAAAAAGGCAGAAAAAAATCTATCCAACGAAAAAAAGACAATACTTTTTATTGATGAGATACATAGGTTTAATAAATCTCAGCAAGATGCTTTACTTCCTGCTGTAGAAAATGGAACAATTATTCTTATTGGAAGCACAACTCAGAATCCTTATTTTTATTTAACTAATGCACTTCTTTCACGCATAATGCTTTTTGAGTTTAAGAACCTTGAAGATGAAGACATTAGAGAGGCAGTTGTTAATGCCATAAAAGATAAAAGAGGGCTTGGCGAAGAAGATATTGATGTGGAAGAGAAAGCGATAGATTTAATAGTAAAGTTTTCGCATGGAGATGTGAGAAAGGCTTTAACATATCTTGAAACATCATACTTAGCTACACAAATAGATGAAACAAAAGAAAGACTCACAATCACAGAAGAGATAGTAAAAGACGTTACAACCAAGCAGGCATTAAACTTTGATGAAGATGAACATTACAATACCATTAGTGCTTTTATAAAAAGTGTGAGAGGAAGCGACCCTAATGCAGCTATTTATTATTTGGCAAGAATGCTTGAAGCAGGAGAAGACCCAAGATATATAGCAAGACGTCTTTGTATATTAGCTTCTGAAGATATAGGACTTGCAGACCCTAATGCACTTAATATGGCTTCATCACTTCTTAATGTAGTGGAGTTTATAGGAATGCCGGAAGGAAGAATACCGCTTGCAGAGGTTACTATATATTTAGCACTTTGTCCGAAATCTAATTCGGCATATAACGCAATTAACAAAGCATTAAAAGATGTGAGAAACGGAGAGCTTTATTCTATACCGAATTACTTGAAAGATAACAATTCAGCATCATTCGACAGAAAAAGCAACGAAGATTATAAATATCCTCATGATTATCCTTATCATATAATAAAGCAGGACTACTTAGAAAAAGGTATTAGAAAGAATTATTATGAAGCGGTAGAAATTGGAGAAGAGAGAGAGCTTAAAAAAAGATATGAATGGATAATTAAGCATATATATGATTAGTGGTATTCAGTAAGGTTATTATTTTTTAATATGATATTTTAAGTTTTTTGTTTATGGTGGCTTTGCCCCCATACCCCCACTTCTTTTATTGGTATAAAGGAAGCAAAAGAACTGCAATTTTTTATCTAAAATATTTGTATTATCTTATTATATATCACTAAAATATTAGCTATAGTATTTGCACTTTTTGGTTCTTTTGACGAAGTCCGCACCGCGAGCTGCGGGAAAAAGAACAATAAAAAAGTTGATAAAAAATAATTATTTTAATATATTCTAAAATTTTTTAAGTATATCAAAATTTAGTTTTATATTTTATTGTTTTCTGGTACTAGCCCCGTACCCCCACTTCTTTTATTGGTATAAAGGAAGCAAAAGAACTGCATTTTTACACAAAAATACATCTATTATTTTATACTTTATAATATATAATAATTTTAAACAACAATATTAAAGGAAAATACATTATGACTATAAGAAAAACAACAGACAATGATACAGATAAACTCTTAGAAATATTCGATTATGCCAGAGAATATATGAAAGCAAATAATAATCCAAATCAATGGGCAGACGGCTACCCTTCAAGAGAAAATATAGAACAAGATATTCAAAAAAATGAAAGTTATGTATGTTTAGATGATGATAATAATATAATAGCAACATTTTGTTTTTTTGTGGGCATTGAAGAAGATTATAATGAAATATACGAAGGCAAGTGGCTTAATAACAATAAATATGGAGTTATACACAGAATAGCAACTTTAAAAAATCAAAAAGGAGTAGGCTCTTTTTGCATGAAATACTGTTTTGATATATGCAAAAATATGAGGGTAGATACACATAAAGACAATATACCAATGCAAAGGCTTTTAGAGAAAGAAGGTTTTACAAAATGCGGTATAATAAAATTAAGAAGAAACGGAGCAGAGAGAATAGCTTTTCAAAAAGTGAATTAATTTTCTATTTCGTTATCGTACCATTCTGTATTGCCAAGATTTTCTTTTAATACTTCTTGTAAGCCATCTAATTCATAGTAACCTAATAGACCATCATCATCATATAATTCAACCGATACTGAATCAAGAAATATTTTAATTAAATTATTAGCCCTCACCCCATTTTCTGTATTTATACCTATACCAATACCAGCAGAATTCTCATCTTGAACAATATCTTCATCAGTAACCGAATATGTAATATAATTATTTGACTTTTTCTTTATACGCAAATCATAACTATTTTCTGTTGTTATTGTATCGCTATAAAACATTACCGCAGCTATATTATAATTGTTATATACAGAATAAAAATCATCTACAATTGAAGTATCTAATCCAACACCTAATGCAGAATCGTTTTCAATATCTTCATTAAGAATAAACATTAAATCACCATTAATATTAACTTCCCACTGAGCGAATAATGAAATAGAAAATATGCTAAAGATAAAGAAAACCAGCAAAGTGAATTTAATTATACTTTTCATAAAAAACCTTCTAATAAAATTGGAGATGGCGGGACTCGAACCCGCGTCCTACGAAGCGCCCCATATTCGTCTACATAGCATATCTTATCTTTGAAGTTTCACTCTACAGGTAAAAGACAAGCAGAAAAACTATAAAGCTAGTTTGAGTATACTTAATATTAGGCTCAAACGGCACCTAATACAAGTTCTATGTGTTTCGACACCGATAAAGCAACCCATAGACAAATCACTAAACCAGCGACAGCTTCAATTAAGCTGCAAGTGCGTATTCGTCTGCACTTATATTTTTAGTATGATATTTACGTGCATATACCAAGCACGGCTATGCAAAATATGACTCAACCATCGCAGTCGAAGCCGGAGCATCCCCTTTCAAAGAACATATATACATTATTATAATATTTTTTTTTATATAGTCAACACTTTTATTTATAATACTTTACTTTTATACTAATTTAAGTATAATTAAATAGTTATGAAATATTTACTAATACTATTTGTTATAATAAGCTTTCAATTATATCCTTATGAATTAAGACTACACTTTGCAAGGGCAAATATTTATGATAACACCTTATACGCTAATGTCTATATAGGAAATGATATGAATTTTTATAGTAATATAAAAAGATATTTAGACAATGGCATTATTACTATATTCAACTTTAGAGTTAATCTATTTAAAGAAAATTTGATATTAGATGATAGTATAAAAGATGCACATTTCTATAGAAGAATGTATTATGATTTTTTTACTAAAGAATATGCTATATATAATTCTCTAACTATGGCAGAAACAAGAAATACAAACTTTTATGAATTAATTAGAAATACTAGTCAAATAAATAGAGTAGAGATTATCAATACTACTAATCTTGATGTAAACAGCAGATATTATTTTAAAACTAGACTTTCAATACAGTTTGAAAATGCTTATCCATATTTAAATGCTTTTTTTAATATGATTACACCTCTTCAATATAGAATAAAATGGTTAAAATCTAATAATTTTTATTTAAATGAATTGTCATAATAATTTATATTTTCTTATATTATTTATAGGTAAAAATCCGATTTTGTATTAAATAAAGTACCTTGACTTTTTGTAAATATTTTATAAAATTATTTTTTAATTAGAGGAATTATGCATTATTTTATTAGTATATTAATTGCTTTAATGTTTTCAAGCTATTCATTTGCACAAAATTATGGTTATGATAAAAATTATCAATCATACTTAGATGAAAATGGCGTAGAAATAGATGATAAACAAAAAAATAAAGTTAGAGAAGATATAAAGAAGTGGGCTAACTTTTATTTACAAAAACAATATAAATATAATGAAAGAGTTGAATTAACACATCCAACTACAAAAGAGAAGAAAAAATTCAATTTTGATTGTTCTGGTTTTGTAACAGCTGTTTATTGGAGTTCTAATATAGCAGTATTTGAAAAGCAAGCCATAATGGATGTTAGCGGTGTAAAAACAATATATTCAACACTTTCAAAATATAAGAAAATATATAATGACGGCATGCCGAACATTGGTGATATAGTGATGTTTGACAGAACTACATCAGATACAAAAAAACTCACGCATGCAGGAATAGTGGTTGATGTGGATAGGGAAGAAGGAACTGTAACTTATGTACATGCCTCTACAAGCAGAGGACTTGTTGAAGGCTATATAAATTTAAAATATCCTGATTTAGCTAGAAAAGACGGCAAAGTTATTAATAGCTATCTTAGAAGAGGAGGCGTAGATTCGCTTGCATCAAAATGTTTTAATAGTTATGGTACTATTTTAGATATACCTTTAGAATAAATTATATATAAAAGAGATTTTTTTGGAGAATATATGGCTAACAATAAAAAAAAGAGTATGAATAGAAGAAACAACATTCCTCAAAGCGGGGGCGGAAATCAGATTATTATAATACTGCTTCTTACTATGGTAGTAGTAATGGCAATAATGTATTTTCAGAAGACTCCTCAAGTTAAGGCTCATGAATGGGATTATTCTACTGTTGTAGAGAAAGTAAAAGAGAAATCTGTTACAGAAGTTACTATAGTTGATCAATATATAAAAAATGGTAAAGCTGTACAAACGCTTAATGGTAAAGTTACAGAGATAGATTTTTATTCTTATATACCTTTTTCTGCAAGCGGTTTTGCAGATTTTCTTATAGAGAATAATGTAAGGGTTCGCGGAGAGGCAGAGAAACCTAGTTATTTAAGTGTAATATTAGTAAATTTGCTTCCTATACTTGCTATAGGATTTTTACTTTGGTTTTTTATGTTTAGACAGGTTCAAGGTTCAAATAACAGAGCTATGAACTTTGGAAAGAGCAGAGCAAGACTATTAACAAAAGAAGATGTAAAAGTAACTTTCAAAGATGTTGAGGGCTGTAAAGAGGCTAAAGAAGAGCTTCAAGAGGTTGTGCAGTTTTTGAAAGATGCTAGTAAATTTACGAGGCTTGGTGCTAAGATACCAAAAGGCGTATTATTAGTAGGCCCTCCGGGTACTGGTAAAACTTTGCTTGCTAAGGCTGTTGCAGGTGAGGCTAATGTACCTTTCTTTAGTATGTCTGGTTCTGAGTTTGTTGAGATGTTTGTTGGTGTTGGTGCTTCAAGAGTAAGAGATTTATTTGAACAAGGCAAGAGGTCTGCTCCTTGTATTATATTTATAGATGAGCTTGATGCTGTGGGAAGAACTAGAGGAGCTGGATACGGAGGCGGTCATGATGAAAGAGAGCAAACTCTAAACCAAATGCTTGTTGAAATGGACGGCTTTAATACTGACACTAGAATTATAATTTTTGCTGCTACTAACAGACCTGATGTACTTGACCCTGCATTGCTTCGTCCGGGTAGATTTGACAGACAGGTTGTTGTTGATTTACCTGATGTTAAAGGAAGAGAGGGGATATTTAAAGTACATGTTGCTAAGATACAGCATGACCCTTCTATAGATTTGTATCATCTTGCAAGAGCTACTCCTGGTTTTTCTGGTGCTGATATTGCTAATATGGTTAATGAGGCTGCTTTAATTGCGGCTAGAAACGATAAAGAGAGAGTAGAGCTTAAAGATTTTGAAGAGGCTCGTGATAAGGTTATGATGGGGCCTGAGAGAAGAAGCATTCTTATAAGCGAAAAAGAAAAACTTAATACCGCTTACCACGAGGCAGGTCACACTTTAATGGCAGTGCTCCTTCAAAATACTGATGCTTTACATAAGGTAACAATTGTACCTCGCGGAAGAAGCTTGGGTGCTACTTGGACACTTCCTTCTGACGGAAGATATACTCTTCAAAGAAAAAAAGCTATTGATGAGATGTCTTTGCTTCTTGGAGGACGCGTTGCTGAAGAGTTTAAATTTGGCGAAGATTCTGTTACTACTGGTGCTTCTAATGATATAGAGAGAGTTACTGAACTTGCTAGAAGAATGGTTTGCGAATGGGGTATGAGCAGGCTTGGTCCTATTGCTTTTGGGCAAAAAGAACAGCCTATATTCTTGGGTAAAGAAATTGCTAGGCATAAGGACTATAGTGAAGAGACTGCTCAAAAAATTGATGAAGAAGTACATAAGTTTGTTATTAAGGCTTATGAGAGAACTAAAAAATTAATAGCTGAAAATGCTGATAAGTTTGAAGCATTGTCTAGAGAGTTATTTGAAAAAGAATCTCTTGACATAGAAGATATTGAAAGAATATGTGAAGTTAAACTTGATAGAGTAAAAGATAAATTAGTTTATGCAGGTAAAGACCCTAAAAGAGGAACTGATGAGCTTGAGGATCCTTCAGCATATCAAGACGGAGAAGTAAAAAGCGTTAAAGATGAAGTATTTTCTACTCCTATAAAACCTCTTAAAGACGAAAAATCTTCTAAAAAAACTTCTTCTATTAATAAAAAAATATCTTCTACTAGTAGAAAAAAGAAAACTGAAGAAGAATAAATATTGTATTAAAATTAAATAAAACTACGGTATAATTTCTTATATCGTAGTTTTTTATTACTATTCATAATATGTATAAAATGTGTTATATATATAGTAATTCAGAAATATATAAACCGAAAATAAAACTTTTAGTAAAATAATTAATTGATTGAATGAAAAAAATTCTATATACTGTACTCATAACACTTACTTATGGAGTTTCAAAATGAAAAAAATTGGTTTGCTGCCTAGAATTATTATTGGTATAATTTTAGGTATTTTAGTGGGCATGTATCTTCCTAGTCCTGTAGTAAGAATATTTGTAACTTTCAGTTCTATATTTAGTTTATTTTTAAACTTTATTATACCACTTATGATAGTTGCTTTTATAGGATACGGTATTGCCAGCCTTACAGAGGGTGCTTCAAAACTTATTGGAATTACTGTGGCTATATCTTATGGTTCTACATTATTAGCAGGAAGCATTGCTTTTTTAGTAGCTTCAAATCTTTTCCCTACCCTTTTGGGTTCTGCTGCTTTAAGCAGTGTAAAAATTGAATCTGGATTAGACAGTTATTTTTCTATACCTCTTAAACCTTTATTTGATGTTACATCTGCTGTAGTATTTGCATTTATACTTGGTATTGGTATTACAATGCTCAGACCTAAGAAACAAGGAGAAGAGTTATTTTCTATAGTAAGAGACTCTGAAGAGGTTATACAGGCTGTTCTTAAAAATATAATAATACCTTTATTGCCTATACATATTTTAGGTACTTTTGCTAATTTAGCTTATGCAGGCAGTATACAACATATACTTGTAATATTTGGTAAAGTATTTGCTGTTGTTATTACATTACACATACTTTATATTACAGCTTTATTTATAATATCTGGAATTATAGGGCATAAATCTCCTTTAATGCTTATTAAAAACCAAATTCCGCCTTATTTCACTGCTGTAGGTACTCAAAGCAGTGCTGCTACTATACCTGTTAGCTTAATAGCTGCTGAAAGAAATGGTGTTAGCGAGCAGATTAGAAATTTTGTTATACCGCTTTGTGCTACTATACACTTGGCTGGTTCTATGATTACTTTAACTTGCTGTTCTACTGCTGTTATACTCATACTTGGACAAAACCCTACTTACGGCTCAATACTTCCTTTCATACTTATGTTAGGTGTGGCTATGGTTGCTGCTCCGGGGGCTCCTGGTGGTGCTGTTATGAGTGCTTTGCCTTTCTTCTATATGATTGGTATTACTGGAGAAGAGTTGCAAGGATTAATGATTGCTTTATATTTAACTCAAGACTCTTTCGGTACAGCTGCTAATGTTTCTGGAGATAATGCTATTGCTGTATTTGTTGATTGGTTCTACAAGACAAAAATTAAAAAAGAGGCAGCTGCTTAAAAATTATTAGTAATTAAATTAATTAATACGAAGGGTAGTTTCTAATGGAGCTGCCCTTTTTTGTTTCTATAATTTTTTATAGAATTAAATTTATAGATTTTTTAACGCACGGTTGACAATCACTTGTATATAATAAAATTATGTTATTAATTTTATTATATTTTAAATTTCGCTTACCGTGCGGTTAAATATGTTTTTAAATTTAAAAAACACTTGGGCGGGCTTGCTTTTTTTTAATAAGCAATAAAATTAATAAGACTTAAATATTCTAAATAAAGTATATAAAACTAGAGGGCGGGGTTTTATAGTAAATTTTAAAATATAAAAAAGAGGCTCAAATATTCATTCAAACCCCTTTTTTGTATTATGTGATTAAAATTTAGCTATTCTTTCTAAATATTCCTTGAAGTATTAAAGCCAAAGCACCGTCTCCTGTAACATTACAAGCAGTACCAAAACTATCTTGTAAAGCAAATATAGCAAGTATCAAAGCAGTACCATCATCATTAAAGCCAAGTACAGATATAATAATACCCAAAGAAGCAACTACAGTACCTCCAGGAACACCTGGAGCACCTACAGCAAATATACCAAGCAATATTATAAATAAAATCATAGTGCCAACAGGAGGCAAACTTCCATACAATATTTTAGATATAGTCATAACGAAAAAAGTTTCGGTTAATACAGAACCGCATAAGTGTATAGTTGAACCCATAGGTATAGCAAAGTCAACAATGTCTTTATCCAAGGCATCAGATTTGCTTGCACATTTTAAAGCCACAGGCAAAGTAGCAGCAGATGACATAGTACCAACAGCAGTAAGATAAGCAGGTCCATAATGCTTAAATACTCTTACAGGATTTTTCTTTGATACAATACCTCCGATACTATATAACAATGCAAGCCATATAAAGTGTCCAACAATTGCTATAAGTATTATTATCAAAAATATTGGTATACTTTTAATAACTGTGCCCTCATAAGCTAAAGTAGCAAATGTACTTCCAATATAAAATGGCAATATAGGTACTACTACTGTATTTACCAAAAATAGTATTATATTATTAAGTTCGTCTAGTAAATTTTCAAAATACTGTGATTTAGTTTTTACAACAGCCACTCCTCCGCATATTGCTAAAAATAATGCAGTAATTACTGGAAATACTGGGTTAATATCTAATTTAAATATTATTTCTGGCAACTCTTTTCCGCCTGCCACATTAGAAGCTATATTCAAATTAGGTATTATTGCATATCCTGCAATAGTAGAAAACAAAGCAGCTCCCACAGAAGAGAAATAAGCTAAAGCAAGCATAACTCCCAACATCTTATTAGCTTTACTTCCCATTCTTGTTATAGCAGGTGCAATAAATCCTAAAACTATTAATGGAACCATAAATGATATTACTTGATTTAA
The DNA here is from genome assembly GCF_008016535.1 of Brachyspira pilosicoli. Lineage (GTDB taxonomy): Bacteria > Spirochaetota > Brachyspiria > Brachyspirales > Brachyspiraceae > Brachyspira > Brachyspira pilosicoli_A. The sequence continues at coordinate 20,919 of NZ_SAXY01000048.1, forward strand.
TACATATTTTATAGATTGTATTACATTAATGAAACCTTCATTAGAATATGTACCTATTAGAATTCCTACAACTATCCCTATAAACAGTTTTATAAGCAAATAGTCTTTTTTTTCTTTTTTGATAGCATCTTCCATAATATTCTCCTAAAATAATTTTATACATATAAGTATATGTAATTTTTTTAAAATGTATATAAGATTTAAGAAAAAATTATACGATATATTTTATTAAGGATATTTTTTTATTATGTCAATTTTTTATGCACTATTATCATCAATATTTGCTTCTCTTACAGCAATACTAATAAAACTTGGACTTAAAGATATTAATTCTAATTTAGCTACAGCAATAAGAACCATTATAATATTATTTATGTCTTGGATAATAGTATTTTATATAAATAAAATAAACTCTATAAACACAATGGAAACTCTAAAAAACTTAAATAATAAAACTTTAATATTTATAATACTTTCTGGTGCAGCAACAGGGCTCTCTTGGCTATTTTATTTCAAAGCACTTCAAATAGGAAATGTTAATAAAGTTGTTGTAATAGATAAACTCTCTATAGTATTTACAATTATATTTGCAAGTTTATTTTTAAAAGAGGTCATATCATTAAAAATTATAATAGGAGTTGTATTAATAGTATCAGGTACATTGATTATAACTTTAGATTAATAATTAGTAGTTATTAAATAACTGCTAATTTAAAAAAATTATAAATATGTTAAATTATTAATATAAAAATATTTTTTAATATTAACTATGAAGAGCAAAGAAAGATTTATATTAAAAGAGATAAAGAAATGGTATAAAGATAGCCTCATATCTGAAGAACAATTAAAAACATTATCTTCAAAATACAATAACAATATATATTTAGACTGGCAGCCTATAATAAAATCAATAATGATAACAGGTATAGTATTAGTGATGATTGGTTTTATAGCATTTATTAGTTTTTATATATTCTCTCTTTATTTTATAGCATTTTTATTTACAATTCTTTTTGTATCAGGATTCATAATTAATGAAATAATGATAAGAAAAGAAATAAATCTTCCGAAAACTTCTGCTGTAATAGTGGCATTATCTTCTATATTTTTAGCCTGCGATATATTTACAATTTATTATATAATATTTGAAAATAAAAATAATTATACAATAATATTTTTAATCACTATAATAATATTTTTTATAATAGCATATATTAAAAAAAATTATATAGTGCTTTCAATAGCATTAATATCAGCAATTACATGGTATGGTTTTGAAGGGTTTGATTTCCCTTATATTGATTCTTATATTTTTAATATTAATAATTATATAAGACTTATTTTAATGAGCTTTGCAATATTTTTATTAGGAATTACAGATACTAATGTAAAAATACTTGGAAATAAATATTATCTATTTTCAAAAATATTTTACACAATTGGAATATTATATCTAAACATTGTATTAGCAATTATGAGCATATTCGGCACTTATGATACAGTGATATTATTTAAAGACAACAAAACAGAAACTATAACATACAGCATAATATTTTTAATAACAGATATTATAATTCTTAGTTTGGGTATAAAAATAAAAAAGATGTCTATAATAAAATATTCTATATTTTTTATATTGGCTAATATGTATATAAGATATTTTGAATATTTTTATTTATCTATAAACAGTTGGATATTTTTTATAATACTTGGGGTAATAACAATTTTAATAGGAATAGTGATAGAGCGAATAATACAAAACAGTTAGTGTGTTTTATTTAAGTATTTTTAGTATGTAAAAAATGTAATTGAGAAAAATAGTATAATTGTTTATAATATTTTTAATATGAGCACCCTAAAAGAACTTTTAAATAAACACTGCCCCAACGGCACGGAATATAAAACATTAGAAGATGTTTGCAGTATTTATACAGGAAAACAATTAAATAGAAAAAATATGATAAAAGAAGGGTATCCTGTAATTAACGGCGGAGTATCGGCATCAGGTTATACAGATAAATATAACGAGGAAGAAAATACTATTACAATAGCACAAGGCGGAAATGCAGGATTTGTAAACTTTATTAATACTAAATTTTGGGCAGGAGCTCATTGTTATGTAATAAAACCAATTATCGAAAATATAAATAATAAATTTTTATTTTATGTACTGAAAAATATAGAAAAATATATAATGAGTTTAAAAACAGGTACTACAATATTAGGATTACAAAAAATTAAAGTACTAACATTAAAAATTCCTATACCGCCGATAGAAGTACAAAAAGAGATAGTTCGTATATTAGACACTTTTACAAAATATCAAGATTTATTAAATAGAGAATTAGAATTAAGAAAAAAGCAGTATGAGTATTATAGGGATAAGCTGCTGACTTTTGCCGAAGGTACACAGCCGTGCGGAGACAAGGTTGAGTGGAAAAATATTGATGAAATTGTTAATATTTTAGATAATTTAAGAAAACCTGTTTCAAAAGATAAAAGAACAAAAGGTAATTATCCTTATTATGGTGCTAATGGAATTCAAGACTATGTTGATAATTATATTTTTGATGGTACATTTATTTTAATGGGAGAAGATGGGAGTGTAATAAATAAAGATAATTCACCAGTTTTAAATTGGGCTAGTGGTAAAATATGGGTAAATAATCATGCTCATGTTTTATTTAATGAAAATATTGATATATTAAGATTTGTATTTTATTATTTACAAACTGTTGATGTTAGTAGTATCGTAAGAGGTACACCGCCAAAAATCAATCAGCAAAATTTAAGAAGTATAAAAATCCCAGTACCGCCGTTAGAGGAGCAGGAACGTATTGTAAACATATTAGACAAGTTTGATGCTTTATGTAACGACATCACTAAGGGGCTTCCTGCTGAGATTGAGATGCGTAAAAAACAGTACGAATACTACAGAGATAAGCTCCTAACTTTTAAGGAGAAGAATAAATAATTGTGAATAAAAAATCACTCCCCCGCACGCCTGAAAAGTTATGATAAAAGTATAGCATCACCGTGCGGTAAGCCGCTACGGCGAATACTTGAAGGAGAAGAAAAAATAATTTTGTTCATTAAAATATTTTTTAAGTTTTTTGTTTGTGGTGGCTTTGCCCCCACGCCCCCAGTTCTTTTATTGGTATAAAAGAACCAAAAGAACTGCATTTTGATTAAATCTATTATATATTTACAAAGATATAATATTATTTTATTTATATTTTTTAATATAAAGTTATAATATTTGCACTTTTTGCAACTTTTTGCGGCGGGAAAAAGAACAATAAAAAATAACAAAATATAATTGTATAGGTATTAGTAAAAAACAAAAAATTATTTTTTTGCTAAATTCAAAATTTCCAATATAGTGTAAACATGACTATCATAGTTATATGTAAAAGGCTCTCTATATGGAAAACTATTTATAAACCTAAAAATATACACGCCTATAAAAATAATTATTAAACAAGTTATTAAAAAATTGTTATTATATATACTATCAAATATTTTTATTTTTCTTCTAAAAGCTATTATAACAAATAAAAATGCAGGCAAAGGAAATAGAGGGTGATATTTTAATGCATTTTTAAAATCTAAATTAAGTGCATGTATATAAGCTCTTGTCATGCCGCAGCTTGGACATGGAAAACCAGTAGTTGCTCTAAATAAGCATAAATTTTCTACAGGCAATTTTTTATTAAAATTAACACAAAATATTAAAACTAATAATATACAAAATTTTAAAAATCTATCCATTATGGTACAATCAAAAATCTTGTAGAAGATAATATAATGCTTAATGCAATACATATTAAAGCTATTATAATAAATGGTTTATATAGTTCATTGTATTGAATAAGATTATCATCTGTAATTGGTTTTTTTTCTAATCTGTCTATTGTATTATAAACATTATCTAATGCAGAACTTGTTTTTGCATTGAAATATTTTCCGCCTGTTATGCTTGCTATTTCAATTAATGCTTTTTCATTGAGTGTAAAATCTGCTCTAATTCTTCTTTTGCCGTAATTAGGGTCTGTATATGTTACCCAAGCATGACTTCCCGCAGCATCACCAATACCTATTGTATAAATTTTAATATTGAAGTTAGACGCTATCTCTGAAGCAAGTTTAGGGTCTATCTCTCCAGAATTATTTTCTCCGTCTGTAAGAAGTATTATCACTTTTTCAGCATCATCTTTCACACTCCTAAGCACATCAACCGCAGTAGCAATTCCAAGCCCAATAGAAGTAGAGCCCTCTTCATCAATTTTTATATTTCCGATTTCTTTTTCTAATGAAGTATAATCAAAAGTAGAAGGTGAAAGCACAGAAGCCCTTAATGCAAAAGCAACCAAACTAATTTTATCGAAATTTCTTTTTTTTATAAAATCAGCCATAGTTTTTTTTGAAGCCTCAAGCCTTGTAGGAAGCATATCCTCGGCCATCATAGAAGGAGATATATCAACTACCATAGATATATATATACCCTCTCCGTTAATATTAGCACTGCTGTCTACCGTAGCAGGACGGGCTAAACCTATTATTGAAAAAGTTAAACCTATCATTAAAAGTATAAACGGTATATCTTTGGCATAATATTTTGATTTTAAAGTATGTGCCATGCTTACACGCGGGTGCTTTACAGAATAGAGATGATTTTTTCTAGTTTTTATATATATAAAAGTGATAATAGGTACAATCAATAATAATAATAAAAATTGCGGATTAACAAACAGCATTAACTACTTCCATTTTAATATTTAGTTTATTATATATTAGAATGTACAATAAATCTATATGATTTTTAGGAATTAGCTTTATATAGAAAACCTGTTACTATAGTGATGATACCAATAAGCATAGTAAAAGGAGCGAGGAAACCTAATATACCTTCAGGATTTTTGCCAACTAATGCGATTAGAAGGAAGCTAAAAGCGAAAATTATAAGCCCTATAACTAGTATAATAATATTTTTTTTAGAAAGTTTATCTTGATTATTTACCATAAAAATTATTAATGAGTTTCTCGAGTTATTTGGTATTTTGCTCGGAGCCGGAATCGAACCGGCACGGTCGCAAGGACCAGCAGATTTTAAATCTGCTATGTCTACCAATTCCATCATCCGAGCTAGTTGCTAAGTATTATAGCATAACACAAAAAAAAATGCAAATTTATTTTGTGTTTTTACAGCTAACAATTATATTTTCTCAATTTTTATATTTTTAAAAATTAGCACTTCATCAACTTTTATTGCGGTAAAAGTTTATAAAAAATAATCTAATAAAATTATTTATATGCACCTCCATCTATTATTTTTCAAATTTTTAATTTATATAATTACTTAATTATAAATTAAATTATTATCAAGTTGAAAATTTAATACATAATAAATAGCATCGAAAGTTACAATTTTATTTAGTGGACAAAACAATTGAATAGTAATAAAATCATAAAAAGTAAATACTGCAATTTAGATTTTATGTTTTAATTAAAAATAAAATTATATAATTTCTTTTGCTTAATAAAAAAGTACACAACAAAGTTATTATAAAGTTCTAAATTTTAATAACTGCATGGTTAGAAAATTTGCTGCATAGTATTAGAATTAAGCATTAAAAATTATGTTAACTATATTTGTATTTTGTCATGGAGCCATAGATATTGTACTTTTACTTGCTATAATATTTTTGATTCTTTCTTTGATTGTAATATAACCTAGCGAAGAAATCAATCTTTGATTGTTATAAAAATGTGTATATTCTTTTAA
>NZ_SAXY01000049.1 GCF_008016535.1 Brachyspira pilosicoli
TTTTTCTTTGATTTGAAGTATATTCTTTCATAGGTATTCCTTTTGTTTTATTTTAATTAATTAAATTATAAGGAATACCTACTTTTTTAAACTAAAAAAACGTGCAATATCTGTGGCTCCTAAACAAAAATAATATAATAAATGTTTAGGAGTATGAGATATTGGACATTTTTTAGTATAAAAAAAGCAGTATCCTTGTTATAATATTTTGAACATAAAACAAATAAAAAGGATGCTACTATGAAAAGAGATTATAGCACAGAATTTAAATTATTTATAGTGGATGAAGCATTAAAAACTAAAAATATTAAAAGATTTTTAAAGATAGAAGGAATAAATAAATCTACTTTTTATACTTGGCTTAAGAAATATAAAGACACTGGAACTGTCGCTAATTTTAGCACTAGACCGAAAACTTCTCCAAATATCTTTAATAATCAAGAAGCTATTAATTTAATTATTGAACTCTATACTAAAGAATATCGAGGTAAGCATTATATTAAAGCATATTTAAATCGTGAAGGCATTAATATAGGTGTTACAGCTATAGAGAATGTACTAAAAAGAAATAATCTTTGGAGATACAAAATAAAAAAGAAAAAGAAGCGATATGATAAACGAAAATTTGTCTCTAAAATACAAAAAGAGGGCAAAATAGTTCAAATAGATACCGCCTTGCGTACCTTCGGTAAAATATATCAAATTAGGCAGAAAAAGAGTTTATCAATTCACAGCTGTAGATTTAGCTGCTCGTTATAGTTGGAGAGAAATCTATGAAGATAAAACACCTTATAGTGCTTTATCTTTCTTAAAATATGTATTGAAAACTTCACCTTTTAAGATACAGGCTATACAAACGGACAATGGTATGGAATATACTTATCGCTGTATTAATACCTCTAAAATAAATATTTTTGATGAATACTGCTTAAAAAAATAAATTAGAGAGGAGATATATTCCTATAGCAACACCAAGATACAATGGTGTAGTAGAAAGAGTACACGGCATAGACGAAAGAGAATTTTATTCACGATTAAATAAAAATATAACTGTAGAATTATTGAGAGAAAAATTAAAAGAATATACACATTTTTATAACAATCAAAGATTGATTTCTTCGTTATTGTATATTACAATCAAAGAAAGAATCAAAAATATTATAGCAAGTAAAAGTACAATATCTATGGCTCCATGACAAAATAATATAATAAATTAGTTGACAAAAAAAGAAATTAATATACAATTGAAAAACATATTTAACGGGATGTAGCGCAATTGGTTAGCGTACCTGCTTTGGGAGCAGGGGGTTGTGAGTTCGAGTCTCACCATCCCGAATGCGCTAGTAGCTCAATTGGATAGAGCAACTGCCTTCTAAGCAGTAGGTTACAGGTTCGATTCCTGTCTGGCGCGTATGGGGTCTTAAATCAAAGGCTCTTTTTTTTCTTTTATGGCGAATGTAGCTCAGTTGGTTAGAGCGCCAGATTGTGGATCTGGATGTCGCGGGTTCAAGTCCCGTCTTTCGCCCTTCCTAATAACAAGCAATATTATACTTGATATTTTTCCTCTTTAATATAACATTTCTATTATGGAGGATACAAAATGAAAAAAGTTAAAAAACTATTATTAATATTTTCTATCTTCGCAATAAGCAATATATCAGTATTTGCTGCTAGCGGTTTTGAAACTATAATTAATGTACCTTTAGGTTTATCTATTGGTGTTCCTACTGGTACTTATGAGGCTTTATCTGATAAAGGTAAGGTGGGTTTTGATTCTGGAGTTACTGCTCAGATTGGATATATGATAGGTATTGGTAAATTAGGTGTTAGCATATTGGGTGAGTTTGGATATAGTTATGACAGCTATAAAATGTATTTGCTTCAGTCTGAAATTTTAGGTCAAAAAACTGAAATGAATTTAAACATGTATACTCATAGCTTTCAAGTTGGCTTGCTTCCAAAAATAAATATTGGTCAATTTGCTATAGGTGTTGGTGCTGGTGTTAAGATACCTATTACAGCTACTTATGAAGTAGATAGCACTATACTTGGTATCAATGAAAAAGTTATATCTAGTTTAAAAAGAAAAGATATAGAAAAATATACTAGAAATGTTATTCCTTATGTTAAGGTTACTTTTGATTATTCTATATACTTTGGTTCTAAGGTAGCTTTGAATATAGGAGCTTATTTAGGTTATGATTTTGGTTTGGCTCAAAAAAGTACTATAGACAATGAATATAATAGTGTTGATAGTTTTGATTTGGGTTTGCAATTAGGTTTAAGATTTGCTCCTAAACTATAATATTGTATAATAATAAAAATATTTACCGATAATTAATTACTATTAATTAATATAAAAATTAAAAAAGCGTCTGTGGCTCAATTGGATAGAGCAGCGGATTTCGGTTCCGCCGGTTGGGGTTCGAATCCTCTCAGACGCGAATCCTCTCAGACGCGTAGTTCTTATTCATCGTCTGATATATCTATATTATTTTTTTTCATTGTCTAAAGAGCCATTTTTCCAAAATTTGTATTTTTCTATCTCATCATTAAAAAGTTTTATACATAACCCTATAATAAAAGCATCGTCTAATAAACCAACTACTGGTAAAAAATCTGGAATAATGTCAGTAGGAAGAAGTAAATATAATAAAGCTGCAGATATTGCTGATATTGCTTTCCAAGGTATATCTTTATAATTGCCATTTACATAATCTTTAATCATATTTATAAGTGTTTCTATTTGTTCTTTTATTTTATTAAGTTTATCAGAAGATGCAGATATGCTTAATATTTCTTTAGTTTTAGATAAAAGAGATTCCAATTTTTCTCTATCTATATTTTTGCTTAAGTTTGTCCACAATTCTTTAGCTTTATCTTTAAAATCAATCATCTGTAAATCTCCAAATAATATATTTAATAATATTATAATTCATAATACTAAAATTAAAATAGTTTATTTTTCTAATTTTGTAAAATTTGCATCAAAGTTTATATTTATATGTGTATGATTTGAGTTTATAGTGCTTCCTATTACTAAATTATTAGGATAGCTCCAATTTCTAAGAGGCACATTAAAATATTTTAGTATGCTGTTTGCTTTTTCTAATTGTATTGTAAATATATAATTTGGATTATAATTATCTATTTTTTTAGTCATCTCATTTAGAGTTGTTTGACTATTCATGTTATTTATTGTTGTTTCTATGGCTTTTATGTTTTCACTAAAAAAGTATATTTTATCTATAAATGTGTAATATAGTGATGAGCTATTAGGAAAAGTATAAGAATATATATAACTATTATTATAATTTTTCTCTGACTTTGTAATGTTAATATATTTTTTTAATAATTCATTTTCTAATTTCGGCAAAATATTATCATAATTTTCTATATTAAATATCATAACAGGATAAATTATTTTACTCGATTCTATATAAGCTAAAGCCATCTCTCCATACAAATCGCTAATAATGCTTAAAAAATCATATTTGTTATTCATTTTATTAAAAAGATTTAGTAATTCTTTTTTTATTTTTGTATCATCATCATTTTTTAAATCATTATATATGATAGGGTATAGTCCAGAAAGATATGATTTTAATGATAAAAATACAACAGTATTTTGATAAGGCAAATAATTTTGTATATTATTTTTTTTATTTAAATTATAAAGTTCAAATTTATCAGAGCCTCCATATTGATAATCAACAAAAATATCCATTTTGCCATTATCATCATATAATTTTATATTTCCATATATATTGTACACATCTTTAAAATATTTTATTGGGGCGAATAGCATAGAGCCTTCGCATTTATTATCATCAAATAATTTTTTATTTACATAAAAAGAAATATCAGGATTATAATCTAATGATGAATTTTTTAATATACTAATATTTTCAAAACTTCCTGCTTTAGCATCAAAGAAATCTATAATTTTTTTTATACTAGAGTAATTTTTGCTAATTATTATAATGCCATCATAAAACGAAAAATAAATTAATGGCTTATCATTTATTAAACCAAATATTTTATAATTGTTGTACATTTCTTTTTTTATTTCATATTTTATAGTACCTATATTTATTGTTTTCAAATTAAAAAAAATATTTGCTAAAAAAGTATTAACTTTTCCAACATCAAAGAAATATAATAACTCTGAGTTTGAAAGGTTATTATTATATTTCCATAAAAGTATAGATGCATTTCTTGAAGTTAAAATTTTAGAAAATTGCTTTATAAAAAAATTTGAATTATTTTTTAAATTATAAAAAAAAGCATCAAGAGTTTTCATCATTATAGAAAAATCATACATAGATTCGTCATGGGATATTCTATAAGCATACACAGAGCCTGTAAATTTAGATATACTTTCATTTATACTTTTAGCACTTATATATATAATACTATCTTTTGGCATATTAATATTTTTCATGTTTTTTTGATGCAATCCAAATGGGTAGTATCCTATTATTAATATTATAGCTAAAATTATTATTAGTATTGAAGATACTATAATAGTTGCTTTTATTTGACGTCTTCTTTTAATGCTTATCATATTATATACACTCTACACGGCTATACAATTAACTATTTTCGTCATTTTAGTTATATAATTAAATTATGAAAATATATTATTTGATGCTAATATAATCTATTAAATATAAAATTCCGTATTATTATTTTAATTAATTTTATAATTGATAATTGAATAAAAGTATTATTTATGTTATTATAAGCAGTAATATATTTGTGTTTTTTACGGAGGATATTAAATAATGAAAGTGGCAAAATTTGGAGGCTCTTCGCTTGCTAATGCTTCACAAATAAAAAAAGTTGTAGATATAGTTTTATCTGATAGAGATAGAAGAATAGTTGTAGTTTCTGCTCCCGGTAAGAGAGTAAAAGAAGATACAAAGGTTACAGATTTGCTTATAGCACTTGCAGATGCTATACTTGATGGAAAAGACGGAAATCATGAATTAAAGATAATAATAGAAAGATTTAAAAGTATAATAGATGATTTAGGATTATCACATTCACTTTTAGAAGAGATTGACAGCGATATAAAAAAGAGAATATCGGAAGATAAAAGCATTTCTGTAAAGTTTAAAGATGGTGTTAAGGCATTAGGAGAAGACCTTAATGCTAAAGTGGTAGCTTCATATATTAATAGTTTAGGAGTAGAGGCAAAATATGTTAATCCTAAAGATGCGGGATTATTATTATCTGAAGAGTTTGGAAATGCTGCTGTGCTTGATGTTTCTTATAAGAATTTAGCCAAATTAAAAGATGAAAGTGCTATAGTAGTTTTCCCTGGATTTTTTGGATATACACAAAAGGGAGATGTTGTAACTTTCCCAAGGGGGGGAAGTGATATAACAGGTTCTATACTTGCTAAAGCAGTAGAAGCTGAAGTATATGAAAACTTTACTGATGTAGATGGAGTTTTAGCTGCTTCTCCTAGTATAGTGGATAACCCTAAACTTATAGATGAGTTTACATACAGAGAGATGCGTGAGCTTAGTTATGGCGGTTTTAATGTTCTTCATGCAGAGGCACTTCAGCCTGTTTATGAAGCTAATATACCTGTTCATATACTTAACACTAATAATACTGCTTCAAAAGGTACTAAAATAGTTGCTAGTAGAGATAAATTAAAAAATCCTGTTGTGGGAGTTTCTGGAGAATCTGATTTTTCTTGTCTTTATGTTAGTAAATATCTTATGAATAGAGAAGTTGGTTTCGGCAGAAAATTATTAGAGATAATAGAAAATGAAGGCATACCATATCAGCACGCTCCTTCTGGTATAGATAATATATCTGTAATAGTTAGAGCTTCTACTTTAACAAAAGAGAAAGAGAAACGCATTTATGAGAGGGTACGCGATGAGCTTAATGTGGATAATGTTTTTTTTGATAATGAATTGGCTTTGCTAATGCTTGTTGGAGAGGGTATGCAGGAAGTTGTTGGTATTTCTGCTAAGGCTATGAATGCTATAGAGAAGGCTAACGTTAATATTGAAATGCTTAACCAAAGTATTAGTGAAGCTAGTATTATGATAGGAGTAAAAGAAAAAGATTTGAATAAGGCTATTAATGCTGTTTACAAAGCTTTTTTTACTGAGCAGTAATTAGGAATAATTTGGAGAATATTTTTTATGAAAAAAGGAGTAATAGTCCCAATTCCTTTACTTCTTTTGCTTAATATACTTACCTGTGGATTATTTTGTTGGATATATAAAACTATAATATCAATAAAAGATTTCACAGGTAAAGAAGATATTAATCCGTTGATTGAAGTATTATTGGGATTTTTTACCTGCGGGCTTTATTTTAAATATTGGTATTATAAATATGGCAAGATAGTATATAAAGAAATGCCTGCTAAAATTGGTATTGATAATACTGAAGATAAAACTATTATGCTCGTTTTAATAGATATTATTATTTTTCTTGCTTGGTTTTTTAATATAATATTTAGTATTATCATTTTAACACTTAGTATTAATTATATAGATGATGATATTGATAGAATCTTTGCTATTTTAAGAATTATACCTTTTAGTCTTATATATAGTAAATGCATCTTCTCTTATTTTACAAGATAAACTTAATAATATTTGGAAAAAATCAGATACAATATAATAAATATTTTATTATATTTAGTATATAATTAATTATAAAGAAAATTAATAATGAAAAAGTGTTAAGGAGTGTGAGATATTGGACATTTTTTAGTATAAAAAAAGCAGTATCCTTGTTATAATATTTTGAACATAAAACAAATAAAAAGGATGCTACTATGAAAAGAGATTATAGCACAGAATTTAA
>NZ_SAXY01000005.1 GCF_008016535.1 Brachyspira pilosicoli
TCTTTTTGTATTTTAGAGACAAATTTTCGTTTATCATATCGCTTCTTTTTCTTTTTTGTTTTATATCTCCAAAGATTATTTCTTTTTAGTACATTCTCTATAGCTGTAACACCTATCTTAATGCCTTTACGATTTAAATATGCTTTAATATAATGCTTACCTCGATATTCTTTAGTATAGAGTTCAATAATTAAATTAATAGCTTCTTGATTATTAAAGATATTTGGAGAAGTTTTCGGTCTAGTACTAAAATTAGCAACTGTTCCAGTATTTTTATGTTTCTTAATCCAAGTATAAAAAGTAGATTTGGGTATTTCTTCTATCTTTAGAAATCTTTTAATATTTTTAGTTTCTAATGCTTCATCCACTATAAATAATTTAAATTCTGTGCTATAATCTTTTTTCATAGTAGCATCCTTTTTATTTGTTTTATGTTCAAAATATTATAACAAGGATACTGCTTTTTTTATACTAAAAAATGTCCAATATCTCATACTCCTAAACAGAAATGAAAAATTATTGTTTAGGAGCCACAGATATTGCACGTTTTTTTAGTTTAAAAAAAGCAGGTATTCCTTATAATTTAATTAATTAAAATAAAACAAAAGGAATACCTATGAAAGAATATACTTCAAATCAAAGAAAAAAGATAGTTATAAAAATCAATAAAGTTAAGAATAAAGAAGTATTAGCTTTAAAATATAAGATTAGTATTAGAACATATTATTATTGGAAAAGCCAATTAGAAACTTATTCTATTATAAAACCTAAATCTACTAAACCTAAGAATAATAAAAATAAATTGAAAAATAAAAAGATTATTAAAAGAATAATTGAAATAAGAAAATTATACGGTTATGGTAAATTAAAAATAAAAAAACAATTAGAGTTAGAAGACATTAAAGTAGGAACAACAGCTATAGAAACTGTCCTAAAAGAAAATAATTTGTATAGGAGCAAAAAGAAAAAAATTAAGAGAAAGCATAAAGGAAAGCATGCTATTTATATTAAAGAAGCAGGAGAAAAGGTACAAATAGATGTTAAATATGCTTTTTTTGGTGAAATACATTATTATCAATTTACTGCTGTAGATTTAGCTACACGCTATAGTTGGAGGCAAATCTATGAGGATAAAACACCTTATAGTGCTTTATCTTTCTTAAAATATGTCTTAAAAACTTCACCTTTTAAGATACAGGCTATACAAACGGACAATGGTATAGAATATACTTATCGCTGTATTAATACTCCTAAAATAAATATTTTTGATGAATACTGCTTAAAAAATAAATTAGAGAGGAGATATATTCCTATAGCAACACCAAGATACAATGGCGTAGTAGAAAGAGTACACGGCATAGACGAAAGAGAATTTTATTCACGATTAAATAAAAATATCACAGTAGAATTATTGAGAGAAAAATTAAAAGAATATACACATTTTTATAACAATCAAAGATTGATTTCTCCGTTATTGTATATTACAATCAAAGAAAGAATCAAAAATATTATAGCAAGTAAAAGTACAATATCTATGGATCCATGACAATATAACACAAATTAAACTTTACAAAAATACTTATATAGTATAGAATTATGTTAATTATTATATATTATTTTTATGGATAAACTTATGAAAACTATTAATCTTATACTTGGAAATCACAATCATCAGCCTGTAGGCAACTTTGACTTTGTATGCGAAAATACTTATCAAAATGCTTATAAGCCTTTTTTAGATATATTAGAAAAATATAAAGATATAAAATTTAACTTTCACTATACAGGCTGCCTGCTTCAATGGTTAGAGAAAAATCACCCTGAACATTTGGAAGCTTTAGCCAAACTTGCTCAAGAAAATAGAATAGAGCTTCAAAGCGGTGCTTTTTATGAGCCTATAATGCCTTCTATACCAGACAGAGATAAAGATTTTCAAATAACAAAATTAAATGAATATATAGAAAAAAGATTCAAAACTACTCCTAAAGGTGCTTGGATAGCTGAGAGAGTCTGGGAGCCTACACTTGTAAAACATTTAGCAAGAAATGGAATAAAATATATTATGATAGATGATTCTCAGTTTCTCACAACAGGAATTGATACAAAAAATATGTACAGCTATTTTTTAACAGACGATGAATCTTATAAACTTAATATATTTCCTATATCTCAAGAGCTTCGTTATTTAATACCGTTTAGGGAAGTGGAGAAATCTATTGAATATTTAAAATCTATAGCAACAGAAGAAGGCGACAGAGTAGTAGTGCTGCATGATGATGGGGAAAAATATGGTGATTGGCCTGGTACTAAAAAATGGGTTTATGAAGATAAATGGCTTGAAAAGTTTTTTGAGGCACTCACAAAAGAAAAAGACATTATAAAAACTATTACATATAGCGATTATATAGAAAAATATGCACCTATTTCAAAAATATATATACCTACAGGCTCTTATGAAGAAATGCTTACTTGGGTACTTCCTGCTAGGGTGCAAGATGAGTTTCATTCAAAGCAAGAAGAGTTAAAAAAGCAAGAAGAAAATGAAATAATAACAAGGTTCATGCGTGGAGGTTTTTGGAGAAATTATTTCTTTAAATATTCTGAAAGCAATAGAATGAATAAAAGAATGCTTTTTGCTTCAAATATGGTTAGAGAATTAGATAAATCTAAAGAAAAAGAGGAAGCTTTGGATTATTTATTACAAGGGCAATGCAACTGTCCTTATTGGCATGGAACATTTGGAGGGCTTTATTTAAACAATTTAAGGCATGCTGCATATGCTAATCTTATAAAATCTAGCTCAATAGTAGAAAAAAAGAAATATGGAAGCGGCTATTTTATGAGTTATGATTTGGATTTTGATATTGACGGAAGAGATGAGGTTGTAATAAGTTCAGAGAAATCAAGTTTTGTGTTTCATAGTTTAAGCGGTTCTATTATAGAATGGGATTTAAAAACTAATAACCCTATAAACCTAATAGACTGCTTAAAAAGAAGAGAAGAGGCTTATCATATCGCAGCAGTTAGAAATGCAAGCAAACAATCTAATGAAAATGAACATGTATCAATACACGAAATAGCTAAAAAGATAGATGATAATATTGCTAAGTATTTAGTATTCGATAAAAATGAAAAAGTATTTGCTATTGACCATTTCCTAAAAACAATGCCTAGTGCCGAAGAATTTCAATTATTAAAATATGATGAAGAGGCTGATTTCTATAATTCATATTATAATTTAATTGAAAAT
This sequence comes from Brachyspira pilosicoli, assembly GCF_008016535.1. Taxonomy (GTDB): domain Bacteria; phylum Spirochaetota; class Brachyspiria; order Brachyspirales; family Brachyspiraceae; genus Brachyspira; species Brachyspira pilosicoli_A. Next base: position 3,251 of record NZ_SAXY01000005.1, read on the forward strand.
AATATAGATAAAAATAATGCTTATATAGTTTTTGAAAAAAATGGTTTAGTTAATGGCAAAGAAATAGTTTTAACAAAAAAATATATTGTAGAGAAAGACGGCAGTTTTAATATAAACATAACTATATTAAATAAATCTAATGAAAATATAAGTTTTGTTTATGCTTTAGAGAACAATATTACTTTGCTTGCTGGAAGTGAGAAAGACAGATATTATATTGGAGGAGATAACAAAATATCTGATAACTTGTCAAATAAAGGAGAATACAAAGGCAAAATATTTGGTATGGCTGATGAAGGATATATAAGAATAAAATTATTTTTAGAAGCTAGTGAAGAGACAAACTTCTTATATATGCCAAATTATACTATATCTGATGCTGTTGACAAACTTGAGATGAATTATCAAAACTCAACTATAGTGTTGTGTAAAGAAATAAATTTAAAACCAAATGAAAAAATAGAATATAATATAAAAGCTCATATAGAAGAATTAAAATAATAAAAAAGAACGAAAAAAGAAGGTAACTGTAAATGAAAATATTCTATATCATATCTAATAAGAAACATAGCGGCAAAACTTATTTAGCTTCCAATATAGTAGAATCAATAAAAATATTAGGTAAAAGTGTTTGTTATTATAAACCTTTTGTTATGGAGGTAAAAGATAATAAATTATTTGACTGTGAATATATAAAAAACACTACAACATTAAATGCTTCTGATATTTTTGTCTCTTATGCCACAAACGGAAACCTATCTCCCATTCATAGTATAAATACAAAAATAGATGAGAGAGATGTTACAGATTTGATAGATGAATGTAAAAAAACTTATAATTATATGGTATTAGAATCTCTATGCCTCTATGACCCAATAAAAGAAAATTATAACTTTTTAGATTTAATTACAGATATAGAAAGAGAAAATGAAATACAGATTATACCTCTAATAGAATATGATACAAATGTAATTCATTCTAGTCTTGAGCAAGTTGAACTTTTTCATCAAAGGGGTTTTAAAATACCTTTTACAGTTATAAATATAAAAAAAGATGTATTTGTGCAAAATGAAGTTATAGAATATATTAGAAATCAAATTTCCCCTATAAAATTGCATACAACTATATTTGATAACTTTGCAGAAAGCAAAAAGATTTCAGAAATAAAATATCCTAATATTATTATGCAATTAATTAAATAATAATTATTCCTTTGTTTGGTATATTTAAAACTTTTATTTCTGATTCTATTTTCTTTTTAGAGAAACTTTCTTTCATAGCATTAGAAACATCTTTAATTATTTTTTCATCATTTTTAACTAATGCTAATATTGATGAGCCTGCACCGCTTATAGTAACAGAATAAGATCCTGCTTTTTTTGCTTCTTTAAATAATTCTTTAAGCCCCGGTATAAACTTTGCTCTGTAATCTTGATGAAGTTTATCATCAGTTGATACTTCAAGTAAATCAAGCCTATTTGAAGATAATGCAGAAGTGAGAAGTGCTGCTCTTGAAATATTAAATATAGCATCTTTAAAACTTATTTCTTTTGGCAGAGTATTTCTTGCTTTTTCAGTACTTAAATGAAAGTTTGGAATTGCAACTATTGCTTTTAAATTTTTAGGAGCATTAATTTTAACATATTTAAAATCTTCATTTTTGCGTACAACTCCAGATACGATTCCTCCAAGTATGGCAGGAGAAACATTATCAGGATGCCCCTCAAGCTGAACAGCCATATTTAATATATCACCCTCAAAAGAGAGTTTATTTCCAAGAATATAATTAGCAGAAAGAAGCCCGCCGATTATTGCCGCAGAACTGCTTCCAAGCCCTCTTGACAAAGGTATCCTATTTACACATTTTATAATATAGCCTTTTTCTGTTTTTTCTTTTAATTTTTTATACACAAGCTTCATAGCATCAAGTATCATATTATTGTCTTTTGATATCTCTTTTTCACCCTCGCCTATTATTTGGAATTCTATTTTTTTAGAGTTTTCATTTTCGTATATATGTATTTCATTATACAAATCTAAAGCAAGTCCCACACTGTCAAATCCGGAACCAATATTAGCAGATGTAGCAGGTATTTTAAAAGTTACAAGTTTTTTATTTTTTGATATTTTATTATTATCTTTTTTATTAACCTTATTCATAAATTATATTCCTATAGCTTTTCTTATCTCTTCTATATCGTTATCAACTTTTATAGGAGCATTGCATATTTTTATTGCATTGTCAGGGTCTTTAAGTCCATTTCCTGTAAGTACAGAAACTACAACATCGCCTTTTTTGAGTTTGCCTGCTTTATAAGTTTTTATAACTCCAGCTAAAGAAGCAGCAGAAGCAGGCTCAGCAAATACACCTTCTTCTCTTGTAAGCATTTTGTAAGCCTCTAATATTTCATCATCAGTAACACAGTCTATAAAACCATTAGATTCATTAGCCGCATTAACAGCGAGTTTCCAGCTAGCAGGATTACCTATCTTTATAGCAGTAGCTAAAGTTTGAGGATTTTCTATTACTCTATTTTGTACTATTGCCGCAGAACCCTCAGCCTCAAAACCTATCATCTTTGGTAAGTTTGATATTTTTCCGTTTTCTTTATATTCTTTAAAACCCATCCAATAAGCAGATATGTTTCCTGCATTTCCTACTGGTATAGCTAAATAATCAGGAGCTTTTCCTAAAGTATCGCAAATTTCAAATGCAGAAGTTTTTTGTCCTTGAAGCCTAAAAGGGTTAATTGAGTTTACCAATGTTATTGGGTATTTATTTGTAATATCAACAACAGCCTTCAATGCCTCATCAAAGTTTCCTTTAATAGCTATAACCTTAGCACCATACATCAAAGCCTGAGCCAATTTACCTAAAGCAATATTTCCATCAGGAATAACTACTATACATTGTATGCCGCTTCTAGCAGCATAGGCAGCAGCAGATGCAGAAGTGTTTCCTGTAGAAGCACACATTATAGCCTTTGAACCTTCTTCAAGTGCCTTAGCAACTGCCATTACCATTCCTCTATCTTTAAATGAACCTGTAGGGTTAAGTCCGTCATATTTGAAATATAATTCTATTCCTCCTAGTTCTTTTCCTATCTTTTCTGCTTTTATTAAAGGTGTGTTTCCTTCATGCAATGTTATTAATGGGGTTTTATCTGTAATAGGTAAATATTCTCTATATTCTCTTAAAAGTCCTTTCCATGCTTTCATAATATTATCCTTTTTAACTTTATTAATTTATAAAAACTAATTATTATTAATAGTATTTGATATAGAATATAATATAAACAGGATTTTTTCAAGTTTTAATTACTATTAAATTGTTTAGGAGTATGAGATATTGGACATTTTTTAGTATAAAAAAAGCAGTATCCTTGTTATAATATTTTGAACATAAAACAAATAAAAAGGATGCTACTATGAAAAAAGATTATAGCACAGAATTTAAATTATTTATAGTGGATGAAGCATTAGAAA
>NZ_SAXY01000050.1 GCF_008016535.1 Brachyspira pilosicoli
TAGCGAAGAAATCAATCTTTGATTGTTATAAAAATGTGTATATTCTTTTAATTTTTCTCTCAATAATTCTACTGTGATATTTTTATTTAATCGTGAATAAAATTCTCTTTCGTCTATGCCGTGTACTCTTTCTACTACGTCATTGTATCTTGGTGTTGCTACTGGAATATATCTTCTCTCTAATTTATTTTTAAGACAATATTCATCAAAAATATTTATTTTAGGAGTATTAATACAGCGATAAGTATATTCTATACCATTGTTGCCACAGGCACTTCCTTCGGTCGCAGTTTGTATAGCTTGTATCTTAAAAGGTGAAGTTTTTAAGATGTCATGGAGCCATAGATATTGTACTTTTACTTGCTATAATATTTTTGATTCTTTCTTTGATTGTAATATACAATAACGAAGAAATCAATCTTTTAATTTTTCTCTCAATAATTCTACTGTGATATTTTTATTTAATCGTGAATAAAATTCTCTTTCGTCTATGCCGTGTACTCTTTCTACTACGCCATTGTATCTTGGTGTTGCTATAGGAATATATCTCCTCTCTAATTTATTTTTTAAGCAGTATTCATCAAAAATATTTATTTTAGGAGTATTAATACAGCGATAAGTATATTCCATACCATTATCGGTCTGTATAGATTGTATCCTAAAAGGTGAAGTTTTCAATACATATTTTAAGAAAGATATGTTTAGGAGCCATACATATTGCACGTTTTTTAGTTTAAAAAAGTAGGTATTCCTTATAATTTAATTAACTAAAATAAAACAAAAGGAATACCTATGAAAGAATATACTTCAAATCAAAGAAAAAAGATAGTTCTAAAAATTAATAAAGTTAAGAATAAAGAAATATTAGCTTTAAAATATAAGATTAGTATTAGAACATATTACTATTGGAAAAGACAATTAGAAACTTATTCTATTATAAAACCTAAATCTACTAAACCTAAGAATAATAAAAATAAATTGAAAAATAAAAAGATTATTAAAAGAATAATTGAAATAAGAAAATTATATGGTTATGGTAAATTAAAAATAAAAAAACAATTAGAGTTAGAAGACATTAAAGTAGGAACAACAGCTATAGAAACTGTCCTAAAAGAAAATAATTTGTATAGGAGCAAAAAGAAAAAAATTAAGAGAAAGCATAAAGGAAAGCATGCAATTTATATCAAGGAAGCAGGGGAAAAGGTACAAATAGACGTCAAATATGCTTTTTTTGGTGAAATATGCTATTATCAATTTACTGCTGTAGATGTAGCTACTAGAATGAGCTTTAGATATTTATACGATGAAAAAAGTCCATACAGTACCATTGATTTTATGAAACGGCTTATAGATTATTTTCCTTTTAGAATACATTGTATTCAAAGCGATAATGGTACAGAATTTACTTACCGTAAACATTCATTTGACACAGAACACCCATTAGATATATTTTGTAAGAAAAACTATATTAAAAGGGTTTATAGTCCAATTGCATCACCTTGGTATAATGGCGTAGTAGAGAGTACACATAGGCTAGACCAAAAAGAATTTTATGACTTTTGTACTAAAGAATTAACCTTAGAGAAAGCAAATAAAAACATACAAAAATATAATTATTTTTTCAATTATAAACGAATACATTCTGCTTTAAATTATGATACACCTATGCTATACTTTAATAAATTAAGGAATTCCTAACTGCAATATGTTTGGCACCCGTGCAATTTTAAGAAAGATAAAGCACTAGAAGGTGTTTTATCTTCATAGATCTGCCTCCAACTATAACGAGCAGCTAAATCTACAGCTGTGAATTGATAAACTGTTTTTCTGCCTAATTTGATATATTTAGTGTCTATTTGAACTATTTTGCCTTCTTTTTGTATTTTAGAGACAAATTTTCGTTTATCATATCGCTTCTTTTTCTTTTTTATTTTGTATCTCCAAAGATTATTTCTTTTTAGTACATTCTCTATAGCTGTAACCCCTATCTTAATGCCTTCACGATTTAAATATGCTTTAATATAATGCTTACCTCGATATTCTTTAGTATAGAGTTCAATAATTAAATTAATAGCTTTTTGATTATTAAAGATATTTGGAGAAGTTTTTGGCTTAGTACTAAAATTAGCGACAATTCCAGTGTCTTTATATTTTTTAAGCCAAGCATAAAAAGTAGATTTGGGTATTTCTTCTATCTTTAAAAATCTTTTAATATTTTTAGTTTTTAATGCTTCATCCACTATAAATAATTTAAATTCTGTGCTATAATCTCTTTTCATAGTAGCATCCTTTTTATTTGTTTTATGTTCAAAATATTATAACAAGGATACTGCTTTTTTTATACTAAAAAATGTCCAATATCTCATACTCCTAAACACAACAAATATTCATTTAATATTGATATAATTTTATATTATTGTTATAATTTTTAAGTATGTATAAAAATAAAAAAAAGAATAAAAATAATTTTTATAAAAAGAATAATCCTAATAATTCTTCATTTTTTAGCAAATTGCATAAAATACTCTCACATAGACTCTATTTTATGTTTATACCGCATTCCAAAAAGAAAACTAAAACTTTATCTATACCCATATACGGACTTTTGATAATACTCTTAATTATAACAGTTGCTCTTTTAATAACATTCTCATCTCTTACCAAAAATACTGTTATTGCTAGTAAAACACTTGTTCTTACAGGAAGCTATCAAGAGAGACTTGAAGAGATTAATTCTTTAGAAAACTTATTTAATTCAGTATTTTCTAATGATTCTTATAGGGAAGATATGTCTAATATGATGAATAAATTTAAAATAGAAAATACTAACTTATTAAATACAAATAATGTTGATAATATAACACTTTTAAATGCTAGAGCTAAAGAGTTTGAAAACTTAAAAAATTATTTAGAAGAATTAAAAGCTAATATTAATTCTAAAAATAATGCATTAGAATATGTGCCTACAATTACACCAATAGATTCCAGATATGCCGTTATATCAAAACCATATCAAAAAGACTCTCTCTTATCAAAAGGCATAGGCTTTCAAACAATAGCAGGTACACTTGTTAGAGCAACAGCCTCTGGTACAATTAATAGTGTAGTATACGATAAAGATGAAGGAGTAAGCATAGTTATTTATCATAGATATGGTATCATAACTACTTATAAAGGATTAGCCACTACTTCTGTAAGAACAAATGTTGATGTAAAAAAGGGTGATATTATAGGAAATGCCAAAACAGGCGAACTTGAATATGAATTAAAATTAGCTTCTGAATATGTTAATCCTTTAATTTTTACAACGCTTAATTATGAAGAGCAATAATATAAAAAATGGAATAAAATACACTGCTTTGGGTATTGAGTTTGGAAGTATAATTCTGGGACTTGCTTTTGTTGGAAACTTAGCTGATAAAAAATTAAATACTTCTCCATTATTTACTATAGCTGGTATATTTTTTGGCTTTATATCTGGTATATACAGACTTTATCAGCTTTCTAAAATTATAGAAAGAAATAAAAAATAGATAAGGTTTTTAAGGATTTATTTATGGATAATATAATAAATAGTTTACTTGATACTGATTTATATAAATTCACAATGCAGCAATGTGCTTTAAGGCAATTTTCTAATGTTTGGGTAAAATATATCTTTAGAAGCAGAAATGTGTTAGAATGGACTAAAGAAATGCATGAAGAGCTTTTAAAACAGATAAAACATTTTTGCAATTTAACATTTCAAAAACATGAACTTGAATATTTGTCTTCGCTTAGATTTATAAAAAAGGATTATATAGAGTTTTTAAAGTTATACAGACCTTTGGAAGAGCATATTAACGCTTCTTTTGACGATAACAAATTAACCGTTTCTATAGAAGGACCTTGGTATCAAACTATACTTTGGGAGATACCTGTGCTTGCAATGATTAGTGAAATATATTATCAATACACTATTTGTAAAACTAATGGTGAAGAAGAAGTTTACAAGCAAGGTGAATTAAATCTAATAAAAAAGTTAGATGAGAAATTGCTTCCAACATACAACTCTGATAAAGGGTTTAAATTTTCTGAATTTGGAACTAGAAGGAGATTTTCTTTTAAGTGGCAAAATAGAGCTATTTCTATATTAAAAGAGAAAGTTCCTTCAGATTGTTTGGTAGGCACTAGCAATGTATATTTTGCTCAAAAGTATAATTTACTTGCGGTTGGTACTAATGCTCATGAATATTATCAAGTTGGTCAGGCTTTAGATAAAGTAAGACTTGCAGAGAGTCAAAAATTCATGCTTCAATCTTGGGTTAATGAATATAGAGGAGATTTAGGTATTGCATTATCAGATACTCTAGGTACGGATAAATTCTTAAAAGATTTTGATTTATATTTTGCAAAACTATATGACGGCATAAGACATGATTCTGGAGATCCTATTGAATGGGGATACAAAGTTATAAAGCATTATAAAGACTTAAGAATTGACCCTAAAACTAAAAGCCTTCTTTTTTCTGACAGTCTTAATTTTGACAAGGCTTTTAATATATATAAAGAATTCAAAAACGAAGCTAAAGTTACATTTGGAATAGGTACATTTATTATGAATGATTTTGAACCTATTGCTAAGCCTTTAAATATTGTAATGAAACTTCAAATGGTTAATGGAAAACCTGTTGCTAAGTTGTCTGATGATGAAGGCAAAACTATGTGCGATGATAAAGAGTTTTTGCATTACTTAAAAATTGTTGCTATGGAATGATTAATTATTTTATGATAAAAAAGATTATATTAATTTTTATGCTTATATTATTAATTTCTTGTAATAAAAATAATAATATAACTACAGTTGATGAAATAGAACCTAATGACGATGAAGAGTATGCTCAATTTATAGAGTCTAATATTAGTTTGAAAGGAAGTCTTAATATTGATGATATAGACTATTATCATATTAAGCCTACTAACGGTTTTATAATGAACTTCGGTTTTTATGCTAACAATAACTCTGATATTGTATTAGAGTTTTATAATAAAGAAAATAAAGATATTATTTTTAGATTTGAAACTCAAAAGGCAAAAAATTATTTTGGACATATAGAATTAAAAAATATAGTATTAAAGCAAAATGAATATTTATTGAAATTAACTTCTCAAGATGAAATTGATTATAACTTAAAACTAAATTTTTCTGAAGATTATAAATATAAAAATGAAAATGAGTATAATGATAATATATTTTATGCTGAAGAAATAGAATATCCTAATCAAAAAATAAATGGATTTTTTATTAAAAAAGAGTTAGCTTTAGATGAAAAGATTAAACAATATTTAAAAAATGAAAATATTATAGATATAGATTTTTATAAAATAAAAAACTACACAGATATAGATTCTTATATAAATATTATCTTAGAATATAAAGAAGATATAGAGATTATACTTTTTGATGAAAATCATAATTATATAAGAAAAAGCATAAATAGAATTGACAATATAAACTTTAGCAGAAATAAAAAATATTATATAGCATTAATTTATTATGGCGAAAAATATTTGATAGAACAATATATTTTGTATTATGAGTTTAGTAATAGATAAGTAAAAATATAGCTAATTTTTTAAGTTTGTCAAAAAATTAGTTCTTATGTTTTTATTGTTTTCGGGGGCTAGCCACCGTACCCCCACTTCTTTTATTGGTATAAAAGAAGCAAAAGAACTGCATTTAATAAGTTTAGCTTTTCATATATATACAAAATATAGACATTATTTTAGATTTATATGCTCCAAAAATATAAAGCTATAGCACTTGCACTTTTTGGTTCTTTTTGCGGCGGGAAAAAGAACAACAAAAAAATTGCATCTTTCTAGAAGCGTATGCGAAATATAAAACTTTGACAAAGTCCACAACGTGTAAGGCGTAAAAAAGTTGAATAAAACAAAAACTAATAAAATATACCCATTTAAGCATACAATAATTTATTCTTAAAAACACTTAATTTATTGTATTAAGGGTTCTTATATGTTATAATTACAAAAATTATTGATTAGAGTTTTATCGTGATAAAAAAATTAAGTTTTATTTTTATTATTCTTTTTGTATTTAGCTTTTTATTATATGCTGATACATTATCTTCAAGACATTCTTTATCTATTTTAAATTATACAAGCACAAGAAGCAGAGGAATGATGAACAGCACTTTTTTAATAGGAAATGATTCTTCTGCATTATTTGTAAACTCTGCTTCATTAATGGGAGTTATTAGGGATAGCATTAATATAAATTACACCTTATCACCAGATTTTAAAAACGAGTATATATTTAATGCATCATATTCTCATACAGGTAATTCCTATGCCATAGGTTTAGGATTCGCTTCAGAAATAAACAAAATACAATCTTATGACGCGCTTGGAAACAAAAAAGATAGTATATATAACGGAGTTTATTTAGCTAATATTGCTTTTGCCTATGCTGTCAATGATAAATCTTTTATAGGTGGAAATATTAAAGGAGTATTAAATAATTCATTAGACAAAAATATTTTCGGCGGATTTTTAGATATATATTATATGCAATCTATTTTTACTCCTGTGTTTAAAATTGGTGCTGGTATTAGGAATTTTGGTTTTTACGATAATGTATTTGGCAATATAGATACTGACATAGTAGCTTCAGTTGCTTATGCCAAAGAAGATTCTACAGTATCTGTTTCGCTTAATTATTCTGTAGGAGTTCCTTCTATCACTCATAATATATCTTTGGGTCTTGAAGCTATGATAATAGATTTTAATAAATTAGGATTATTTGATAATTCATCATCTTCTTGGTTTGATGATTTGCCTGAGAGTGTGTTAGATGAACCTAGTGCTATGCAAAAAAGACGTTCTACTAAATTGCCTAGCGGGGTTTTAGCAAGACTTGGTATTGAAAATAATGGAGTTTCTTTGGGGCTTTCATTATATATTGATTTGTTTAGACTTGATTATGCTATAATATTTGATGAGTTTAATAAAAACAATATTTCGCATGATTTTGGTTTAAGCTTTATGTTTTAATAATTATGCCTAGTATATGTAAACAATTAATATCAAACACAGAAAAGTGCGGCAGAGAAGTTTATAAAGATGATTTATGCATCATACATCATAAATCAGAAAATAAACCTGCTAATCTATTTAGAAACATTATAAGAGATGATATATATAGAGGATACTATAACTTTTCTCATATGATTAGCTATGAAGGCTTTAGCTTTGAAGGCTTAAAAATAGAAAAAGATTCAAATTTTAATTTTTCTGATGCTTCATTTTATGCTCCATTTAATATTAATAATTTAAAATTAGATATATCGCTTGATTTTACTAATGCTTTATTTGATTCTGGCATATTTATAAAAATGTCTAATATAAGCAAAGAAATTATAATGAAAAACACTACTATAAATATGGATTTAAACTTTTCAATGTCTAATTTTGAATCCATTAATTTATATAATGCCAAAATTAATTGTAATGCTAATTTTACTAATTCTGACTTTATAAAAAAATCTGTTTTTAATCATGTTCATTTTAGCAATAATTTAAGTTTATTAAATGTGAACTTAAAAGATGATTTTTCATTAGAGAATATAGTAGTTGAAAAGGATGCAGATTTTAGAAACCTTATTTTTCATAAAAGCTTAAAATTAGAAAATGTTGAAATAAAAGGTATAACTTTGCCTCATGAATTAATTAACAATGAAAATATAGTTTTAAAAAATGTATTAATAAACGGAGTACTTATAGAAGATAATCAAAAAAGCAAAAAAGAAAAAGAAAGCAAAGAAAAAATAAAACAAGCAAAAGAAAAAATATATAAAGAAACTATTCTTAATAAAAAAATATAAAATTATAATAATTCTTTATATTTATTTAATTCATTTTTCTCTCTAATGTCTTTTAATATCTCTTTTATTTTAGAATCTTCATTATTTGGATACATTAAAAAAACGCCATTAGATTTAACAATTGTTGTGTTATTAATTCCATTTAAAGTAAGTAAATCATCATCATCATTTATTATAATATTATTACTAGAGTTTTTAAGATATACCTGCCCTATTACAACATTATTATTTTCATCTTTACTGTGTATTCTTCCAAGTGCCGAAAAAGCTCCCAAATCGTCCCAAAAAAACTCTGACTTTATGCATATAATATCTTTTATCTTTTCCATTACACCAAAGTCGAAAGAAATTTTATCAATACTGTTAAATATTTCTAATGCTTTATTTTCATTATTAATATTTTTTAATGTATCATTTACTTTATTAAATGTATCAGGCATAAATTTGTTTATACTGTTTAATATGCTTTCACTGTACCATATAAACATACCGCTATTCCATAAGTAATTGCCATCTTCTAAAAACTTCTTTGCATTTTCTAAATTTGGCTTTTCTACAAATCTATGAACAATATATTCATTGCCTTTTATATTTTTATCTAACTTAATATATCCATATCCAGTTTCAGCTCTAGTTGGTTTTATTCCCACAACTACTATATTTTTAGTTTTCATAGTTGCTTCTATAGCCTCTTTTATTGTATTTATAAATAAGTTTTCTTCTCTTATTATTGGGTCAGCAGGAATTATTACTACGTTTGAATTGCCTATCTTTTCTTTTACAGCTAATACTCCTAAAGCTACAGCTGCAGCAGTATCTCTGCCAACAGGCTCATATATTATATTATCTTTTTTAAAGTTTGGTATATAAGTAGAGAAAGCATCTTTATATCTTTTCCCTGTTATAATAAATATATTATCTTCTTCTGTAATTTGTAAAGCCCTATCTATTGTCTGTTCTATAAGAGATTTATTGTCAATTATTTTTAAAAATTGCTTCGGTTTTTTTTCTCTGCTTAAAGGCCATAATCTTTCCCCTATGCCTCCAGCCATAATAATTACAGAAGTTTTCACTATTCTATTACCTCATAATAATGTATTTTTTTTATTATATTTTATTATATATAAATATCAATATAAATAAGAGCCTAATAATAAACTCTTATTTATAAAAATATATTATTTAATACTTACTATCGTTAAATAAATCTAAACTTAGAGATATTTGAACTCCTAAATCTACAGAAGATAATTTACCGCTTGCAGATGAATATGTTTGTGAATCTACAGTAAGTTCACTTCTTGTTTCAACATAAGGTAAATCAAAATTAAGATAAGCACTCACATTTATTATACCAATATTAAGACCTGCAAATATTTTTGTATATGGTATAAATATAAATGCATTTCTATAAGCACCATATAAAAGTCCTAAACTCAATCTTTTTTCTGTCTCTTCATACCAATAAGCACCAGCTAAAGGAATTTTAAATCCAAGTCCAATACCGCAAAAGAAATTCAAATATTGATATTCAAAAGTACCCCCTATATTAAAACTGTCAAATACATGTATTATTTGATTATTAGCTTTTACAGACACTGCAGCAGGGTCTTCTTGAGGAACTGTTATATTATTATAATCATAATCAAATTGAAAAGTATCTCTATAATATCCTAATTCAATTCCTGCAGATATTATATGATTATTTGTAATTTCAAAATTAAATTTAGGTTTTAATAATACCCCTATTTCAATAGCTGTTTCTGGACGATAATTTATTCCATTATTTAAATTTTTATTATTGTTTTGAAAAGTAGGAAAACTTCCGCCAACAGGTACAGATAAAGATAAATTAAAAGAACTTAAAGGAAATAGACAGGTAGAAAATGAAACAATAGAAATGATTGTAATTAGTATTTTTTCATATATAACTCCACAATATCAAAAATTAATATCAATTTTTGTATTCTATCATCATATACAAATAAGACAAGATAACTTTATAAAAAATTGTTCAGAAATGTCATTTTTTCTTTATTTAAATATGCAAATATTTATTATGATTTATGACATATATATACAATTAATTATTTTGTAATTGAAAATAAAAAAAGCTCAAAATGTGCTTTAAAAATATTATTTGGAGTTGTAACACTTAATGTATTTAATTTGGATATTTGTGAAATTATATTTACTATTTCATTTAACGAATAAAGTTTTAATACAGATTTCTTTTTTGTTAATATAAATGAAGGTATTTTAGTTAATTTGCTAATATCATTTAAAGTAGTTTGAGGTGGAAATATTTTCATATAATATAATGCTAAAAAATTATTCATCATCAAAGTGAGAGAAGAAGATGCATCTTGATCTAATCTATGCATAATAGAAAAGCATTTTTTTCTGTCCCTTTCAAATACAGAATCTAAAAAATCAAATATATTTCTATTTTTGGATACATAAGTAAAATCCATAATATCTTCAACATTCAAATATTCTTTATCATTATAACTGCATATTTTATCCAATTCAGAATAAAGTGAATCATAATCTAAATTAATATTATTAACTATATAATCAACAGCATCATTAGAAATCTTTTTATTATTTTTGTTTATATACGCTGTAATTAATGAACGGAAATCCCTCTCATCAGGAATAGGAAAATCTATAAAATGAATATAATCTGCATTTTGTTTCTTTGAAAAATATTTGTATATACTATCTTCTTCTAAACTATTTTCTGTTTCTAATATTATTATAGAAGATTTTGAAGGATTGATACAATATTCCAAAAAATCATCTTGGAAATTATTATATTTGTATATTACAACAAGCCTTATATTAGAGCCAAAAGGCGGAGTATCGGCTACATCTAAAGGCGAATACCCTACAGCATCATTTTTATCATAAAATACGCTGTAATTCATCTCACTATCACCCTCATCTTTAAAAACAAGAGAATGCATAGAAGTAATAAATGCCTTTTTAAATAATCTCTCTTTCCCTGTAAGTATATATATTGAATATTTAAAAGGCTCTTTAATATATAAATCTTTTATTTTTTTAAAATCTGACTCTGTTTTAACTACTACTCTATCAATCATAATAATCTTTTAATTAGCCTTTTTCAAAGCTCTCTCTATAAAAACTCTTATCTCTAATTTACAATCATCTATTTCTTCTAATTTTACATTTTTTACTATAGCTCTTATTTTATAATTTTCATCTTCCATTTTGTATGCTAGAAGAGGAGCTATTATTTTAGGTACATATCCTAATCTTATCTCACATCTCTCATCATAAACTGCTATAGCGAATGGATCATAACCAATAAAATATTCTCTTATAAGATTAATAGGTTCATTTCTAGATAATAATTCTATAATATCCTTCCCATCATTATATTTATATCCTGCCACAAAGAAGTCTATAGAATATCTATTCATTTTATAAGATTTATTTATAATAATTCTCTTAAAAGTTTCTTGATAATTAACAATATACGTAGTATGTTTGCTGTTTTTTTGCGAATACAATTTTCTAAACCTTAAAAATATTTTTTACTATTATATAAATTTTACTTCAATTCAAATTTTCTGTCAAGTGTAAAATATGTAAATTAATTTTTTAATTTATAAAGTCGATTATTATACTATTAAAATATTGTTTTTATTTATAAAAATTGTATATTAATATATAGTAAATAATTTTTTAGGATATCCTTAATGAAAATAGAAAAAATATTTTATATAATTTTTATATTAATTAGCATATTATCCTGCAGGCAAACAAATTTAACTAAAACAGGTCCCGGAGATGATTTCTTTCTAAATAAATTAGCAAAAGGCAACTGGGAAGGGGTTAGTGTAAGCGGCAATACTATTACTATAACAGGCGGACTTGGCGATGGCAGCTACACATTAGACAGCACAATAGGCGGTCTTGGCGGAATATATAAAGATGATAAAAATAATGGAGATTATATTATAGCGGTGCCTGACGGAAGCAATCTGCATACTGTAAAAGTTGATGAAGAAAGAAAAGATGCTATAAATGGTATTACAGACATAGTTGGAGAAGAAAATGCATTAGGAGTAATTACTGGCATAGGTAAAAATAATGGAAATACAAATGTTGATGAGGTTGTAAAAAATGCTAATGTTAGTGATAAAGAAAAAGAGGAAATACAAAAATATCTCTATATAATAAATGGCAAAGGAGAAGCTAATAGTTATGAAAAATACCCTAGTAAAAAATAGAAAATAAAAAAGAAATTATATTAATTATTTTTTAGCGGGGTGATATGTTTAATAATATTTATGAAAAAGTGTTTTATTTGTATATTTATTTATGTACCTTTCATAATAATTATATATCAAAACATATTGCATCCATTTTCGTATAATGATCAATATGAATGGAAAGAAAAAAGGCAGTCTATAAGTATAAATGCTATTCCAAGTTATTCTGTTATTTTTCCGCCTTTGGCAGATAATTTGCTATATAATATTGAAACATTTGCATCCATAGCAAAAATAAATATAAATAATTATAAAGATTTTCTAAACTATATAGATATAAAAGGTAATTTTTGGTATGTGCCTAATATATCTTATACATTTTATTTATACAAAGGAATAGGTCTAGAAATATCGGCAGGACTTCAGCATTTGGAATATTCATTAACAATTACAGCAGAAAATGCATTAAAATTAGCTACTAATCATGCTCAAGTTCCAACTCTGCCAGGAAATATAGGAGATGTAGCTTCTTTACTTGCTGGAGATACAGTTTTTAAAGGAAGTTTTTATTATCTACCAATAACAATAGGCTTTAAGCTTTTATCGGGTAAAAATGGAGAGTTTGTTAATACTATTCGAGTAGGAGTTGAAACTGTAATATATGATATAGTAACTCAAAACGGTCTAACAGGATTAAAAACTAAACGCTCTACTATAGACCCTACTTTTTATGTATCATATGAGTTGGGATGGAGTATTGATTTATTTCCAAAAAAAGATTGGAAGGTTAGAACTTATTTGGATATTTCTTTATTTGAGATTGGTTATTATATTACTTCATCTATGTCTGGAGTGTATGGAGATGTTAGAGAGGGAGTTGGTTTTTTTGGAAGCGGACTCGTTGATATAACTAAGTTCCTGCCTCTTTGGGATACTTTTCCAACAGCAATTGATTTTGTAACATCATTAAAATTTTCTATATTTCCAAGAATTGGAGTAACTATACGGTTTTAAGGACTTATAATGATAAAAAAATTATTAATATGTTTTTTATTCTTATATAGCAGCACTATCTTTGCTCAATCCGATTTTATAATGAATTATGATGTTATAGATATAGTGCCTTCAGATAAAATTCCTTCATATGTAACATTAACCAATGATAAAAATGCTGAAATACTTTTATTTGAAAATGGATTAAAATCGCATATACATTCTCTTGGCATAGATTTCGGTACAACTTTATTTATAACAACAACAAGACCTATTTTATTTAGCTTACCTTTTCAAATAGTAAAAGATGCTAAACAGCAAAACTTTGAAGGTAAATTTGGTTTTAGATTAACATATACATATAGAATAATGAATAAAATGGAATTAGATATAGATTTAGGAAATTATATAGCAAGCAGCTTTATGACTAATATTGCTAATCCTCAATTTACTGAAACCTATTCTATACCTTTATCTGTTGGTATGAGGTTTTATTTTAATAAGAGAAACAGAGCTTCTGGTTTCTTTTTAATGCCAAAAGTAGGAGCTACGATTAATATAGATAAAACTAAAGAATACTCTACAAATGAAGCTGGAATAGTAAATAAAATAAATAAAGATAGAATATCTTTTGATGCTTATATTGCCGGAGAGATGGGCTTTAGAATAGATTTATCTAGAGGTATGGGTATTGATACGGGAGTGCGACCATTTATAGACATATCTCTACTTGATATAGGCTTATCGTATTCATATTTACTTAGATTTATACCGCTTCCGAGAATTGCTGTTGGTGTTTTATTTTAGTTTTTGTATTAAGGAAACATTATGATAAAAAAAATATTAATAATTATAATAATATGTTTATCATTTGCTAATATATCATATTCTTTTCAAAATGGTGTTTATGTAGCCCCTAAATTTATCTATTCTATAAAAGGAAATAACAATATGTTTGTTGGGGCTGGGGCAAGCATTGGTTATAATTTTAATATACTTTCAAGATATTCCCCTATAAGGATTGAATTTGAATATTTATATAAAAACGGATTAGAAGTTAATAATTATCCAAACAATATAGATAATATTAATATACATAGCATGCTTTTTAATCTTTATTATGATATTAATTTAGTTTATATAAATTATGACGGAGAAGAAAATAATATATATAGAAACGGAAAAAGGCATATAATGACTATATCTTTAGGTTTTTCTGTAGGAGGAAATATTGATTATAGTTTATCATCTTCTTTTAATGAAAAATTTGGGCTTGTAAAGAATTATTCTTATAATGATAATTTTGTTTTTTTGTATGGACCTAATATTAATTTTGGTTTTCATTTAAATCCAACAATCACTTTAGATATTGGATATAGATTATTATTAGATACGGCTATTAATCTCAATCATGATGTGCTGCTTTCTATGAGATTAAATTTTTAGGGGATTATGATGAAGAAATATATTGTTATTTTATTTTTAATATTGCCTCAAATAATATTTGCAGAATTATATATTACTCCTAAATTTAATTATGCATTTGATATTAATAGAGCGTATAATGTTGGCGGTGAAACAATTAATTTTGCTAATTTTGTAGGAGGAGGTTTTTCTCTAGGATATAGAGTACCTTCCATAAATAAAGTATCTCCTTTTAGATTTGAATTTGAATATTCTTTTCTTCAAAGTATTTTAGTTGACAACACATATAGGCAGCATTATATACTTGGAAGTTTTTATTATGACATTAACTTTTATTTTACAGATAGAAAATTAGATTTTGATACTAGGGCTGATATTTTACTTAGAAATTATCCCTTACTTTCTCTTTATTTTGGAGTTTCTGTTGGAAGCATTATAAATCAAGAGATTACTGAACAAGTAAAAACTGGTCAAGATGCTCTTGCTCTTGGAGCTAGTATTGGTTTTGTTTATCATATTACAAGCTGGGTTGCTTTAGAAGTGGGATATAAATTCTTAATAGACATAAACCCAAAAATATATAATGAAGTGCTTCTTGGTTTTAGATTTACAATACCAAGAGTATAGAAAAATAATATTATGAATATAGAAGTAAAAGTAACAGCATCAGCCAAATCCAACAGCTTTAAAAAAGAAAATGGAATTTATTATATAAGAATATCCGCCAAAGCCATAGAAGGCAAAGCAAATAAGGCTATAGTAGATTTTTTATCAAGTGAACTTAATTTAAAGAAAAAAGATGTAGAAATATTAAAGGGCGAGAAAAGCAGCAAAAAACTTATTTCTCTAAACATAGACGAAGATAAATTGGAAAGCTATTTTAGTAAATGATATACTTGTTTGAAAGCTGAATTATATTTACATTGTTTTAGTTTTATTGTTTATGTAAGTTTTTATTTTATTCAACTTTTTCCCGCAGCAAAAAGTTTTCGCCCTTCGGGCACGCTTCGCGAAAGTGCAATTACTATAGTTTTATACGTTTTTTTAATATCTATAAAGTATAATATGATAGATTTATCTTTGTATAAAAATGCAGTTTTTTTGCTTCTTTTATACCAATAAAAGAAGTGGGGGTGCGGGGGCTAGTCCCCGCGAATAATAAAAAACATAAAAATTTTATAATTAATTTTTATCCATATATTCTAAAATAGTTACAAGAATCTACCAAGCAAACTGATAGCCGAAACTTATATATAAATCATTAACAGATATGTTATCAGTCATTCTTTCCGGCATTTTTAATGCTAAAGATATATAAGGCTGACCAGTAAGCACATTATACGGTAAAACAAGCACGCTTAAATCACAGCCCGCCTTTAATGCTATAGACTGCATATAATCTTTAGCATAATAAGCTCCCCTATAAGAAATAGAAGCAAAGAAGTTCTCAAAATATAAATGACTCAAATTAAATTGTGCATCCAAATAACCAAAAAGCTCTATATCCCCCGCGAGAAAATAATTATCAATATATTTTTGCTTACTCACATAACTATAAAACTCTTGAGGTGCTGCTACATATCTTCCGCCGAAAACTCTTGAAGCACCATTAAATGCCGCAGGAGTGTCAAATGTATAAGAGCCGTAAAAACTCGCTCTAATAGGAGCATATCTTGTTTGAAATAATGTTTTAAAATCTAGAGCAAATTTATTATACCTCACAGAATAAGTAGGATAAAGTGCTATTTGAACTAAGTCATTAAAATATGGCTTATCAGAAGAGGATTTAAATCTAAAAATAGCAGCTAATGTCGTATTTAAAGTCCAAGAAGAAAATTTCCAATTAAAAGCACTTTGATAATAAAGAGGATTGTTATAATATATTGTATCAGAAAATAATGCTGTAGATATTGTAGGAGCTATATAAAATAATACCTTATCACTCTCTGTAAAAATATTAAATTGCATATTAATAGAACTGCTTACTCTCCAATATTTACTGTATGTTGAATAAACTATATCACTTCCAAATTGAAATTGTATAGGATATAGTAAATCATAAAATCTCATATCTAATTGAGTTTGTAAAAACTGCGAAGGTATATCATAACCAATCATCAATATAGAAAGATTATCAAACTCTACAGAAGACACAGCAGTAGCTAATCCTATACCATTAAAGAAATATTGAAAAGTATCATTAAATAATGGAAAAGGAAACCATAAAGACCATGGTTTAATATACTTAAAAGGATTATGTTTTCCTAATTCCATTTGAGGAGTAAAATCATACTTTTCTATTGTTTTATCTGTGAGAGTTATATTTTTTGTTTCTGGATTAATAGCAGTATCTTCTGTCATTAATCTGTCATATTCAGAAAATCTGCCTTTATAATAAACAACATTCTCTCCATTTTCTAAAACATTAACCGATGATAATACACCCCCAGAATAATTTTTATTATATAGCCTTATTGTATTAGCATTTAAATCTAATTCTCCTAATCTGTAAAAACTATCATCATTGTTATAAGAAAATAAAAGTCTATTATTCGAATATCTCAAATAACGCACATAATTAAGAGTGTTATCTGATGAATCTACATATTTAAGAGTTTTATTATTATAATCGTAAATTGCTATATGTTTAATGCCATTGTCTATAACAATTAAAGCTATTATATTATCATCTATAACAGTAGGAGAAGTGTAAGTAATGGTATCATTAGGCTCAAGCAATACTTCTCTATTGTTATTTTCATCAATATAAACAAAAGTAGTATTATGCAAATCTTTACCTATACCTATTATGCCGCCTCTAAAAAAATTGGCATATTGCAAATCATACCATTTTCTTTTTGTTCTTTTTTTTGTTTCTAAATCATATTCTTTTATTATATATCTATAAAGCCCAGCGTTGTAAGTATAAGATACAATCACTGCCCTTTTTCCATCTGCAGAAATATCTAAACTTTCAGAACTTTTATCTATTAAAAATTCAAATTTTAAATCTTTTTTATTGTTTTCATTATTTCTTGTTTTTTTATATGAATATAAAGCACCAAGGTTAGAATCTATATAATAAAGCGTATCATTATAAGAATCTATATCTTCAATGTATGTTTCTCTATCATTAACCATTAAATCTTCACTTGGATTAATGTTTTTAATCATAATATAATTTTGAAACTCAGCCCACACATCAAGAAAATCTATATTATAAACTTTTTTAAAAGCTCCATAAAACCCAGCATTATATACATTAAAAGAAAAAGAGAATTTATGCCTCATAGTATCCCAAAGCTCATTATACTTTTCCATTCCAAAACGCTCTTGCAAATATTTTGAGAAAAGCCCCCCATATTCATAATACACAGTTCCATAAGGTCTTTTTCTCCAAAGGTCGCTAGCCTGCATAGGTGTCTTAAATTTTCCCTCGTATATATCTTGTCTTAATCCTTGTTTTACTAAAGGGTCGTTAGCTCTGCCAAATCCCTTATAGCTTTCCATACTCACAGTAACACCTTCAAGCATAAACGCAGGTGTATTTATAAAAACAAGTGAAGCCCAACTGCCAAAAATTCTTGTTTGAAAACCAGCTTTTTCAGAGTTTAAGCTAAGCAAATGCACAAGCTCATGTATAAATGTACCTTTAAAATTATCTTCATCTATAGTAAGCTCTCCAGATTCTGCCGTGTCAAATAATATTACTCTAGGATAAGGCACAGGAACTGCTACAGAATTAAATAAATTTATATCAGGTGTAATAACTACTGGAATTTTACCATATACTTTGCTGTTTAATATTGTAGAATATTCTTCATAAATATCATCAGCAATAGAAGCTAATTTTTCAGCACTTCTTCTAGACTCAATAGGAAATATAATTTCAAATTTCTCTGTATTTATTGTATATAATTTTCTAAATGGTTTAAAAATTTGAAGCTGACCATGTAACACTGATATAGAAAATATCAAAAAAATAAATACATATTTTTTTCTCATAGCATATGAATATATATTATTACTTATTTTTGTCAATAATTTGTCTTAGTATCAATTGTTTAGGAGTGTGAGATATTGGACATTTTTTAGTATAAAAAAAGCAGTATCCTTGTTATAATATTTTTTGAATACAAAACAAATAAAAGGATACTACTATGAAAAGAGATTATAGCACAGAATTTAAATTATTTATAGTGGATGAAGCATTAAAAACTAAAAATATTAAAAGATTTTTAAAGATGGAAAGAATAAATAAATCCACTTTTTATACTTGGCTTAAGAAATATAAAGACACTGGAACTGTCGCTAATTTTAGCACTAAGCCAAAAACTTCTCCAAATATCTTTAATAATCAAAAAGCTATTAATTTAATTATTGAACTCTATACTAAAGAATATCGAGGTAAGCATTATATTAAAGCATATTTAAATCGTAAAGGCATTAAGATAGGTGTTACAGCGATAGAGAATGTACTAAAAAGAAATAATCTTTGGAGATACAAAATAAAAAAGAAAAAGAAGCGATATGATAAACGAAAATTTGTCTCTAAAATACAAAAAGAGGGCAAAATAGTTCAAATAGACACTAAATATATCAAATTAGGCAGAAAAACAGTCTATCAGTTCACTGCTGTAGATTTAGCTACTCGTTATAGTTGGAGAGAAATCTATGAAGATAAAACACCTTCTAGTGCTTTATCTTTCTTAAAATATGTCTTAAAAACTTCACCTTTTAAGATACAGGCTATACAAACGGACAATGGTATGGAATATACTTATCGCTGTATTAATACTTCTAAAATCAATATTTTTGATGAATACTGCTTAAAAAATAAATTAGAGAGGAGATATATTCCTATAGCAACACCAAGATACAATGGTGTAGTAGAAAGAGTACACGGCATAGACGAAAGAGAATTTTATTCACGATTAAATAAAAATATCACAGTAGAATTATTAAGAGAAAAATTAAAAGAATATACACATTTTTATAACAATCAAAGATTGATTTCTTCGTTATTGTATATTACAATCAAAGAAAGAATCAAAAATATTATAGCAAGTAAAAGTACAATATCTATGGCTCCTAAACAAAAAATATAGTTTTTATGTATTGACTTTATTTTTTTGTAGATATAATATTTTCTACTGTTTATCTTAAATATTTTTATTTTATCTAATTGTATTAAGCTTTTTTATATTATATAAAGCTTTTAAAACGCAAGCAAAAAAGAAGCTGTAATTGTTCAAACATTGTTTTTATACAGATTTATTATTTTATTTTTTGTCGAAACTACAAAACTTTGATGAAATAAAAAATATTAATATCAAAAAATAATAATATTTTAATTTAATAATGAGGAAAATTATGGAAAAAAATAAGATATTAGAGCTTACAGAAGGAAATGTGAACAGGGGGCTTATTAATTTAGTAGTACCTATGATACTGGGTAACCTTTTAAATATAGCCTACAATATAGTTGATACAATTTGGATAGGTCAGATGATAGGACCTAGAGGTCTTGGAGCCATTGCTGTGAGTTTTCCTATAATATTAATACTTCAAGCTATAGCTTCTGGTGTTACAGTTGCTGCGAATGTTTTGATTGGTCAATATTTTGGTGCTAATGATAAAGATTCTGTACTTTATATTTCTAGGGTTTCTACTACTATGAGTGTAATACTTTCTTTAGTTTTGGCTATATTAGGATATATATTTGCACCTATGTTAATGAGATTTTTAAATGCAGCTGACAGCATAATGGAATATTCTGTTAGTTATTTTAGAATTAGTATGATAGGTTTCCCATTTTTGTTTTATTATTTTTTGGTATCTGCTTTGCTTAGAGGTATAGGAGATACTGTAAGACCTCTTATATTTTTGGCTATAGCTTCTATTGTTAATGTAATATTAGACCCTATAATGATAAAGGGGTTATTGGGTTTTCCTGCTATGGGCTTAGATGGTGCTGCTTATGCTACTGTGTTTTCTCAAATTCTTTCTGTAGTTGTAAGCATAACATATTTAAAAATTAAAGATAGTATAGTTCGTGCTAATCCTCTTAGAATAGTTTTTGATGCTAATATAACTAAATTAATGTTTAAGATAGGTTTGCCTTTTGCTGCTATGCAATTAATAATTTCTATAAGCTGGTTATTTTTAAATAGAATTATCAACACTTATGGAGAAGAGGCTTCTGCTTCGGTTGCTGTGTCTATGAGAGTTGACTCTTTATCATTTTTACCGCTTTTAGCTTTATCTGCAGGTATTGCTACTATGGTTGCTCAAAATATAGGTGCTAATAGAATGGATAGAGTAAAAGAGATATATAAAGCCGGACTTAAAATAGGAATTGGGCTTTCTACATTTATGGCAGTTTTTTCTGTATTATTTCCAGAGCTTATAGTAAGATTATTTACTTCAGATATGAGTGTATTAAAATATACAAAAAGTTATATATATGTTGTTATGCCTTCTATAATAATGCTTTCTGTGATGTTTGCAACTAATGGAGTTATTAATGGAGCAGGAAAAACTTTTATACTTATGATATTTGCCTTTGTGGCTCATATACTTATAAGGATTCCTCTTGCACATTTCTTATCTACAAAAATGGGGTTATGGGGAGTATGGACTGCTATGGCTATTGTAAACTTTATTAGTATGTCGCTTATACTTATTTATTATTTTACTGGGCATTGGAAAAAAGGAGCTAATATAGCTAGTCATTCTGCTACTAAAAATGAAGCTTAATAACACTTGAAACATTGAAATAAATAAAATATACTGTTTGTTATAATTTATAAATAATAAATAAAGGCTTTTATGCAAAAAATCGACATAGACAATTTAAATCCCATTATAGAAGAGTTGTTAAAATTAAGGGGTATAGTTTCAAAAGAAGATATATTTGATTTTTTCTTTCAAGATATATATTCGCTTTCTAATCCATTTAATATTAGGGATATGAATGCTTTTGTAGACAGGCTAAAAGAGGCTATAGAGTATAATGAAAAAATATTGATATATGGTGATAAAGATGCTGATGGGGTTACTGCTGCTTCTATAATATATAATACTCTTAAGGCTGTTACAAAAAATGTTGGGGCTTTTGTACCTAATCATGAAGTGGGTTATGGGCTTTCAAAAGATGTTATTGAAGAGTATGCTAATTCTGGGGTGAGTTTAATCATCACAGTTGATTGCGGTATATCGAATGTAGAAGAAGTTGAGTTTGCAAGGGAGCATTCTATAGATATTATAGTAACAGACCATCATGATATACCTGAAATACTTCCTAATGCTTATTTAATATTTAATCCTAAACTTTCAAATACTGGTTTTGTATCAAAAAATTTTTCTGGCTGTGCTGTTGCTTTTAAACTTATGCAGGCATTTGTTTTTTCTTATACTAAACTTTATAACAAAGACATTATTGTATTGGATTATGAAATAGATAAAAATACTGATAAATTAAAAAGAATAAGGGCATTGAAGGCTATTAATTTTGTTTATAGTGATGATATATTTGGGTTTGAGCTTGTAAATAATGAAAATGCTTACAAATCTATTTATTTAGATTATTATGAAGAGTTTTTATCAGAAGATGAAGTTTTAGAAGAGTTGGCTACTTATATGTTTGAAGGAGAAAATGTTGTATTGGTTCTTACAGGCGGAGAGATGAGATTTAAAAAACTTCTTAGACTATATGAAAAATATGAACTCTTTTTGCCTGAATATGATAATGTTTATGATTTGCTTCAGTTGGGTGCTAATTATGGGGGAGTTAATATAAAATCCGTAAAAACATTAGACGAGTTTGCTTTGCTTCTTAAAGTTAATATATATAAATATGATGATATTCTTTATAGAGATTTAATAATAAAAATGGAAATTTTTAAGAGAATGTATTATTTAAGTCAAAAGCAATTGCAAAACTATATAAAAAGAGAATCTATACTTGTATTGTTTGGCACTGTTGCCGATGTTGTGCCGCTTATTGAAGAGAATAGAGCTTATATAAAATGTGCTTTGGCGGAATTAGAAAAGCCTAATCATATAAGATATAATGTGATATTAGAGAGAATAAAATTACTAAACACTAAAGTTGATACTCAGGCTGTAAGTTGGAGGCTTGCTCCTTTTATTAATGCAGCTGGAAGAATGGGAAAGCCCGAATATGCTTTAAGGCTTTTAACTTCTGAAACTAGAGAAGAGGCTTTTCAATTATCTGAAGAAGTTTATAATTTAAATGAAACAAGAAAATCTCTTACAGAAAGCAATTTTAATATAGTTTGCGAATATATAAAAGAAAATAATTGCATGTCTTATCCTATCATAATAGTAAAAAGTGATTTGATAGATAGAGGTTTAACGGGGCTTATAGCTGGCAAGGTTTTAAGTCAATATGGAAAGACTGCTGTTATACTTTATGAATCTAAAGAAGATGGAGTTTGTACAGGAAGTATTAGAAGCAAGGGCGATGACAATGCTCGTGATATGCTTGAATATTCTAGTGTTTATTTAGATAAGTTTGGAGGGCATAAAAATGCTGCTGGGTTTACTGTGAGTATAAATAATTTTGAAAAGTTTGCTAAAAAAATTATCAAATATGCCTCTGAAGAGAATTTTAACACTTCAAAAGATGAAAAAACTTATGATTTGGAATTGGATTTTAAAGACATTAATATGCAATTTGCTGAGCATTTAGAATTATTTGAGCCTTATGGTTTTGCTAATGAAGAGCCTGTATTTTTTACAAATAGGGTTACTATAAACTCTATAGAGAAAATAAACAAAAATAATAAGATTCATTTAAAATTGCAATTACAAAAAAACAGTACTAGAGTTAATGCTATAATTTGGAGTTCATCTGAAGAAGAATGCTCTAAATTTGAAGCATCAAATTTTATAAATATTTCATACAAGATAAAAATAAATAGATTTAATGGCAGCAAAGAAGTAAAGATTTACATAGAGAATTATGAGATAAATTAGAACAATTTTTAGTTTTGCTGTTTGTGGGGACTAGCCCCCACACCCCCACTTCTTTTGGTGACCCAAAGAAGCAAAAGGACTGCATTTTTTGCTTGGAATGTTGGTATTATCTTTTTATATATTCCAAACATATAAAGCTATAGCACTTGCACTTTTTGGTTCTTTTTGCGGCGGGAAAAAGAACAACAAAAAATTGATATAAAATAATAGTTTTAATATATATTAAAAATTTTTGACTTTTTTATTTCAGTTATTTGCAGGGCTTTGCCCCGCACCCCAGTTCTTTTATTGGTATAAAAGAACCAAAAGAACTGCATTTTTATTATAAATTTTATAATTTAATTGTACATTAAAATGCACTCCCCCGCACGACTAAGAAGTTATAATTAAAGCATAGCATTACCGTGCGGTAAGGTGGTACAGCTCGTACGCGGGAAAAAGAACAACAAAAATTGACAAACTTAAAAAAATTTTAATATTTTTTCTAAAATATTTTTTAAAATCTGTTTTTTATATTTTAAATATTTTTATAATATAGTAATATATTTATAAATCTAATTTATTGCTTAGGAGTCATATTTATGAAAACAGATATACAAATAGCACAAGAATGTAAACTAAAAAGAATAGACGAAATAGCTAAAATGCTTAATCTATCAGATGAAGAGTATGAAGTTTATGGTAAATATAAGGCAAAGATAGATTTATCAGTTTTAAATAAATTAAAAGATAAAAAAGACGGTAAATTGGTATTAGTAACAGCAATAACCCCAACCCCAGCAGGAGAAGGAAAATCCACTGTTACAATAGGTCTAACACAAGGCTTAAACAAAATAGGCAAAAATGCAGTTGCAGCTTTAAGAGAGCCTTCACTTGGTCCTGTATTTGGAATTAAAGGAGGAGCTTGCGGAGGCGGATATGCACAAATTGTTCCTATGGAAGATATTAATTTGCATTTTAACGGCGATTTTCACGCTATAGGTTCTGCCCACAATTTAATAGCAGCTTGTATTGACAATCATCTTAAACAAGGCAATGAATTAAAGATTGATACTAATAAGATAGTATTTAAAAGAGTTGTTGATATGAATGATAGGGCTTTAAGAAATATTGTTATAGGTCTTGGAGGGAGTGAGAATGGAGTTACAAGACAATCATCTTTTCAAATAACTGTTGCTTCAGAAATTATGGCTATACTTTGTTTGTCTAATTCTTTAATGGATTTAAAAGAGAGAATAGGAAATATTGTATTTGCTTATGATATTAATGATAATCCTCTAAAAGTAAAAGATTTAAAAGTTGAGGGGGCTGCTTGTGCATTGCTTAAAGAGGCTATAAAACCTAATTTAGTTCAAACTCTTGAAAATACTCCTGCTATAGTTCATGGGGGACCTTTTGCTAATATTGCTCATGGATGTAATTCAATACTTGCTACAAAGTTGGCATTAAAACTTTCTGATTATACTATTACAGAGGCTGGTTTTGCTGCAGATTTGGGAGCTGAAAAGTTTCTTGATATTAAATGCCGTATTGCCGGACTTAAGTCTAATTGTATAGTGTTAGTAGCTACTATAAGAGCTTTAAAACATCATGGCGGAGCTTTAGAACTCAATAAAGAAGATTTGAATGCTTTGAGTAAAGGTTTTGAAAATTTAGATAAACATATTGAAAACATGAAAAAATATAGTGTGCCTGTGGTTGTTGCTATAAATAAATTCTCTTTAGATACTGAAAAAGAAATAGAATTAATTAAAAAACATTGTGAAGATATGGGCGTTGATATATCATTATGCGAAGTGTGGGAGAAAGGAGGAGAAGGCGGAGAGGATTTAGCAAAAAAAATTGTAAAAGCAACTTCTGAAGAATCAAATTATAAGCCATTATATAATTTAGATAAACCTATAAAAGAAAAGATAGAATGCATATGCAAAGAAATATATGGAGCAGGAGAGATAAAATTCTCTAATAAAGCTAATAAAATGATGAAAAAAATAGAATCTATTGGCTTTGGAGGCTTGCCTATATGTATGTCAAAAACACAAAAATCAATATCAGATAATCCAGCACTTTTAAATGCTCCTAAAGGTTATACTCTAAACATTGATGAAATAAAACTTGCTTCAGGTGCTGGTTTTATCATTGCTATGGCAGGCGGAATTATTGATATGCCGGGGCTTCCAAAAGTGCCTGCAGCATGCAATATAGATATAGATGAAAACGGCAAGATTACAGGTTTATTTTAATTTTAGATGAGTTGATTTTTGAATATGTTAAAATTTTAAATATAAAATTACATTATATTTAATATATATTCATAATATATGAAGTTAAAATACTTGCACTTTTTGCAACTTTTTGCGGCGGGAAAAAGTTGATAATACATTTACAAAAAAAATAAAAGCCTCAAATCCTAGTACAATTTGAGGCTTTTTGGTAAATTCAATATTCTTAATCATCAAATTTCTGTCCCATAAGCTGTCCATTTGAAGATATAAATAACTCCATCATATTGTTTAATTTTACTTTGTAATTACCCCACTCTTTCTCAACGTCTATTATCATAGCTTGAGGATATGCTTTTTTTACAGCAGCACTTACAGCATCAGGTAAAGCAGAAAAAGGAACTCCGTTATATTCTCCGTCTATGCTTACCCAATCTCCATTAGCCAAAAAATCAATAGAAGCACCATTAGAAAGTTTTACCTCAAATTTTCCTCCGTCTCTCTCAACCTTCCATATCTGAGCATTAGGATAAACTCTCTGTATGAAAGCTCTTGATTTTTGAGGCAATGAAGAAGCAGGTACTACCCAATCAGCAAATAAACTAGAGCTAGCAAAAATTGTTAATGAAATTAATAAAGTTAAAAATTTAGTCATAAATAACTCCTTAAATAGTGATTGTAAATTATCTTTATAATTATAATATAACAAATTTAAGGATAATTGTCAATATTTTTTACAATAAATTTACTATTTTTTTACTTAAATTTACTAAATTATAGATATTTATTATACATTTTACACATAAAATTTGTATAATAGCTAAAAATCAACTATGAAAGTAAATTTTATTTACAAAATAAAGTATTAATATAAAGAAACCCTATTTCTTTTTATCTCTGTTCTATATCTTTTTATTTCGTATTCCACCTTTTTACTATCCCAACCTAAAATATAACCCATCTCTTGAGCAATATGTTCTGCTAATAATGTTCCGCAGTCATTTTCTGTGAGTATAAATCTTAATCTTCTCATCATTATATCATCTAAATGCATTGCATATTCTACTTCAATAAAATATTTTATTAAGCCCCTCGGTATTCTATTATCAAGCCCCACAGAAACAAGCAAAGAAGAATCATCTTTACAAAATTCATTTAATCTTAATACCATATCCACAGAGCCGAAATAATCCATTAAAAATTTAACAGTATCTTTATTTAATACCCAATCTACCGCCTTATCTATTCGATTATTCATAAATTTCTTAACACTAAACCATTTATAAGGCTTACCATACATTTTAAGCAAAGTTTTAATAGCAAGATGAGAAGACATAGTAAAATTTCCGCCCTCAACCATAAATAAATCATATACAGGGTGTGAATGTATCTTCATATCCATAGGATTAACAGTCATCATTCCAGATTGTGAAGTAACTATATGATTTTTATTAACTATAGAGCTAAAATAAGTATTATAAATATCAAGCAAATATTCTATCTCATCGCTTGTTGAATATATACAATCTAAATTACCATTATATTTTTTTACTACAGGACCTATTATTGTCATATCCTTCCATTTTGTTAAGAAAACATTCGGCCTATCTTTTATTTTTGGCAAAACAACAGATTTATTAATATGAATTATATTACTATCAACTATAAAATTAGTAGCTTTTACATATTTTACTTTATCAGTAAAATTAGACTTTGGAAGCATAGATACTATACTATCTCCCCAAGCTCCAGCCGCCACTAATATTTTTTTAGCACTTACTTCATATATTCTGCCTTTTATTTTATCTGAAACTATAGTTTTATTTATTTGATTCTCATTATAATCAAAAGCCTTTACTTCTGCATAATTAAGTATATCAGCACCATATTCTTTAGCTTTTAATAATAATTCTAAAACATATCTGCTGTCATCTATTTTACCTTCAAAAAACTCTGTAGCACCTATTACATCATTATTATTTAAATCAGGTAAAGTTTCTAATACTGAGTTTCTGCTATGAGATTTATGTTTTTTAGTCTTTCCAAAAATTGACATTAAATCATATATACTAGCTTTTAATTCATTTCTTATCAAACCTGAATTACCATTTGTACCGCCACTAAAATATATTGGATATAATATGCCAAAATCAGAGGCTGAAGATTTATTAATGATATTATTTCTTTCTCTAACTTTAAAAATTGTAGATATGAAGTTATTAGCAGTCATATCATTAAAACCGCCTGTAAGCATTTTTGAAGTTCTAGAAGATGAACCAAATGAGAAGTCATGTTTTTCTACTAGAAGTGTTGAAATTCCTACTCTCGCTGTTTTCATAGCGATGGTAGCACCTATTACTCCGCCACCTATAATTAAAAGATCATAAGTTTTATCTTTAAGATTAGAGAGTATATTATATCTTGAATTTACCATTAATAAACTCCTTATAATAAAGCTCAATCATAAACCTATATATATATTATATAATAAATTTTTACAAATACAAATATTTTATTAAATTCTTAAACTCTAATCTGTTTTTATTTTTCTCTAAAAAACTTTTAATATATTTATTTTTACCATGAGAATCTATATATTCCCCCTCAAACTCTCCAAATCCAGCAATAGGAAAAGCTAAATAAGAATTATATGCTAAAATAGAAGGATATGAAGTAAATACTATGTAATTTCTTCTGTTTTGCTGTATAAAATCCATTCTATTATCTATTTCAAATAAAGGGTCTTCTAATATAATAAATTTATTAAAATTATTTATATTATCTATTTTTTTTAAACTATATTTATAATTTTTTGATGAATGTTTGTTTATATTAATGTAATTTTCTCTAATAACATTAGATGTAGTTTTTATAACATTTTTTTTATATATAAAGTTTGTAATGCCTAGTGAATATATAAAATCATTAAAAGCTTCCAAATCTTCTATATTGTAAAGACTAGAAGAAATTGCTAAAATATCTTTCTTATCTGTTTCTTCCAAAAACTTATGAAATAAATCTTTAGCTCTATTAAAATCATCTTCTATGCCGTTTATTAGAGGATATTCAAAAGTTTTATTTGAATAAAATAGCATATTACGTCCAAAATCGCATATGCCGTACTTTTTTAATTCTGGAGATTGTATATCTATTATAGTTTTCTCATTATAAAAATAACTGCATTCGCAAAGTTTGCTGCATCCTATACAAAAGCTGTTTATTTTTTTATATTCTATCTGCTCTTCATTATCAATTTTTCTATCAACTCTAAACACTTTAGTGGGGCATAAATCTACTATCATGTTCTTATAACCAGATATAGTTTCGTATCTACTGCAAACTCCGCAATTAATGCATTTATCATAATCAATTTTTATATTTTCATCTAAATTTAAACTGTCTATAATGTTTTTTATCTCTTCTATTTTTGAATCATTATCTCCATCAAATCTTTCTATCTTTAATTGGTAAAAATCAATATATTTTTTTAATCTACAATCATAATAACTGCTGCATTTGTCGCAAAATGGTTTATGCATATAAAGTATAGCCTTAAGCAAAGACTTTCTATATTCAATAATATCTTCATCATTGCTTATAATATCCATTCCATTTTCAACTGCCTCATTACAAGCATATTTAAAACTATACTCCTCTTCATCTTTCTTTTTTACTTTAACCAAGCAAAGTTTGCATTTTAGTAAATCATTTTCTTTTTCTTCGTCAAAATCTTTTATTCTGTCTAATTTATAATAACATAAATGTGCTATATCTATTCCAACATATGATAAAGCTTTTAATATTGTAAATCCGCTTTGTGATAATATCTCTCGTCCGTTAAAATTAAATCTTACTATCATAATCTATTTATAATCACCCTATTTATTGATAAAACTATAAAGAGTTATTTTTTTATCCAAAGCATATATAAACTCGTATTCAAACATCTTTATAGTTTCTAATATGCATTTTGCCATATGATATATATATAAACAAGAAGAACCTTTAATAATCATCTCAACAGTATTTATTAAATTATTATAATCATTATTATTAGATTTCCCTAATATAATTTTATTTAAATAATACTCGCATAAATTAAAACCATAATTACAAGGCATACAATTTGTACAAGAAATACTCTTAGCAAATTGAATAATCTTCATCACAATTCTAAGCATGCATCTATTTTCTGCTATAAAACAAACTCCGCCATTTCCAATATTTATATCTTCATAAGACAAACTCTTACTGCTTAAACTCTCTAAAGTAGTAGGAGGATTAAGAAAACCATTTGTAAACACACATTTTATATCATTATTATAATAAATATATCCACTGGATTTTATTATTTCGTCAAATGAAGTGCCAAATTGAAACTCATATAAGTCTACATTTGGAATGTCCCCAGAAAAAGAAATTAAACATGTGCCTTTATTATTATCATTTCCATACTTAGAAAAATTATCTAATCCCATATGAGCAAAATATCCAAATTGTATAACAGTTTCCAAATCTAATACATATTTTTGTCTTTCAAGAAAATAAATATTCACATTTTCTCTATAATTATTTTCATCATAAACATTTATATTGATTTCATTTTCAAATTTGTAGCAATCTTCCGCCTCTACTATTGCATTAATTAATATTTCTTTATTGTAATAGTTTCTAATTAAAATATCTATATTTTTTATATTTAAAATTTTAGCAATTAATACAGCAGAATCTAAAATAAGGTGCGGATTATTGTTTATAAAGAATTTGTCTTTAAATACTAAATAGTCAAAAGAATATGCATTTATAATTAAAGTTTGATTATCATTATTTTTATTGGATAAAACATTATATAAAGATTTTTTATATACATTTCTCGTGCATATATTAGCAACCTTTAACTCATCAAGCAATTCATCATATTCATCAACAATAGTATGCAAATAATCACCGAAATTGTCTTTAAAATCTTTGATATTTTTTGCAGCATAATCATTATATAGAACAAATTTTTTCATCTCACTTTAACATGTACAGCTTCTATATACTTAATAACGCTGCCAAAAGAAGAATCATTGCATTCTACGCCGTTAATTAATACAGAAATGGCATTATTACAATTATGCATACACTCCACCTCTTTAAGGAGCATACCGTCATAAGAAGGAATGCCGATTTTCAAATCATAATGTGCCCTAATTGATTCTAAAAGAGCATATGAACCCCTCATAGAACAATGAAGCCCTACACATACTTCTATAACGGTTTTTATCTCGTCCTTTTGCATTTTTACAACTCTAAATAAAGAGATGAAAAGTGATTATTTCTTTTTATGCCTATTTTTGCGTAAACGTTTTTTGCGTTTATGCGTAGCCATCTTTTGACGAAGTCTTTTTCTTCCTGAAGGCATATACACTCCCATTTTTATTATAATTTGAATATTCATTATATCATATAAAAAATTTATTTCAACAAAAAAACCAACAAAATATTTTTGACAAATGACTTTTATTTTGATATAATTTTTTATAAAAATAATAAATAATAATAAAAAAGAGATTGTGCAAAATGAAATCATATAGAAAAGTTTTAGAGATAAATTACCCAAAGAGAAGAGGATACATTAATATCACTAATGAAGTTCAAAGATGTTTAGACGAAAGTGGCATAAAAGAGGGGTTAGTTTTATGTAATGCTATGAACATTACCGCTAGTGTATTTATCAATGATGATGAGAGCGGGCTTCATAATGATTTTGAAGTTTGGCTTGAAAAGTTAGCTCCAGAAAAACCTCATAACCAATATAGACATAATGGATACGAAGATAATGCTGATGCTCATTTGAAAAGACAGATTATGGGGCGAGAGGTTGTTGTGGCTGTTACTAATGGTAAGTTAGATTTTGGTACTTGGGAGCAAATTTTTTATGGGGAATATGATGGTATGAGAAACAAAAGAGTACTCATCAAAATTATTGGAGAATAAAATGAAATTATTTGTTAGTGATTATGATATGACTTTATTTATTAATTATATTGTAGATGATAAAGTAATTAATGCTATAAAAAAATGGAGAGAAAAAGGAAATATATTTGCTATTGCTACTGGGAGAAACAAATTTTCAATATTGGAACAAACTGATAACAATAATATAGAGTTTGATTATATTATAGCTAATAATGGAGCTTTAATTATTGATAGTAATACTAATCTAATATTAAAAGAAGAAATAGATATAAATAATGCTATAGAAATTATTAATTTTTTATATAATACTTATGAAGGAAGCGTTGAAATTTCAAATGAAAATGAAACTTTCTCTATAATTCCTAAAAAAGGAGAACATAATTTACCTTTTAAAGTAGATAAAAAAATAACAATAGAAGAAGCAAAAAATATAAAAAGCATTACTCAAATAAATAAAATAAGCCCAGATGTAAATAAAACAGAAATTATACAAGATGAAATAAACAATAAATTTAACACAGTAATAGCTTATGGAAATATTACGGCTATAGATATAGTAAAAGCAAATATAAGTAAGGCTACAGGAATAAAAAATTTGGAAAATATTTTAAAAGATAAAAATATAGAAAAAATCTTAGTAGCTGGAGATTCAAACAACGACATAGATATGATAAAAAAATATGATGGATATGTTCAAATTAATGCCAGAGAACATATAAAGAAAATAACAAATAAATATTTTAATTTAATATCTGATATTATTGGATCAAATTTATAAAATATATAGTTGCAAGAGTTATAGAAATTATTATAATAATACTATATGAGAAACATTTTATTTATTATAACTCTATTATTTGTAAGCATATCCTGTGCTAATTATTCTCTTAAAATAAAAGATGATAAACTCACAGGCATACAAACTTATACTTATGCAGATGAATATTATGAATACGGAGCTAAATTATATTTCCAAATAAATAATAATAAAGAAATTACTTGGTGGCTATATATTGGTACTAAAGCTATGCAAAATTTAATTTATGCTAACACTGCATATATATTTGATGCCAAAACATACGATAAAATAACATTTACTCTAAGTAATGTTTCAAGGAATATCTCTACAACCGCCGCTGTAATTAATGAATATGCCTATATACCGAGTCAAATAAGCTATTTGGAAAACGCCATAATACAACTTAGCGAAGCAGAAGTAAAAGAGCTTTATAAAATACTTACTAATGCTAAAGAAGTTGGCTTAAGAATATCTGGAAGAGAGTATCAAGAGTTTATGCTATCATCATCACAAATAAAAGCAATGATTAACACTATAGAATATTATAACAATGAGTTTAATAATTAAAATTATATTAAATACCTAAATAACTATATTTTGTAATGTAAGTTTTTGTTTTTATACAACTTTTTCCCGTAGCAAAAAGTTTTCGCCCTTCGGGCACGCTTAGCGAAAGTACAAATATTAAAATTTTATATTTAAGAAATAAATATAATGATAACATACGTTTTTGACTATATTCAATAAAAATGCAGCCTTTTTGCTTCTTTGTGGCAACAAAAGAAGTGGGGTGCGGGGCAAAGCCCTGCAAATATAAAAACATAAAAATTTTATTGTTCTTTTTCCCGCCGCAAAAAGAACCAAAAAGTGCAAATATAAAAATAATACTAAATCATATTAATTATGTTTTATGTAAGTATATACTTCAACTAAAAAAATATTTTAAGCACATTACAAAACTAAATTATATAAAAGCACCTTCTAGCTTTGTTTGTCCAAGCAAATATTTCTCTATTGTAGCGGCTATAGAAACAAATGATTCTTTTACACCTATATTAATATTTTTATTTAATTTCTTTCCAAAAGCAAGTATCGGTATATACTCTCTCGTGTGGTCGCTTCCTTTATAGGTAGGGTCGCATCCATGATCGGCTGTTATTATAAGTAAGTCATCATCATTCAAATTATCAATCATATCTGGTATATATTTATCAAGTTCTTCTAAAGCGTTTTTGTATCCTATATAATCTCTTCTGTGTCCGTAAAGCATATCAAAATCAACTAAATTAGTAAATATAAGACCATTATCAACTTCTTTAATAGCCTTAATAGTTTTTTCTATGCCGTCAAGATTGTTTTTATTAGTTAATCTGTTTTCAGTAATTCCAACACCAGCGAATATATCACTAGTTTTACCTATACCGATAACAGGCAAATTATTATTTTTAAGTCTATCAAGCATAGTTTCACCGCTTGGAGGTACAGAATAGTCATGACGTCTTTCTGTTCTTTTATAATTACCCTTAGTACCAATATAAGGACGAGCTATAACCCTTGCAACAGGTGAATATTTATTGCATATCTCTAAAGACTTTTCGCATATTCTATAAAGTTCATCTACAGGTATAATATCCTCATGGGCTGCTATTTGAAGTACAGAATCTGCAGAAGTATACACTATTAAAGAGCCATTTTTTAATTGCTCATCTGCATAATCATCTATAACCTCAGTTCCAGAATAAGGTTTATTGCATACAACAGTCCTTCCAGACATTTTTTCTATTTCTTTTATTGTAATATCAGGAAAACCATTAGGATAAGTGTTAAAAGGCTTTGTAGAAACTAAACCAGCTATCTCCCAGTGTCCAGTAGTTGTGTCTTTTGCTTTAGAAGTCTCCATTGCCTTACCGTAATATCCTTCAGCATTATCTACTTTTGATACACCTTCTATATCTATAATATTTCCAAGCCCAATTTTTTCCATATTAGGTAGACTTATTCCGCCAGATGCCTTAGCCAAATTAGCTAAAGTATTCACTCCCTCATCGCCAAAATCTTTAGCATCAGGTAAAGCACCCACACCGCAGCTATCTACAACTATTAAAACGGCTTTTTTCTTATTCATATTAAAAAAATCTCCTAATTAATAAATATTCTTATACTATATTTAACAGTTTTTAATATAAAAAATAAAATAATATACTAAAAATAATTATCTTAATACGCCAAAGTTAATAGGTTTATTAAACTCTACCTCATCAGGGTTAGGTATAGGGTACTCAGACATATCTTTATCTTCACGAAGAAAACCATATAGATTTAAATTATTTTTATTCCAAATATTTAATCTATTATAATATGCTTTAGTATAGTCTGAAGTCATTGATATATTATTTCCATCTAGAATGAAACTTACATACATATTTACTTTTTTATTAGGTATCTCTGAAGTAGTTTTTACATTGCGGGCAATCTTTTTTAAAGGTGTTACCTCATAATAATAGGCGTTAGTTTCACTCTCTGCATAATCAAACTTACCAACACCGCGTTTTTTTCCAAATAAACTATATTCCACATCTCCATTGTCCAAAAAAGTATATAAATATCCATTAGGAGCAACTACTCTTTTTCCTTTTACCTTTTTTATCCATATATTATTATAGTTTCTGTTTGCTGTTTTCATATTTGATGCACAAGAAAATGTAAAAAATAATAATAAAAAAAACAGAAATAATTTTTGCATGACTATTTCCTAAAAATATTTAATAACAGTATCGACTAATATTTTAATTATCATTAAAACATTTGCAAATACTTATATTATACATTATAATCTAACTTCAATAAACTAGGAAATAAAAAAATGGTAAAAAGATTAACCTTAAAAAATGGCATAAGAATAATTTTAGAATATATGCCAATGTTAGAAACGGTTTCAGTTGGATTTTTTTTCATTACAGGAAGTGCTAATGAAACTGAAAAAGAAAATGGATATTCACATTTTATAGAACATATGCTATTTAAAGGCACTAATGATATGACCTCTAAAGAGATAGTGAGATATATAGAAGGTGTAGGCGGAATGTTTAATGCTTATACTTCAAGACATTTTACCTCCTTTTATGTTAATATAATATCAAAATATTTTGACAGAGCAATAGATACATTATCTAATATAGCATTAAACTCAGCATTTAGAGAAGAAGATATACAAAAAGAAAAAAAGGTTATTATAGAAGAGTTAAAAATGACATCGGACTATCCTGAAGAAATAATGACCAATCAATTTTTTGCAAAAGCCTATAAAGGAACATCTATGCAGTTTCCTATAGGCGGTAATATAAAAAACATAAAAAATATCAGCAGAGATAAAATATTAAATTATTTTAAAAGTCATTTCAATTCAAATAATTTAATAGTATCAATAGCAGGAAATTTTGATGTAAAATCAGCAATAGATAAATTATCTTCAATAGAGCTTAAAAAAAATATATTACCCGCAGAGGAAGAACTTCCATTTTTTTACAAATCAGTATCAAAAGAAAAAGCAGACTTAAATCAAGTATATTTTGCCTTAATAACACCGTCATATAATGCAAAAGATAAAAGAAAATACACTATGAACATTGTAAATGATATATTCGGCGGAAGTTCATATTCAAGATTATTTCAATCTATAAGGGAAAATAAAGCATTATGTTATAGTATATACAGCAATAATTCAGCTTTTCTAAATGGAGGAACATTCGACATATTTGGTTCAACTAGCTTAGACCGTTATGAAAAAACTGTAACAAGCATATATAATGAAATAGAAAGATTATTAGACGAGAGAATAACTAAAGAAGAGCTTGAAGAGGCAAAAGAGAGCTATAAAAGTTCTATGTCTTTTAGTAAGTTTAGTGCAAGTTTTGCTATGAACAAAAATGCAAGAAATGAACTTTATTTTTCTAAATATGTATATTACAAAGATTTGTATAATACAATAGACAAAATTAATATAAATGATATAGATAAAGCAATAGAAGATATATTTCAAAACAAAAAGTTTTTTCTCACAGCAGTAGGTCCAAAAGGAACAAAGAAAATCACAGATAAAATAAGCAAGAAATTAAAACTTAATTGATTATATTTTTTATAGTTTATTATTTATATATACCTAAACAATTTTAAATTGTCAACTACTGCATATTATATAAATATTATCAACTTTTTTGCCGCACTCGCTGTGCGGACTTCGTCAAAAAGTTGCAAAAAACGCAAGTGCTATAACTTTATATTTAAAAAATATGTATTAAATGTAATAAAACACCTAAATTTAGCTTAAAAAATGCAGCCTTTTTGCTTTTTTGTGCCAATACCTAAAGGCACTTCCTATGGTCGCCCTGAAGGACTCCCTTTGGTCGTAAAAGAAGTGGGGGTATGTACCCTACGGGCACGCTTCACAGGGGGCAAAGCCACCATAAATAAAAAATAAAAAATATTTTGACAAACTTAAAAATTTTCAGTATGTATAACTATTATCAAAAATAATTAAAAGCTTTATCTTAGTAAAAGTTTTTACTCTTCTCTGTCTTTTAAGCCCTCAACCATATCAAGTTTATTGACATAATGCATACTCATCAAAGACACCAAGAATATAACAACAACAAGTAACCCTATTGCTAATAAATAACTATAATTATAAACATGCGGTACAAACGAAAATAACTTGCTTGAAAAAGGTTTCTTAACCAAATAAAGTATACCATATCCAGCCAATATTCCCACAGGTATTGCTATTATCACTTGAGTAACAGTTTCTTTTAATGAAGCAAGCATTATCTCTTTAGTAGTGTAGCCCATAACCTTAAGAAGCGTAAACTCATATCTTCTTGTAGCCAAAGTAATAACACCAACACCATAAAGCGATGTAGCTCCAAGCAAGAACGCTATAAATATAAGTATTTGTACTAGCAAATATATTGTAGCTATTTGATTTTTATATGCCTGATATTCATCATTTCTAAAGCTGTAGTATGATACATCTTTACTATCATCTAACATAGTTTTTATATTATCTTGACTAGCATCAGAAGCTAAAAATAAAGTATTATAAACATTTGGTATTTCAAAAACATCTTCTGCAAAATCTTTATCCATATATATATAAAACATACCCTGCTGTTCAACAAGTTTGCTAACTTTAACTCTTCTTGATATGCTGTTTCCAAGAGTATATAATTCTATACCTATATAGTCATTTTCTTTTACTTTTAATTTTTCTGCTAAATATTTAGGAAGCATTACAGAATCTTCTCTATTTTCATTATATGGTATGTCAAGAGAAGAAAATCCATCTTTATATATTAAAGCAGGCAAATAAATACTTTCACTGTCATCATTAAAAGCAGGATAAAGCCTTGATTGATAAATAGCAGCCTTATCATAATATTTTATACTATCATTTGTTAGTATATCAGTATTATCTTCCCATTTTGTAGGAGTAATACTAACAGAAGCATCATATAAAGCAAATTTCTCATAAAGAGTGTATAAGAAATAATCAAAAGAGTTATTAAACCCTTGAGCAAATATAGTCATACTAATTGCAGCAAACATTCCCCAAAGCGATGCTAAATATCTTGTTTTACTTCTTGATGCATTTTTTATAGCGTATCTGCTGTTAAATGATAATTTATTCCAAATGCCGAATTTTTCTATCAATGTTTTTCCAGAACTCTTTGGAGGCTCTCCTCTCATAGACTGAGCAGGATTTAGCTTTAATATAGAAATAGCCGCAAGCAAATTAGAAAATATA
This sequence comes from Brachyspira pilosicoli, assembly GCF_008016535.1. Taxonomy (GTDB): domain Bacteria; phylum Spirochaetota; class Brachyspiria; order Brachyspirales; family Brachyspiraceae; genus Brachyspira; species Brachyspira pilosicoli_A. Next base: position 38,334 of record NZ_SAXY01000050.1, read on the forward strand.
CATACAAACAATATTATTAAAGTTGATATTATCCATAAATCCCAATATACATTATAATTAAAATTAGGCATATCAAATATAGCCCCAAGGGACTCAAATATAGGCGGCAAAAGAATTTTGCTTGCAATAAAAGCTAATAGTATTCCGAAAAATGATACCAAAAAAGAATATTTTATATACATAAACATAATAGAAAAATCTGTAAGACCAATAGCTTTCATTATACCAATTTGTTTTCTTTCAACAGCAACATTTCTTCTTTGTATAATATATAAAAGAAGTATTGCCATAAGTAAAAGTATAGATGGTGAAATATATGAAAAAGAATCTATTTGAAGCAATGTTTGTTCATAGTTTATATAATTTACTGATTGTTCTCTGTCTGTAAAAAAGAATATTTTTTGTTTTAATTTTATTCTTATAAACTGTTCTATATTATTTCTATTTACATTATCTTCGTATTTTATATAGAGAGAATTGTAAGGCACATAATTAAAGTTCTCATCATTCATTTCTATAACAGCGAAATCTTTAGCTTCCGAAGCTGTTGAAGCACCGTCTTTAAATAAAAACACATAATTAGGATATGATACTAAAGCTGCTATTTTAAAAGAATTAGTTTTATCATTGAATATAACCTCAACCTCATCTCCCAAAGACAGTGAATTAGCATCTGCAAAATTTTTATTAATTGCTATCTCATTAGTTTCTAAAGTATCTTTTCCATCATATATGTAAGGTTTATTTATTCTGCTTTTATTATCTTCTGTACTATATATAATAGCATCAATATCATCTATTTTTCCTTGAAACCTATGTTTAGCTTCTACAATATCAATGCCCTTAATCTCTTCAATAGTATTTATATCATCTTCGCTAAACATTCCAAATAATACTAAATCATCTAAATTATTATTATCAAAATACTCTTCAGCAGTAAGTTTAAAATCTCTATATACAGTCTTTACAGCCACAAAAAACAACACCGCTAAAGTTACTATAAAAATAGCAGATATAAATATCGCAAGCTGTTTACTAATTTTTCTAAATAAAAGTTTCGTTTTTATATTAAGCATTATTTTTCCACTAAAAAAATTATTTTATTACCATTCTATATCTTCAGGATTTAAAGGATTTTCTACATCATATTTTTCTATCACCTCTCCGCTTAAAACTTTAACAACCGTATCAGCCATTTTAGCAATCTCTTTACTATGTGTAATTAATACTATACTAGTACCAAAATCCTTATTTAAGTTTCTTAATATTCTAAGAGCCATAATACCAGTTTTATTATCCAAAGCACCAGTAGGCTCATCGCATAATACAACTTTTGGCTTTTTCGCTATAGCTCGGGCAATACTTACCCTCTGCTGCTCTCCACCAGATAATTCCGTAGGATAATGCTTCATTCTATGTTCAAGACCTAAAAGTTTTAAGGCATTCTCAGCATTATCTCTTGTAAGACCTGTTATTTCAGTAGAAAACTCAACATTCTCTAAAGCAGTTAAATTTGGAAGAAGGTTATAGCTTTGAAATACAAATCCAATATTTTCTCTTCTAAACTTAGCTAATTGTTTATTACTATAATGAGTAATATCTTCTCCCAAAAATAATACTCTTCCTCCTGTAGGCTTATCTAATGCCCCAAGTATGTTTAAAAGTGTACTCTTACCAGAACCGCTCGGTCCAAGTATAGCTGTAAGTTTCCCCTCTTCTATAGTAAGATTAACAGACTTTAATGCCTCAGTGGCACCCCCTCCATGGCCATATATCTTACTAATATCATTTATTTCATAAAGATGACTCATTCATTAATCCTATTTTTATATTTATTTAATTATAACTTTTTATTTTTCCATTCTTCAACAGAAATACTAACAATTTCTTTAGCACATTCTCTTTTACTCAAAGTAGGAAAATTCCTCACTCTTCCATCTTTGAAAAAAATACTTATCTTATTAGTATCTTTACCAATAGCATCTTTTATATTATTAGCTACTATCATGTCAGCACCCTTTTTGTTCATTTTATCTATAGCATAATTTTTTAACTCTTCATCGCTAAATGCCGTTTCTGCCGCAAATGAAACTATAAGAGTGTTTTTAGACTTTTTATCCCTTGTGCTCGCTAATATATCATCATTTTGTTTTAATTCTATAGCACTAATATTTTGTTTTTTTACTTTTTTATCATATACAATAGCAGGTCTAAAATCTAAAGGAGCAGCAGCCATAAGCAAAATATCAGTATTTTCAAGTTCAGCTAATACATTATTTTTTAAATCTTCTGTAGTATCTATTTTTATTTTTTTATCGCTTGCATGCACATGAAGCTCTTCATTAACATCACCTTCTATATAAGTACTAATACCTCCTCCAAGATGTATTTCATTATATATAGCCTCTCCCATCTTCCCGCTTGAGTTGTTTGTAATATATCTTATAGGGTCTATCCATTCTTTCGTAGCACCAGATGTTACTGTAAATCTTATATTATCATATCTTAAACTAAAATGACTAAAGTTATTAACAACTTTATCTAATATCTCTTCTAAATCTGCAAGCCTTCCTATACCTGTGTCATTACAAGCCATGTTTCCGCTTTCAGGACCTATCATAGTATATTCAAGCTCATCAATTAAATAGTGTACATTTTTCTGCACAGCTTTGTTAAACCACATATTAGGATTCATAGCAGGAGCAAACATCTTCTTTCCTGTATAGGCACAGGCTATACTAGTAATAGTATTGTCACATATGCCGTTTGCTATTTTTGATATAGTATTTGCATCCGCCGGAGCTAATAAAAATACATCTGTTTTTCTGCTAATATTTATATGTGTAAGCGGATCTTCTTCTTCCCACATATCTCTTATAACATGATTGCCGCTCATTGTTTCTAATGCTTTTACACCTACCATATATTCTGCATTTTTTGTAACGGCACATATTATTTCATGACCTTGTTTTTTTAACATACTAACAAGAAACGGCATCTTGTATGCTGATATAGAACTTGTTATAGCTAATAAAATTTTCATAAATAAATTTCTCTTAAAACGTTATTTTTTATAATTATATATTAATATAAATAAAAAAAACAGTCTATATTAAATTTTATTTTTTTATATAATAAACATTCATTTTAGTCAAAAACTTTAGTATTGATATACTTATATATTTTATAAAAATAATATAATAATTTTTTAAAAGCTTGTATAAAAACTTTTATAATCATATACAAATTCACAGTTAAATATCATAGAATCTTTATCTTATTGCAAAAAACAAAATAAATATTAAAATATGATTTATTAAAAAAACACAACTTATTAAGGAGAGCAAATATTATGTCAAAAAAAGTTTTAGTGCCATTAGCTGAAGGTTTTGAAGAAGTAGAAGCTGTAACTATTACAGACGTATTAAGAAGGGCAAATATAGAAGTAACAACTGCTTCTTTAACTGATAATTTAGAGGTAAAAGGCTCACATAATATAATATTAAAAGCAGACACTACATTAGATAAAGTTATAAACGAAGATTTTGATGCTATAGCACTTGCTGGCGGAATGGGTGGAATGAATAATTTAAAAAATGATAAAAGAATTATAGACAAAATTCAAAAAATGTATAAAAATAAAAAGTTAGTATCTGCAATATGTGCTTCTCCTGTAGTATTGGGTGAGGCTGCAGTTCTTAAAGGTAAATATACTTGCTATCCAAGCTGTCAAAGTATGGTTAAAGGCGGAGAGTATGTTGAAAAAGATTTAGTTGTCATTAATGATAATGTTATCACTTCTAAAGGTCCTGCTACTACAGTATTTTTTGCTTTAGAGTTAGTAAAGTATTTAATTGGAAATAATGAAGAAGTTTCTAAAGGTTTACTTGTACCATTAATTAAATAATATATTGATTTATTTACATTTATGAATATATTATAATATATAAGATATTTTTTATAAGGATATATAAATTGAAAGTTATAATACCAGCTGCAGGTGAAGGCACAAGATTAAGACCGCATACTATCACAAAACCAAAACCTATACTTCCTATAGCAGGTTCTACAATTATAGATTTTATTATGAAAGAAGTATTAGAGTTAGAGAATCTTGAAGAGGTTATATTTATAGTAGGATATTTAAAAGATAAAATGACAGAATATTTAACTTCTAAATATAAAGATGTAAAACTTACTTTTGTAGAGCAAAAAGAGTTTAGAGGATTAGCTCATGCTGTTTCACTTACTAGAGATTATATAAAAGATGATGATAAGATTTTTATTATACTTGGAGATACAATATTTAAACTTAATTTATCAGAAGTAGTAGCTAAAAATGAAAATGCATTAGGAGTATGTGAGGTTGATAATCCTAGCAGATTTGGTGTTGCTTTGCTTGACGGCAATGGTGTTATCACAAAGCTTGTAGAAAAACCTAAAGAGCCTATAAGTAATTTGGCTTTAACTGGAATGTATAATATTGTAAACTCTAAAGAATTATTTGATGCTATAGATTATATAATTAAAAATGATATAAAAACAAAAAATGAGTATCAATTAACAGATGCTCTAGAATATATGATACAAAATGGAAGTGTATTTAAAACATTCAAACTTGATGGTTGGTATGATTGCGGTGAAAAAAATACTATGATAGAAACAAATAGAACTATAATTACTCATAGCATACTCAGCAAATGGGTAAAAGATACTGCTATAATACCTCCTGTTTTTATTGAAGAAAATGTAAAAATAAATAGATCTGTCATAGGTCCTTATGTGCATATAGGTAAAAACTCAAACATAGAAAACTCAATATTAAAAAACTGTATAATGTTTGAAGAAGTAAATATATCAAATGCTTTAATGGAAAACTGTATAATATCAGAGAATGCTATTTATAAAGGAAAAACCAATTCTATGGATATGGGGGCTTCTATTGATATAGAACAAAATTAAATAATTATTAGAGCCATTATAAAAAATTGTATCATTAATATTATTGTACTTAGAATTGTATTCATTATAAAAAGAGAAATAGGATAGTCACTCATAATTATTGTAAATTTGAACTTTTCAAAGATTGATATAAAGGAATATATTAAAAAAGCTATCATTATTTCTATATAATTATTTATTGATAAAAAATAATGAAAAAACATTACGAATAATGCTAAAAATAAACTCTGAAATATAGAAAATATTTCATAATAATAAATCATTTTTAATCTATTATCCCAATTTTTTACACCAGGTAAAATTTCTCTTACATAATAATATTTTTTTAAATATGGAATCTCAGATATAAATCTTATAAACAAAAACTTAATTAAATAAGCAGTAAAGAAAAGCTCTAAATATTCTACAATTAATTTTTCCATAAACTCAAAAAATATTATTATTAAAAATTAAACAAATACCACTCATCACAATTCTTACAAAAGTCTAAACTTTTTAAAGTATTTTCTTTATAGTAGTTTTCTAATGTTGCCCAAATATTATCCATAGTTTCTTTATATATAGATGCTGCAAATTTTTCTTTATTTATATCAAACCTGCAAATATAAATGTCTCCATAAGCATCTATAAATAAATCCCTAGCCAAATGCCAGCATCCAACATTTATTAAAGGAGTCATATCACCAATTTTTTTGTTTTCAACAATTCCTCTATAAGTATAATATTTCTGCATTATAATCTCTATTTTATACTTATCAAAATATTTATAATATGAAGCTAAATAATCAAAGTTATCCTTTTGTTTTGTAATTTGAAGATATGTGTTTTTCGGCTCTCTTATAAAATAATAATCTATATTAGAAAGTATTGTTTTTAAATAATCTTCTTTATATATTGTATTAAATACATTTTGCTCTACTGTATCTAAATGAATTATTACATGTAAATTATTATTTTTCTCTTGAAGCATAAGAAGTTTTTTAGCCTTTTCTTCATCTAATAAAACAGCATTTGTCTCTAAATATACATTTACATTTTTATTTGAAAGAGCATATTCTAATATATCAAAAACATCTTTATTTAAAAGAGGTTCATAGTAGCTTCCTATTGATAAATGAAAATCATCACAAAAATCTACGAGTTTATCATATATTATTTTAAACTCTTCTAGGCTTAAATTTTTCTCTTCTTTGTTTGCTTCATTTGCAAAAACATTAGATGATAATAGATTTTTGTTTGTTAAGTTTTGCCTATTGTTAATATCTATCTCAATATATGAAGGTAAAGTTCTCCTTAATGAGGCATCTTCTCTTATAGCTTTAGTTACATCATTATAATCTTTATAGTTTATTAGTTTTGATATAATTAAAGCATTTCTTTTACTGTTAGCAAACAATGATACCCTATAATATCTCATATCATATTCAGACACCAATATTTCTATTTCAAAAAAGTTAGGGTCAATAAATACAATGTCTTTTATAGTATTTTCTGTTATATTAATATTTTTTGTTTTTATGCAATTAAACAATTTTTCAAAAGCATTTCTTCTTATTATAAAAGGTATGATTCCTTCTGGATAATTTTCTCCATATGTAAAATATGAGATATTTTCTTCATGTATTTTAGTGAGCTTTATAGTTTCATCTATATTAAACATTGGCATATTATTTGGAATATATATTATATTGTCATAGTTTTCTGTTTCTTTATATATATTGTTCAAATAATCTTCTGCTCTCTTTGAAACAGAATTTATATTTTTTGCATCGCAATTAAGCTCCTCTTTTAAGAGTTCTATTTTTTTGTAGAAATCTTTTAAAAATATTTTTGAATACTCATTTTCAAATGATTCATCAACAATTATAATAAATTTCATTAAAAGCACCTCATATATAATCTAAAATAGTTCTTGGGCTTCTTATAACCAAATTACATAAAGCACAAACATAAAAATCATCATGCTCAATATTTTCTACATCATCATACATATCATTAAAATCATAAACATCCATTTTCTCAAAAGAATTATTATTAATATCTATTATTTTTAAGATATTAGTAGAAGCACAATATGGACATCTATATACAAAATCTTTATTAATATTTCTAATGTTTATTTTTTTATATTTATTTTTAGCATATATTTTAAATCTATTATTAATATATCTATGCGGAAATATTTTTATATAATCATCTAATGATATTTTTTTTAATGGATAGGCTTCTATAGAATTAAATTCTTTTTTTGCTGTGCTAAATAGGTTGTTTAAAGTTATATTGTGTAAATTAAGCACATCTATAAACTTATCATTAGTAAGTTCATAATTGTTTAGAGTGGCGTATTCAGGATAATCGCTTATAACAATTTTTGATTCATATCTATTTTCTCTAAATAAACCAAACTCACCAAAACAATATTTATTATCTTTAGAGTAAGCAAAAAGTCCTGCTAAAGAAATTTCATTATGTTTATATGAATAATCACAATATAAAACATCGCTAAAACTTTTTATATAATTGATAGCAGTATCATCATCTTTTATATTATGTAATATTTTTTCGTCGCCAAGTATATTTTCTATGTATTTCATAATTTTTTTCTTAGTCTGAATAAGAAGCTAATAATTCCTCCTGCTCTTTTTTAAACAAAGCATCTGTAATTTCTGTTATTTCACCATCCATAAATCTATCTAATTTGTATAATGTAACATTAATTCTATGGTCTGTAACTCTGTTTTGTGGAAAATTATATGTTCTTATTCTCTCACTTCTGTCGCCTGAACCTATTTTATCTCTTCTCTCTTTAGCTTCTTTTGCCTTTCTTTCTGCTTCTTCCTTTTCATATATTCTTGCTCTTAATACTTTTAATGCTTTTGCTTTATTTTTGTGCTGGCTTTTTTCATCTTGACACTGCACCACTAAACCAGTAGGCAAATGAGTAATTCTAACAGCACTGTCTGTTGTATTAACTGATTGACCTCCCGGACCGCTTGAACGAAATATATCTACTCTTATATCTTCATCTCTTATTATTACATCGCTTTCTTCTGCTTCAGGCATAATTGCTACAGTTGAAGCTGATGTATGTATTCTGCCGCCTGATTCTGTGGCAGGTATTCTCTGAACTCTATGCGTACCGCTTTCAAATTTTAAAGTTCTATAAGCATTCTTTCCAGAAACAGAAAATATTACTTCTTTATATCCTCCAAGCTCCGTGGGGCTAGTATCTATTATCTCCATTTTGAAATTTGCTCTCTCTATAAAACGGCTATACATTCTAAACAAATCCCCTACAAATAAAGCAGATTCATCTCCTCCAGTACCAACCCTTATTTCTACTATTATGTTTTTACCGTCATTTTTGTCCTTTGGAAGAAGTAAAAGCCTTAAATCATTAATAATATTTTCTTTTTTTTGATTTAATTCTTCTATTTCAGCTAATGCCATATTTTTTAATTCTTTATCGGTGTCAGAATTATTGAGCATCTCATTTGCATCTTCTATCTCTTTTAATACTATTTTTAATCTTTTATATTCATTTACTATATCTTCTATTTCTGACTTTTTTTTCATTAAATCTTGTATTATTCTATTGTCTTTTATATTTGCATCATTTAATTTGTCTACTATATCATTATATGTATTTTCTACAGATGAAAGTTTATCTATCATTGACATAAAAATTATCATTCTCCTAAATATTGTTTTTTATTATATATGAATAAAGATATTTATCAACTATTATGTTTTTAATTAAATTAATTAATATATATTTTTTATCAAATAAAAAATCATTTCGATAGGTAAAAATATAAATAATAATATATATAGTTTATAAATTTATGCTGTATAAAACTCTTGCATTGCAAAACAATAAACATCTAATCAAAATTAACTCTGTAACTTTTAAAATGAAATTTTAAACTATAATATATTTGAAAACTTAAAAAATATTTAAATAAATATTACTATCAATAATTATCTATTATACTCTTCTCTAGCCATTCTTTCTAAAGTAGATTTTACCTCATTAATAAAAACTTTATCCTCAACTACAATATGATTAAATAGCCAATCTCTCAAAAACATAATAAGTTCTTTTATATCTATTGGCTTACCATCTTTATAATTATTTACCTCTTCTAAAACTTTATTAGTAAAATTTCTATGTTTTACCACATGAGCCTTAAATCCGCTATAATCTATAGCCTTCATTATAGCCTCCTCTGTAGAAAAGTGATAAACAACATAATCAATCATATCTTTAATAATACCATTCAACTCTTCTGCAACATCTTCTTTTGATATATATTTATTCATAACTAATAAATTTAATTTATTTAATATATTTACTAATTCCTTATGCTGGTCATCAACCCTTTTATAACCTGTATTAAACTTATTTTCCCATTTAATCTCTTGAATAGTATCTTCCATATAAATATCCTTCTTATATGATTCTAATTTAAATATAATCAAAATTTTTATTTTTTCTATATTTAAATTACAAAATAAATTATATAAAATACTAATAATATTTATTTATTCGGATATTTTTTGTATTAATTATATGTTTTTTATTATATTAACTTCTTTATCAATTCTAAATTAGGTTTCATAAAAGAAGTTAAATTAAAAAATATAAAAAAGAAATACATATTGTTTTATTATTTTCATAATAGTTTATAATAAAAATATAAAATAAATTATTATCCTTTTGGAGTAGCAAATGAAAGAAAGATTAAGTAATGAACAGTTAGAAGCAATATACGATATGATGGAAAAAATATATAATGTTCAAATTAAAAGGATAGAAGGTATAAATGAATGTTTAAAAATAGATAATGAAGGAGTTTATAGCTCTAGTTCATATGATTTATTATATGAAATGTACAAATGTATGAGAGATGGTAGAAAATTTACAAGAAATTTTAAGAATATTGTTATGAAATTTTTTATTGAAAAAATAGGAAAAACACATGGAATTGAAGAATCAAAAAAAGCACTGGTATCTACAAAACAATATATAGAATATGCTTATAAAGCAACCAAAAGTAAATCTAATGGCTTAGTAGAAATATGCAAAGAAATAATTAAAGAAAATAATATTAAAGACATATCTTTTGATGATTTATTTGAAGATGAAGAAACAGACGAAAAAGAAATTCAACAAACTAATGATAAATCTGATAACTCATACACAAAAAATGATTTTTTAAACGAAGTTTTTATATCCGAAGAAAAATATGATACTATTGTTAATCTATTAAATAGAAAAAAGAATATTATTTTTCAAGGCTCACCCGGAGTTGGAAAAACTTTTATGGCTAAAAAACTTGCTTATTCTATTATAGGCGAAGCTGATGACAGTAAAATAAAAATGGTACAGTTTCATGAAAGTTATTCTTATGAAGATTTTATTATAGGATATAAACCTACTGATAAAAACTTTGAATTAAAAAATGGGGTATTTTATGATTTTTGTATGAATGCTGCTTCAGATATGGATAATGATTATTTCTTTATAATAGATGAGATTAACAGAGGAAACATCTCTAAAATATTTGGAGAGCTTTTGATGCTTATAGAATCAGATAACAGAGATGCAGAAATTACACTCTCTTACAATGATGAAAGTTTTACAGTACCTAATAATTTATATATTATTGGTATGATGAACACTGCTGACAGAAGTATTGCTGTTATTGATTATGCATTACGAAGAAGATTTTGTTTTATAGATATTGAGCCTGCTTTTGAAAATGAGAAATTTAAAAACTATTTAAAAAATCAAAATATAGATGATAAACTTATAGATAAAATAATTGAAAAATTTACTGATTTGAATAATATTATAAAAAAAGACAGAACTCTCGGCAAAGGTTACACTATAGGACATAGTTATTTTTGTGATAAATTAGATGATAAAGAATACAAAAATATTATAGAATATGAAATAGCTCCTACATTAAGAGAATATTGGTTTGATAATGAGGAGAAAGCAAAAAAGGAAATAGAAAAATTATTGGATGTTTAGCAATTTATTATTTGTAGTGGCTTTGCCCCCCCAGTTCTTTTATTGGTATAAAAGAACCAAAAGAACTACATTTTTATTATATATAGAATATTTAAGCAATTTAATAATATTTTATATTAATAATGTGCACTTTTTGCAACTTTGACGAAGTCCGCACCGCGAAGGCGGGAAAAAGTTGAATGAAATAAAACTAATTTAATATAAATGAACAACAATATAAAAATACCTATTAAAAATATATACTACATGCTTTCTTATGCTTGGAATATTTGGAATATTATTGATGAAGATAATAAATATAATAATAAAAAAGAAATTTTTGGAGATGAAGAATTTGACAATATTTATAATGTTATGGCTTATATTCTAAATATGTTTTTAGATAAATTAATTAAAAGAGGTTTTTATAGAGGATATATAACTTTAGAAGAAGATTTATCAATATTAAAAGGAAAAATTAACTTTTCTAAATCTATAAAAAGAAATACTATTAATTATAAAAAATTAGTATGCAGTTATAATATTCTATCTAATGATATACTTTTTAACCAAATAATAAAATCTACTTTAAACAAACTTATCAATTACAAAAATATAGACAATGATATTCTTGAAAAATTAATTAAACTAAATCATTACTTTGTAAAAATAAAAAATATAAATGTTAATAACAGCACTTTCAAATCATTAAAATATAATAGGAATAATATACATTACAAAATTATAATTAATATTTGTAAATTTATAAATAAACATTTAATAGTTAATAAAAATAGTAATGAATATTCTTTTATTGATTTCAATGAAGAGAAAAGAATGCATATACTTTATGAGAAATTTGTTTTAAACTTTTATAAAATACATTTTAAAAATAATAAAAATATAAAAGTAAAAAATAAATCTATTAAATGGAAAATAAACAATAATGAATATATACCTATAATGAAAACTGATATTATGATTTATAATAGAGAAAAATGTCTTATAATAGATACCAAATTTTATAAAGATATTTTAATAAAAAACAATAATAAAGTTTCAATAAGAAGCTCCCATCTATACCAAATGTTTTCTTATATGAGTAATGTCAATGAAAAATTTAAAACTATAAAAGGGGTTTTGCTTTATCCATTATGCTCTGACAATATTAATAAAGAATATAAAATACAAGAGAGATATTTTGCAGTTAATACATTAGACTTAAACTCTGATTTTAATGAAATAAAAAATAAATTAATAAATATTGTTGATGCTTTTAATTTAAAAAAATATAATAAAGATATATAAATAAATTTTATTCTACGCGTAAGAATTATAAAATTAATAAACTAGAAAAAAAAGCTGGCAACAATAAATATAATTGCTACCAGCTCATTAATTATCGCTTTTTAAAGCTAAATTATTTTATAAAGTTATAGAAAGCTTTTTTACCTAAGTAAACTGCTCTGTCGCCTAATTCTTCTTCTATTCTCAATAACTGATTGTATTTAGCAATCCTATCACTTCTAGAAGCAGAACCTGTTTTAATTTGTCCAGCATTAGTAGCTACAACTATATCAGCAATAGTAGTATCCTCTGTTTCACCAGATCTGTGAGAAACTACTGCAGTATAGTTATGAGTTTTAGCAAGTTCAATAGAATCTAAAGTTTCAGTTAAAGAACCTATTTGATTAACTTTAATAAGAATAGAGTTAGCTACACCTTTATCTAATCCCATTTGAAGTCTTTTTACATTAGTAACAAACAAGTCATCACCAACTAATTGAACTTTTTTACCTAATTTTTCTGTTAATATTTTCCAACCATCCCAGTCATCTTCAGCAACACCATCTTCTATAGAGGTAATAGGATATTTATTGCATAAATCAACATAAAAATCAACCATTTCAGCAGGAGTTAATTCTCTGTTATCAGATTTTTTAAATACATATTTCTTTTTGTTTTTGTCATAGAATTCACTTGAAGCAGGGTCCATAGCAATCATTATATCATCACCAGGTTTATAACCAGCTTTTTCTATAGCTTGCATAATTACTTGAAGAGGCTCTTCATTATCTTTAAGAGTTGGGGCAAAACCGCCTTCATCACCAACAGTAGTGCTTAAACCTCTGTCATGAAGTATAGTTTTTAAGTTATGGAATACTTCAGCTACATAACGTATACCTTCTTTGAAAGTAGGAGCACCAACTGGCATAACCATATATTCTTGGAAATCTATTGGAGCTGATGAGTGTGCACCGCCATTCAAAATATTAGCCATAGGTACTGGTAAAGTTTTAGCATTAGTACCGCCGATGTATCTGTATAAAGGCATACCTAACTCTTCTGCAGCAGCTTTAGCAACAGCAAGTGATACACCAAGTATAGCATTAGCACCTAATTTTCCTTTGTTCTCAGTTCCATCAAGTTCTATCATAGTTCTGTCTATTTCAACTTGATCTAAAGCATCCATATCAATTAATTCATTGCAAATAATTTCATTAACATTCTCAACTGCTTTTTGAACGCCTTTACCTAAATATCTGCTTTTATCTCCATCTCTTAATTCTACTGCTTCATGTTCTCCTGTAGAAGCTCCAGATGGAACTGCTGCTCTACCCATAACACCGCTATCTAAATAAACATCTACCTCAACTGTAGGGTTTCCTCTTGAATCTAGTATCTCTCTGGCTACTATATCATCTATTAAAGACATATTATTAACTCCTTATAAATTATAATTGTATATATCATATAACATAATGTATAAATTTCAAGTTAAAAAATAATAATGAATGTTTAGGAGTATGAGATATTGGACATTTTTTAGTATAAAAAAAGCAGTATCCTTGTTATAATATTTTGATATAGAAAATAAATAAAGGATACTACTATGAAAAAAGATTATAGCACAGAATTTAAATTATTTATAGTGGATGAAGCATTAGAAACTAAAAATATTAAAAGATTTTTAAAGATAGAAGAAATACCCAAATCTGCTTTTTATGCTTGGCTTAAAAAATATAAAGACACTGGAACTGTCGCCAATTTTAGCACTAGACCAAAAACTTCCCCAAATATCTTTAATAACCAAAAAGCTATTAATTTAATTATTAAACTCTATACTAAAGAATATCGAGGTAAGCATTATATTAAAGCATATTTAAATCGTGAAGGCATTAAGATAGGTGTTACAGCTATAGAGAATGTACTAAAAAGAAATAATCTTTGGAGATATAAAACAAAAAAGAAAAAGAAGCGATATGATAAGCGTAAATTTGTCTCTAAAATACAAAAAGAAGGCAAAATAGTTCAAATAGACACTAAATATATCAAATTAGGCAGAAAAAGAGTTTATCAGTTCACTGCTGTAGATTTAGCTACTCGTTATAGTTGGAGAGAAATCTATGAAGATAAAACACCTTCTAGTGCTTTATCTTTCTTAAAATATGTCTTAAAAACTTCACCTTTTAAGATACAAGCTATACAAACGGACAATGGTATAGAATATACTTATCGCTGTATTAATACTCCTAAAATAAATATTTTTGATGAATACTGCTTAAAAAATAAATTAGAGAGGAGATATATTCCTATAGCAACACCAAGATACAATGGCGTAGTAGAAAGAGTACACGGCATAGACGAAAGAGAATTTTATTCACGATTAAATAAAAATATCACAGTAGAATTATTGAGAGAAAAATTAAAAGAATATACACATTTTTATAACAATCAAAGATTGATTTCTTCGTTAGGTTATATTACAATCAAAGAAAGAATCAAAAATATTATAGCAAGTAAAAGTACAATATCTATGGCTCCATGACAAAAAATAATAATGAATGTTATAATATCATTATTAAAGAAAATTATACTTAAATCTCCTATTCTTTGATATCACTTTCATAACAACTTCATTATTAAATCTATTTTTTCTTAATATTATAAAAACCAATATTTAATTTGAATAAAGTCTTTATAATATTGAAATTTCCAAAAAAAGTTATTTTCGTTGGTACCTTCGCATTTTTAGGATATATTCTTGATACAGGTATTTCACATACTTTATAATTTAATTTTGGTGCCATAACAGACATATAAAATAATAATTCATATCCAGAAAATATATTTCTAAATATATTTATATTTTCACCCAATAATAATTTTTTTGAAATACCTCTATATGCCGAAGTAGTATCAGTATATTTAAAACCTGACATAAAACTAATCCAAGGAGCATGTATTAATTTAACTGCAAAATACCTTGATAGAGGAGTATTCTTATGAATACCTCCTCTTATAAATCTTGATCCTTGTATAAAATCATATCCTTCTTCCAATTTTTTAATAAAATCTTTTATATATTCTACTCCATCTTTATTATTTCCATCAATTGTAATTACACCTTCATATCCTTGATTTAGAATATAATCAAATCCCATTCTAAATTGTGCTCCTTGTTTTCCTTCCCCTGTTTTTACAAGCAAAGTTCTTACATTTACACTTTTTAAAAAATCTATATTAGTAGAATCATCATTACTTCCGCCATCAAAAATGATAATATCAGCTATGTTTGCTATGTTATTATCTAACATAGATTTTAGTTCTTTTTTTATTTTTTCTCCTTCATTTAGTAAAGGAATGCCTACACAGTATTTATGTCTTTTATTGAAAAATTCTTCTATTTTGTAATCAGGTACTTCTCTGAACATATTACAATATTTCCTTTTACAATGATTTGATAAAATCAATTATACCATTTATAATATTAATATTTTCTATTTCATCATTATTGCTTACTACTGTTTCTATTGAATAATGAGCAACTTTAGAAGTTTTTAATTTGTATAAATATTCTATTATATTATTTTTATAATTTATATAATCATTTTTTAAATAAGGTATACTTATATGGCAATGAAAATTATAATCTAATAAATTTAATAAATTTACAGATTGTGATATATTCTCATTTTCTAAAATTATAGTACTTAAATCTAAATTTATTTTTATATTTTTTAAATTTATTTTATTTACAAATTCGAATGTATCTTTAGTATTGGTCAAAAAATTAGTTCCATATTCTTTTGAATTAGGTTCTATTCCAATTACAACATTGTATTTAACAGCTTCATCATTTAATTTTGTAAAAAATTTAAAAGCTATATCATAAGCTTCATTATATATCATATTTTCTGGTACAATTCTTAATTTTGGAGAACCAAATACTATATGTTTTATACCTAATATAGATGCTACTTCTATAGCTTTCAATGTATAATCATATAAATTTTTTCTTTCCATTTCAGAATTAAATAATGAACAATTATTTAATCCAAAATGTAAACTTTGCATAGATACAGCTTGTAATCCAAAATCCTCCCACTCTCTTTTTAATTTTATATAATTATTATAATTATCATATAGTCCCAAATTTGATATTTTAAATGGCAAGATTTCTATAAATTTTATTTCTTTTTTTGACAAGAATTTGTAAATATTTAATCTATTTTTAATATCCCATGCTAAAGAAGATATACACAATTTCATTATAAAACTCCATTTAATTTAAAAAATGATATTAAATCATCATATATATTTTTTTCGCTGTATAAATATTCATTATTATTTCCCCATTTATCAGCATATACACTTTTCATATTATAATTGTATAACTTTGCATTGTTTGAAATAAATTCTCTATTAAAAATTTTTTTCATAATATCTTTTGATGAAATTGGAGCAGAACATATATTAAGAACAGGAATATCATATTCTATAGATTTTAATATATCACTATACAAATTTTCTAAATTATAAAATTGAAAAGTACTCTCAGAATTAGTAAATTGTAAAGAAGTTTCATTAATATTAAATAATTCTTCTCTTATTTTATCTATGGCACAGTCTACAATTGCATTATTCTTATCAAATACATATCTATTTTTTTCTGAATCGAATTTATAATATTTTTTTGAAAAAACAATTTTATCTTTTATTGTTTCAAATTTACTTTCTGTAAAAAATGCTGGTTCAGGATTGATTATATCATATATGAAATTCTTTTTTAAATTTTTACCAAATAAAGCAGGTAATCTTATTATGTAAGAATTATTAAAAATATTGGCAAATTCATTTTCTGCTATTTTTCTATTTTTTCCATAATCAGAATCACTAATAAAATTATCATTGATTTCATCATATACAACAGGTTGCGGATATACTGCTATAGTAGATATTAAAACAGCTTTTTTGACTTTTACGGTACTTAATATATTTAGTAATTCTTTAATATTTGATAAATCCTTTTCAGGATTAGTATTAGCAAGCTGCATATCAGCTGGTATCGACGAACAAATTAATAAATCAAATTCATTATTTTTAATATCATTTATATTTTTTGAATTATATTTAAAATGAAAATCAGATTTCAATAATATATTGCTTCCTACAAAACCTGTATAACCTATTAAACAATTATTATTCATAATTTACTCCTGAATTTTTTTAAAATAAAAAAAGCCAATACATAAAAATGTATTGACTTTTTTAAATAATAATATATAATAAAAAATATTATTTCTGTTCTGTTCTGTTCTGTTCTGTTCTGTTCTGTTCTGTTCTGTTCTGTTCTGTTCTGTTCTGTTCTGTTCTGTTCTGTTATAATATTAACTAGTTTCATTTCTTCTAATATTTCATTATGCGGCATATCTTTGCATTCTATCATCCCATTATTTATAGATTTTACAACGGATTTTAATTGATATTCATATCCTCTAATACCATCATTTTTAGAATAACTATCTAATAATTTCCTTTCTTGTGAATAAACATATATATTTTGAGGATTATTAACATTTTCAATAATAATATAGCCTTTAGTACATGCTATAACCGCTTTACTGTCTGTCATTGAATTAATAGAATATAGTAAATTGGCGATAGTTCCATTATAATATTTTAATATTACAGAACTTTGCAAATCTATACCGTTATCATCTATAATAGATACAACATTAACATCTTTAAAATTATTTCCTAGAACTGATAAAGCTAAATTAATAGGATATATTCCAATTTCATATAAAGCACCTCCAGATAATTCTTTATTGAATAATCTATCCTTATTCGTAAGGATATATCCTAAATTTGCTTCTAACATTTTAGGTACACCAATAATGCCGCTATTTAGAAATTCTTCTATTTTATATCTTGATGGCATATATCTAGTCCATATAGCATCAGCTAATAAAAGTTTTTTATTTTTAGAAATATCAATTAATTCTTTCGCCTCTTGATAATTTGAAGTAAAAGTTTTTTCACATAATACATGTTTACCATATTCTAATGACATCTTTACATGTTTATAATGATAGGATACAGGTGTCGCTATATAAACTAGTTCTACATTATCATCTTCTAACATTTCTTTATATGAACCATAATTCTTTTTAAAATTATGATCTTTTGCAAACTTTTCTGCTTTATTTATATCCCTAGAAGCAACAGCATACTTTTCTAAACCTTCTATATTATCAATTGCTTTAGACATGGAATTAGATACATGCCCAGCACCTATAAAACCTATTCTTATATTATTCATTTTAATCCTCAAATTACTTCGGTTTATTAAATAAACTATTCAATATTTGTTTTAATAATTTAAAATTAGAACTAAATCCCTTTATTTTCGATGGAACTTCCCCAATAGGGTACTTTCTAATTGTTGGAACTTGAGTTATTTTATATCCAAGCTTTTTAGCATGCACTAGTGGAAAATAACCGTATTCATATTTAGAATATTCCTCTCTAAACCAATCTATCCTATCATCCATCATATATTTTCTTGAAAATGCTTTATATCCATTTGTAGGATCAGTATAGTGATATCCAGAACATAAACTTACTAAAGGTGATGCTATAAATTTAATTGCTAAATATCTTGATAATGGAGTATTTATTCCTTTACCTCCCATTGAAAATCTAGTAGCTTGTATTACATCATATCCTTCATCAAATTTCTTTATAAATTCATTAAGTGTATCTTCTATATTATCTTTATTATTTCCATCAAAAGTTATGATGCCATCATATCCTTCTTTTAATGCTTCATAATATCCTTGTTTTAGTTGAGTACCGTGTCCTTTTATATTACTTATATTAATTATTAAACCTTTACATCCGTAATTTTTCATTATTTCAGCATTAGAAGAATAATCACTGCTGCCGCCATCGCATATAAAAATATCTGATATGTTAAATATATTTTTACTTTTCATTTTATCTAATTGGTCTAAGATTTTTTGTCCTTCATTCAAAACCGGTATTACAGAAGCATATTTATTTCTTTTCTCAAAAAAAGATATATATGTATATCCTGGTATTCTTTTTTTTATTTCTTCAAAATTCATATTATTTTATCTCCTTTCATATCATAATTTTGAAACAGATTTTACTCTGAAATTCGGTTTATTATACAGTTCTTTTTGTATTACACTTAAATATCTTATAATAATACTAAATATGGCAAATATCATAGTAAAACTAAATGATAAAAACAAAAATGTTGTAGTCCAACCTTCAACAGGCTTATTAGATAAATATATAATTAAAGCATATATTCCTGTTACTATAGCAATTATAGCACTTAATAAAGATAATGATGCAGCAAAGTTTGAAGAAGCTTCTGAAAATAATAATAAATACACGCTTCTTGTTTGCTTTGACATATAATATTTTTTATCTCTTATATTGCATTCAAATTCATTGTAATTATATCCAATATCACGAATAATATATGATATAGGTGTTGTCTTGCTATTATCTTCTGTAATTGCATTTATAACTCTTCTAGTAACTAAAAATATTATATCATATACATTTTTTAATTTATGCTTTAAAAATATAGATATTAAACTAATGGTTAATTTGTCTTTTAATCTATAATATTTAGAAGTTAAAAAAGATGAGTCTATACCTTTTTTATTTGATTCATAAAGATTATCTAAATAATCTTCTAATTTATTAATTGATAAATCTTTAATTACAAAAACTATATCTCCTTTTGAAAATTCTAATCCTGCTCTTATAGAATTATTTTCATCTATATTATTACCTAAATTTAAACATAATACATTATTAGAAATGGGAGATAAATATTCTTTAATATCTTTTACATTAGAATCATTTATCAAAATAATTATCTCACTATATTCAAATTTATTTAGTATATAATTTTCCAATCTTTGATAATTTTCTTTATTATCTATTTTCGTTATTATAAAACTTGCATAGTTTTTATCTTTCATAGCAGTACCTCATTTAATTCATATATAGTATTTAATTTTCCTCCAAGAATACTAACTAATTTTGGATTTTTATTATTCTCTGTAATGATAACTGGTCTTGAATCAGATGTTGAAGAAGACTGCATTAAAGCTTTTATAGCAAAAATACTTTCTCTAAATTCTGGCAAAAATTCTGATTTCAAATATTTTTTAGCAAGCTGGAACATATGCATCCAAGCTGTTTCCGGTCTTGCTTTGCAGTAATTACAATTATCTAAGAACATTCCGCTGCAAATTTCTGATTTTTTTTGACATGTAAAAGTTGGTAATTCTTGAAAACAATTTTGATGCGGAGTATACCTTACTGCTGATAATGAATACATACCATGACTATCAAAAGGCATTATAGAAAAAAACGGACCATCCATTAATGTAATACCAAAACCTTTTAAGCTTTCAGAGGCACTACACAAAACCATCTCTGCTAATTCAAACTTCATAGATAATGTATTTAAATTAAATATTTTTAATATACTGTTTAAAGATGCGTAAGAAGTATTAATAACAAAATTAGTTTTTATTATTTTAGAAGAATTTAATGTTAACAACCATAAATTATTATCAATAATTACATTTTTTACATAATCATTATAAAGAATAGTAATATTTGATTTTTCTTTCAATTTTTCTAAATAATAATATTTTATTTTAAGAGTATCTATTGTATATTCTTTAGTTTTATAGCATGCATCTACAGTATTTTTATTAAAAAATATATTTTCATTTATTCTTTCATAAGGTATATTAGCATTATCACAAAAATATTCAAAATTATCAGGGGTTGCCATACCAAATTTTGATGACACAGCATAAATTTTGGTATAATCTGAAACTATTGAAAATGGAAAGTCTTTAATAAATCTATCAAAATAATGAGAACATTTTATAGCTGTATGTAATGATCTAGGATAATGATAACCACTATGAAGTCTTGCCTGATTAACATATGAGGCTCTTGAAAAAGCTTCTTTATCTTTTTCTATTATTAAAATTTTGGTATTTTTATATTTATTAGATAAAATATCAGCTGAATAAAGTCCATAAATGCCAGCACCTATTATTACATAGTCATATATCATTAATACTCCTAAAAATTAGTTAAATACAAAAAACCTATGCTGCAATCTGCAGCATAGGTTGTAATTTTTTATATTTTGAATTATTATAAATACATATGTAATCAGTACATATTATTCTTGGTCTGGTCTGGTCTGGTCTGGTCTGGTCTGGTCTTACTGTAAGCTAAATTAAAAATTTCTTTTAAAAGTTTGAAGTTAGACGAGAACCCTTTAATTTTAGATGGGATTTCATTTTTTGGATAAACTCTTATAGTGGGTACTTGACAAGCTTTATAACCTAATTTCTTAACATGAACTAATGGATAATAACAATATTCATAAGTATTAAAATCTTCTCTAAACCAATCCATTCTATCATCTAAGATATATTTTCTTGAAAACCCCTTATAACCATTACAAACATCATCATAATGAAAATGAGAAGTAAAACTAATTAATGGAGAAGCTATAAATCTAATTCCTATAAATCTTCCAATAGGAGTATTTTTATGTTGACCACCTAAAGAAAATCTTGTAGCTTGAACAACATCATAACCCTCTTCTAATTTTTCTATAAATAATGGCAAACTTTCATAAACATTATCTTTATCATTACCATCAACCATAATTACTCCATCATATCCATCTTTAATAGCTTCATAAAAACCTTGCTTTAATTGTACGCCCTGACCTCTTTTATCACTTGTATTTATTATAAGACCTCTGCATCCATATTCTTTCATAAAGTCTGGATTAGATGAACTATCTTTACTTCCTCCGTCACATATATAAACATCACAAATACTAAATATATTTCCTTCTTTCATTTTATTCATTTGAGAAATAAATCTTTCACCTTCATTAATAACTGGTATTAACAATGCATATTTATTTTTCTTTTCAAAAAATAAATTTTTACTGTATATAGGAATTTGAGAATATATTTTTTCCAAATAGTTAATAGGCAACTCACTTTCTCTCTCTAAACAAACTTTACAAATAGGTAATTCTGCTATATTGTATTTTAATAATTTATTTCTTAAATCCTTATAAGAATCCCATATTTCTAATATGCTTTTTTTCATAATATTACCCATAACGTACTTTCTAAAATAATCCTGACAGCATAATACAATATCTCCATTTATTGTTATATTTAGATTTTTTATATCTTGACACGTCTTATATGTAGTTTTTCTTTCTTCATTACTCACATCTACTGCCCCGCCTCTATTATTTAAATATAATTCATTTGAAGTCTGAAGCTTCATTTTACCTTTTAAATATTCTTTTACAGGTTTCAATCTTTCTAAATTTCTATTTGGATTTTTATCATGTACGGTTATAATGAATTTATCCATTCCACACTCAACTAATTCTTTTGCTTTTTCTACATTCAAAATATCCCAATTACTAACTAAAACTTGTACACATTTTGGTAAATTATTATTTACATATTTTACAAATTCTGGTAATCTATCATCAAATAAAGGTTCATTAAAGAAATTATATTGGAACAAGCCTGTAAATTTTATTTTTTTTAATTCTTCTACTACATGTTTAAATACTTCCCAAGTCATAAATTCTTTTGGGGTTTCATACTCATTATTTGGACAATAATGACATTTTCTATTACAATATGTAGATATTTCAACACATACACCATGAAAAAAATATTTATCTTTATATTTCAATTGATTCACTATTTCAGAATATCTCTTATAACCGTCATAAGATATTTTTCTATATAAATCAGGATTTATTTTTTCTATATTAGATAGTATAGTGTCAGCAACTAGTTTTATTTTTTTCATAAATTATTCCCTTCCGTAAATTTATTTTTAAAAAATAATGTGTATTAAATAATGTATTCATTTTTAATTTTACAATTACAAATCTCCTAATTAAAAAATATTATTTATTATTTTTAAATTTTAAAATAGAAGTAAAGTTATTAACAAAATACATTTTTATTTTTGTTAATATTCCAAAATCGTAAATATATATAACAAATAATATAGTAGATATAATACTCAATACCATAACAGGATGCATATATCTATAAACAGTAGCTGGTGTAAATAAGCATGTTATTATAGTTGTAGAAAGAGCTGAAAAAGATGTAGAAAAAGAAAATAATAATACATCATTTCTAAAGTTAGGTCTTAATAACCATAATAATCCTGTAATAAAAAATAATATTGTTGAGAAAAATACAAAATAAAAAGGTTTTATTGGTATCAAAATATATTTTACTATAAAATCAAATATATTTTTTTTAATTTTAGAAAATTGTATAGCACTATTATTATAAACAAAATTATATATTAAAGTTCTATCTTTTATCATATAAAATCCATCTAACTGCTTTATATAAGAATTATACTTATTTATATAATTTATGATAATATCTTCATGTGTAATCATCTCTTTAGAGTAATAAAATAAAAATTTAATGTAATATATAGGGTGCTTTAATATAGTTTTAAATAAGATATTTTTGAGTATTTTACTATCTTTTACAAGAGTTTCTGTAGAAAAATACCATCCATTTCTATATAACCATCCTGTAGATTCTACTTCTTTATACCCTTTAACTAAATCATCAAAATTTTTACCATCAGAGTATGCATCCGCTGGTATTAAAGAACTATCATTTGCCATTACTGAAGTACAAGCAATATGTAAAGAAAGTAATTGTACTATTTGCCCTGTAGCAGAATACTTTATATAAGTTCTTGGGAAAAAATAAAAAATTGACATTAATATAATAGCATTAATTAACATTATAGAAATAAAATAAATTATATACTTTTTTGTCATAATTATATTTTTTTCTTTTATAAAATCATATGTAAACCATATTAGTATAGGATAAACAGTTACTATCATAGTATGTCTATGCAACATTCCTATAATTAAAAATACTAAAGATAGAAATTTTAATATATTTTTTAAGAATTTATCTTCAATTTTTATTATTATGATGGAAAAAACTATTGAACACGATAACCAAGTATATAAAGTTGCCATATAATCTTTAACATATATTATATTATTCATATATATTAGTCTGATAAAAGTTATAAATAATAGTAATAATATAACAAGTTTATTTTTATATTTTATATATAGGGAGACTACTATCAAAAACATTCCGCTATACCACAAAAAAATATTTATTATGAATAAAGTTCCCATTGTTAGACCTATTTTATTTATAACATATATACTTAATTCTATAAATACAGGGTGCCAATTATTAGAAAGATTATATAAAGATCTTATAATAGAATGCCATGTATCATAATCATCATACCATCCTGGATAAAATAACCAACATTGGAATACAAAAAGAAATATAGATACAATCTCAATTATATTAATAAAAGAATAGTCTTCATATATTAAAGTATTTTTATATTTCCAATATTCATTTAAAATGTATAAAAATATTATTAATAATAATATTATAAAAAATATAGCTGTATAATAGAATGTATCAAATTTTATTAAAAGATAATATTTAATATTTTCTATTTTATCATGATATTTTAATTGTTTAGTAGAAATTAGACTGCCAAAAGGTGTTCCATATAAATCATTCATTTCAGCAGATTTAATATATTCTCCGAAAGTATGAATATATGGATAAATACCATATATATCACTATTTTTAAATATTTTAGAATAGCATTTAATTTTAAAACCATAGCTATAATTTGTTATATTTTCATTAGTAAATATATAATGAGTTAAAGCATCATTATCTAATATACTATCTGTAGTGAAAAGTTTTTTTGTATTATCTATATCAAATCCGTTTATTTCTAAAGTTTTATCAATATGATAATCATCAAATACAAACTCTGATAAATATCCAATCCTATCCTTTTTTCCTAAAATACCAAGTATAACTGTTAGCAAAACTATAATCAAAAGTATAATACTATATATTTGAATAATTTTTTTGATGTTTATTTTATTTTTTATATTTAATATATTACTTCTTTTAATTAAATTAAATATACTATTTCTATAATAAATACATAAAGCTATAAAAAATAATAAATATGTTATTATTACTATTTTACTCTTAATTTTTAAGTTATATTCTACATTATCAATTTTTTCTGAATCAGTAATTTTTTTAGCAGAAATCAAGCTTCCAAAAGGAGTTCCTTTATCATCATTCATTTTTATTTCTTTAATGAAATTATTATCTTGAAGGATTTTATTAGTGTCTATATAAACTCCGTAAATATCACTGTTTTTAAATATTTTGCTGTAGTATTTTATTCTAAATCCATAAATATAATTTGTGATAGCTTCATTTGTAAATATAAATTCTTTTATAGATTCCTCATCCAGTTTCAGTTTCCCATCTAATTTAAAATTAATATTTGATAATCCATTTAGTTTAAGTGTATTATTTATATAGTATTCATCAAATTTAAATTCTGTTAAATATCCTATTCTATTTTTATTTCCCAATATATTTAAAATTATTAAAGTGATTATAAATATTATTAATAATGATAAATATATTTTAAAAAATAATTTATTATTTTTCATAAAGTATCCCACAAAATACAATGATTGTATTTAAATTGTTTAAATTTTTTTTTGCAATAAAGACAGAATTCTATTGAGAAATACTTGTTTGTTTGTTTGTTTGTTTGTTTGTTTGTTTGTTTGTTTGTTTGTTTGTTTGTTTGTTTGTTTGTTTGTTTGTTTGTTTGTTTGTTTGTTTGTTTGTTTGTTTGTTTGTTTGTTTGTTTGTTTGTTTTCATATATATGCCCATCATTTTATAATATTGTACCATAAAAACAACTATTGTCAATCATAAAACAACAAAAATGGGCAAGAAACTAATATAAAGCTTCTCACCCACAAAACAATTATAAAAGAAATATTTTATTAATAAACACCATTATAAGCATCTAAATAAATTTGTTTTAATTCTTTCATAAGAGGGTACACTGGGTTAGCACCAGTACACTGATCATTGAATGCCTGTTCTACTATATCATCAAGCTTAGCCATAACGGGAAGTCCATAAACCATATATACATCCGTTTTATCACCTCTTATAGTATCACTAAAATATGGAAATTTACCTGTATGATTCTCATATTGTGAAAGCATAAAAGGTGTTAATACTTTCCATTCATCACTCCTTATTCCTCTTGATTCACCAAAAATTACTCCAGATTCTGTATTTAACCAATTAGAATATATACCCATAGATGAACCGCTTATTTCAAATATTATGCATAATATAAAAACTATAGCTGCTATGGCAAATCTGTATCTATTAATATAATTTATAATATATAAAAATTTTTCTTTATGATATATATTGAATAGTATCAAATAATAAATAACAAAAATTAAAACTGCAATTATTACAAATAAATATATTATGTCTTTTTTGATTTTCAAAATATAGTTGACATTATCTATCTTTTCAAAATCTATAATTTTATCTGAAACCAAATTGCACGGGTGCCAAACATATTGCAGTTAGGAATTCCTTAATTTATTAAAGTATAGCATAGGTGTATCATAATTTAAAGCAGAATGTATTCGTTTATAATTGAAAAAATAATTATATTTTTGTATGTTTTTATTTGCTTTCTTTAAGGTTAATTCTTGTGTACAAAAGTCATAGAATTCTTTTTGGTCTAGCCTATGTGTACTCTCTACTACGCCATTATACCAAGGTGATGCAATTGGACTATAAACCCTTTTAATATAGTTTTTCTTACAAAATATATCTAATGGGTGTTCAGTATTAAATGAATGTTTTCGATAAGTAAATTCTGTACCATTGTCTGTTTGAATACAATGTACTCTAAAAGGAAAATAATCTATAAGTCGTTTCATAAAATCAATGGTACTGTATGGACTTTTTTCATCGTATAAATATCTAAAGCTCATTCTTGTTGCTAAATCTACAGCAGTAAACTGATAATAACGTATTTCACCAAAAAAAGCATATTTGACATCTATTTGTACATTTTCTCCTGCTTCCTTGATATAAATTGCATGTTTTCCTTTATGCTTCCTCTTAATTTTTTTTCTTTTTGCTCCTATACAAATTATGTTCTTTTAGAACAGTTTCTATTGCTGTTGTTCCTACTTTAATGTCTTCTAACTCTAATTGTTTTTTTATTTTTAATTTACCATAACCGTATAATTTTCTTATCTCAATTATTCTTTTAATAATCTTTTTATCTTTCAATTTATTTTTATTAGTTTTAGGTTTAGTAGATTTAGGGTTTATAATAGAACAAATTTCTAATTGTCTTTTCCAATAATAATATGTTCTAATACTAATCTTATATTTTAAAGCTAATATTTCTTTATTCTTAACTTTATTAATTTTTAGAACTATCTTTTTTCTTTGATTTGAAGTATATTCTTTCATAGGTATTCCTTTTGTTTTATTTTAGTTAATTAAATTATAAGGAATACCTACTTTTTTAAACTAAAAAAACGTGCAATATGTATGGCTCCTAAACATTGATTTTTTAATAAATTTATAGCAATTAAATTATATCTATTATACAATAGAAGAAAAATATAATATCAATCGGAGAAAACTCAAAAATGACATTTAGTGATTTAATAATGACTTTAAATAAATTCTGGAGCGAAAACGGATGTATAATACAGCAAGGCTATGACTTGGAAGTAGGAGCAGGAACATTTAACCCCGCAACAGCATTAAGAGCATTAGGACCTGAACCTTTTAGTGTTGCATATGTTGAGCCTTCAAGAAGACCAACAGACGGAAGATATGGAGAAAACCCAAACAGACTCCAGCATTATTATCAATACCAAGTAATAATGAAGCCATCTCCAGAAAATATTCAAGATTTATATATACAAAGTTTGGAAGCATTAGGAATAAGTTTTAAAGACCATGACATAAGATTTGTACATGATGACTGGGAATCACCTACACTCGGAGCTTGGGGACTTGGCTGGGAAGTTTGGCTTGACGGTATGGAAATAACTCAGTTTACATATTTCCAAGCTGTTGGAGGAATAAATTTAAAGCCTATAACAGGTGAAATTACTTACGGACTTGAAAGAATATGTATGTACTTACAAAATGTTGATAATGTGTATGATTTGGAATGGGGACATGGAATAAAATACGGAGATGTACATTTACAAAGTGAAAGAGAATTCTCTAAATATAATTTTGAAGTAGCTGACACTGATATGTATTTTAGGCATTTCAAAGAATATGAAGAAGAATGCGATAGATGTTTAGCTAATGGATGTGTTCTTCCTGCTTATGATATGGTAATGAAAAGCTCGCATGTATTTAATATGCTTGATGCGAGAAATGCTATAAGTGTAACAGAGAGGGCTGGATATATTGCAAGAGTAAGAGACTTAATGAAAAAGGTATCTGCAGCTTATATAGAATCAAGAGAGAAAATGGGCTACCCATTAATAAAAAAATAAAAAACAACAATATATAAAAATAAAGCGGACTTATTTCCTAAGCCCGCTTTTTTATAAATAAATTATTTTTGTATATCCAAACAACTATACTATCTAGTATGAATTTTTATTTTATTCAACTTTTTCCCGCCGCAAAAAGTTGCAAAAAAAATGCAAATTTTTTACTTTATATGTTGGAATATCTATAGATGCAAAACAATACTTGTATTTTATCTAAAAATGCAGTCATTTTGGTTCTTTTATACCAATAAAAAATCTTATATCCTTCGGATACGCTTCACGAAGAGCTACATTTTATTTAATACATTATTAACAGCATATAAACAAAGTATTTGCACTTTCGCGAAGCGTACACGAAGGGCAAAAACTTTTTGCTTCGGGAAAAGCTGCATAAAGCAAAAAATTTATATTGCAAAATATGTTCACTTAATTATATTCTATTTTCTTATGTATCTTGAATGTATTTCGCCTATTGATTCTATCCTCTCCATAGCTAATTTATCTGCTGCTTCATTAGTGGAAATATTTTCTCTGTCAGACATTTCAAAAATCTCTAATATTCTATTATATATTTTCTCTGTAGCACTCTTTGCAGCTTCATAATTATAAACAGGGTTTTCCATAGCTACGTTTATAACGCCTCCTGCATTAGCTACATAGTCAGGAGCATATACTATTCCTTTTTCTTTTAAAATCTTTCCATGATGAGATTCTTTAAGAACATTATTAGCAGAACCAGCTATAACCTTACATTTTAATTTTGGTATAGTTTCATCATTAATAATAGCACCAAGTCCGCAAGGAGCAAATATATCAACATCTTGTTCATATATAGCATTAACATCAACTTCTTTAGCCTTATAAAGTTCAACAACTTTTCTTACTTTATCGCTGTCAATATCAGATACTATTAGCTCAGCATTATCCTTAGACAAATAATCGCATAAAACCAACCCCACATGTCCAAGCCCTTGAACAGATATTTTTTTACCTCCTAAATTATCGCTTCCAAATGCTTTAAAAGCACTAGCTTTCATAGCCATATAAACACCATAAGCTGTCATAGGTGAAGGGTCTCCTGATTTGCTCCTAAGTCCTGCTACAAAATTAGTTTCCTTAGCTACAAATTCCATCTCTTCCGTGCTTGTGTTTACATCTTCAGCAGTAATATATCTTCCGTTTAAAGATTCAATAAATCTTCCATATGACCTCCAGAAAAGTTCATTACCCTTAACTTTTTTAGGGTCTGCTATTATTACTGTTTTACCGCCTCCCAAATCAAGTCCAGCACATGCCGATTTTAAAGACATACCTCTTGCAAGTCTTAAAACATCTTCTACAGCCTCACTCTCTGACTTATAATTCCAAAGCCTAGTACCTCCTAAAGAAGGACCTAATTTCGTAGAGTGAATACATGTGATAGATTTAAGACCTGTTTTACTATCATTGAAAAATACTAGCTCTTCATAATTATATTTTTCCATGTAATTAAAAATTTCCATAGCTTGTATGTCTCCTTATATAAAATTATCATATGTATTCAAGTATAGTAAGGCTTTAAGCATTGTCAAGATTTTTTGATAATAATTATATTTTTTATAAGCTTTAATTTATTTTTTTTAATAATAATTTTTATATGCAATAATTTTAAAATTAATATAAAAAATAATATTACATATACTATCTATTTTATTAAACAAAAACTAATTTATACTTTTGACAAATATTTATTTTCTGTCTCATCTGCAAGTTTGTACATTTTCTCTTCATCTATGCTAATTAACTTTCCTTTCTCAACAACAACTTTTCCATTCACTATAGTATAATCAACACTTCCTTTCCACCCTATAGTACCAAATAAAGATTTAGCATCAAAGTTAGCTCCAACCATCTCTAATCTTCTCATATCTATCATAAATAAATCAGCAGCCTTTCCAACTTCTAAACTTCCTATATCATCACGTCCTAAAACTTTAGCTCCTCCATTAGTAGCAATTTTTAATATATCATAAGCACTAGGAGCTTTATCACTTGAGTTAAGTCTATGAAGTAAATAGCATACTCTCATCTCTTCAAGTAAACTAGAGCCATCATTACTAGCACTTCCATCAACTGCAAGTCCAACAGGCACGTCTAACTTAAGCATTTCAGGTATTTTGCACACCCCAGAACTTAACTTCATATTTGATATAGGGCAATGTGCAACACCTGTTTTTGTATCAGCTAAATATTTTAACTCTTTATCATTAAAATGTATTCCATGTGCATACCATACATCTTCACCAACCCAGCCCAATGTTTCCATATATTCCAAAGGACGCATATTAAACTTTTCTCTTACAAATACTTCTTCATCTTTAGTTTCGCATAGATGTGTATGAAGTCTCACTTTCAAATCTCTTGCCAAAACAGCAGACTGTTTCATTAACTCTCCTGTTACATTAAAAGGAGCACAAGGAGCTAATGCTACCATACTCATAGAATATTTTGAAGAATCATGATATTTTTTAACTACTCTCTCACAATCTTTTAAAATTTCATCTAATGATTGAACAACAGAATCTGGAGGAAGTCCGCCATCTTTTTTGCTTAAATCCATACTTCCTCTCGAAGCATACATTCTTATTCCTAAATCTTTAGCAGCCCTAAACTGTGAATCTAATAGCATTTCTGAGTTTTTTTGCGGAAATAAATAATGATGGTCAAAACAAGTAGTACAGCCTGTTTTTAACAACTCCCCCATTGCTGTAATAGAGCTATAGTAAACAACATCATGATTTAAATTCTTCCATATTTCATAAAGATTAGTAAGCCATTCAAATAATTCCATATTCTGTACTTGCGGAAGGTTTCTTGTGAATATTTGAAATAAATGATGATGAGTATTTATAAGCCCAGGGTATACAAAACAGCCTAAAGCGTCAATTGTTTTATCCGCATTTTTTTCTTCTTTGCCAATATAGGTTATAACTCCATTTTCTATTAAAATATTACTATTATTATGAACTCTATCATTATTATCACATGTAACTATTGAAGAAGCATTTTTTATAAATTGTCATGGAGCCATAGATATTGTACTTTTACTTGCTATAATATTTTTGATTCTTTCTTTGATTGTAATATACAATAACGAAGAAATCAATCTTTGATTGTTATAAAAATGTGTATATTCTTTTAATTTTTCTCTCAATAATTCTACTGTGATATTTTTATTTAATCGTGAATAAAATTCTCTTTCGTCTATGCCGTGTACTCTTTCTACTACGCCATTGTATCTTGGTGTTGCTATAGGAATATATCTCCTCTCTAATTTATTTTTTAAGCAGTATTCATCAAAAATATTTATTTTAGGAGTATTAATACAGCGATAAGTATATTCTATACCATTGTCCGTTTGTATAGCCTGTATCTTAAAAGGTGAAGTTTTTAAGACATATTTTAAGAAAGATAAAGCACTATAAGGTGTTTTATCCTCATAGATTTGCCTCCAACTATAGCGTGTAGCTAAATCTACTGCAGTGAATTGATAAACTGTTTTTCTGCCTA